>JBKJIX010000147.1:0-44626 GCA_046598205.1 Chitinophagaceae bacterium
ATGATTGCTGATTTCTGGTACACCGCCTGGGTAGATGCTGGTAAGCCTGAATTATCTTCTCTTCTTTCACAACCTTTTGAAAAGAAAGATAAAGACGCATTAAAGGCAGAAAGTAAAGCCTGGAAAAAAAATGAACTGATAGAAAAGAAACTACTTATTTCCCGGAAACAGGCAGCTCAATAATTACAGAACTTTAAGAGCAATCATATTGGCAATTCGTTCCCCATCCATGGCAGCACTAACAATGCCACCGGCATAACCAGCACCTTCGCCGCATGGATACAGGTTTTTTATTTGAGGATGTTGCAAGGTTTCTGCATCTCTTGGAATACGGACAGGGGAGGAGGTTCTTGATTCAGTGGCAACTACAATGGCATCATTAGTAAAGTAGCCCCGCATTTTTTTACCATATTCTTTAAATGCCTGTTGTAAACTTTTGTGAACAAAGGTGGGCAAAACATCTTTTAATGATGATGACTTAAGTCCCGGTAAGTAAGAGCAATCAGGCAATGAAGACGATAATTTATTTTCTGCAAAATCAACCAACCGCTGTGCAGGGGCTACAAACTTTCCACCACCAGCTTCAAAAGCTTTCACCTCAACAGACTTCTGAAATTCCATCATTAACAATGAGCTATCAGAATTATTAATTATTAATTCTTTCCCGAAAGAATCGGGATGTGCCACATTTTTAATTGATTTCAAAACATCTTTTTCCTCCACCGTCACCACAATACCACTATTAGCATAAGGATTATTTCTTTTAGATGGGCTCCAGCCATTCAGCACCAGTTCGCCAGAAGAAGTGGCAGCAGGGGCAATAATACCACCGGGACACATACAGAAGGAAAAAACACCTTTACCATCCACTTGCTGTACCCAACTATAAGCAGCAGGGGGCAAAAATTCTCCCCTCACTGTGCAGTGATACTGCGAACTATCAATCAATGATTGCGGATGCTCTACCCTTACACCCAACGCAAATGGTTTTGACTCAATTAATATCTTTTTGGAGTGAAGTAATTCAAAAATATCTCTTGCTGAGTGACCAGTGGCAAGGATAGTAGCATTTGCTTCAAAGGAATTGCCATCTGCAGTTTTTACTCCTTTAAGTTCATTGTTTTTCAGTATGAAATCAACCACTTTTTTTTCGAACAATAACTCACCGCCACAAGCCTCTATCTTTTTTCGCATGGCTGTAATGATATTCGGTAATTTATTTGTGCCTATATGCGGATGTGCTTCATATAGTATCTGTGCTTCAGCACCGAAATGAACAAACAGGTTTAGGATACGGTTAATATCGCCTCTTTTACTGCTGCGGGTATATAGCTTGCCATCGCTGTAGGTACCTGCACCACCTTCTCCAAAACAGTAATTGCTTTCCGGATTTACTTCGCCTTCTTTGTTAAGTATTGCAAGATCCCTTCTTCTGGCTCTTACATCTTTTCCTCTTTCCAGCAAGATGGGTTTGATGCCTTTTTCAATTAATTGCAATGCAGCAAACAAACCGGCCGGGCCTGCACCTATTATTATTACACGGTGGTTGGCATTTTTTACATCATGAAAATAAAAGGGTATTACTTCTCTTGGCTGAAAGGGTTCATTGATAAATGCCTTTACCGACAGGTTTATCCAGGGCTGCCTCCCCCGGGCATCAATAGAATGTTTTAAGATTATGTAGCCGGAAACCGCTGAAACGGTTACTGCTGCTGCCTGTGCAATATATTTTGTAACGCTGGTTTCGTTGCTTGCTTCTGATGGAAGCAGTTTAAAGGAAATAGTCTTTTGCATATTGTCAGGTTTTTATCCTGAAGTAGTACAAAGATGCAAATAATAAATCAGGAATAATTTTTAGAATTCCTTGTTGTGCCGATAAAATATTTATACCTTCAAAGAAGACCACTGGTTATGAAAAAAAATCCCCCTTTTGCTTTTCTTTTTTTGTTTCTTATAGTTACAGGGTTATCCTGCAATACTTTTTACCAAAGTCAGTCACTTCAGTACAAGACATACCGCATTAATGACGCCCAGCAAAAAGATTCTTCCATAGTAAATTTTTTGCAACCATACAGCAACACTGTCAATAAAACGATGAACGATGTAATAGGCGTGGCTGCGATTAGTTTGGATAAAAAGCAACCAGAGGGTGGCCTTGGTAATTTTATGGCAGATGCTATTTTGATAATGGCTGCTGAAAAATATAATACAAAAGTGGATGTTGCTTTTGTAAACAGTGGTGGTATACGATTGAATCAGTTACCTGCTGGTAATATAACAACGGGCAAAATATTTGAACTGATGCCTTTTGATAATTTACTGATACTTCAAAAGGTGAAAGGGACTGTGCTGCAACAGGTACTGGATCTGGCAGCAGCAAAAGGCGGATGGCCTGTTTCCGGGATGACTATGCAGATAAAGAACCTGCCTGCCGGACAGGCAGGCAGTAAAGCGGTGAATGTAACAGTAGGAGGAAAGCCGATAGACCCCAATGCCACTTACACAATTGCCAATTCAGATTTTATAGCCAACGGTGGTGATAATGCAGATATGCTCCGTAAGGTACCGCAAATAACTAATGGCTACCTGATGCGGGATGCTTTACTTGATTATATAAAAAAAGAAAAGAGCCAGGGAAAAAATATAAGTGCTAAAATTGAAAACCGGGTCAGTAATGCTCAATAGAAAAAAATTTATACGGCAGGCAGCATTATCGACAGGAGTTATACTGGCAGGGCCTTCCATAGTACAGGCGGCGGAATATTTCAATCCTTTAAAGCTCACTATCCTGCACACCAATGATACACATAGTCGCCTGGATCCATTTCCCATGGATGGTGGCCGTAACCAGGGTTTGGGAGGTATAGCCGGAAGAGCAAAGTTGATCAGCAAAATAAGAGAGGAAGAAGAGAATGTTCTGTTGTTTGACGCAGGCGATATTTTCCAGGGTACACCTTATTTCAACATATATAAAGGAGAGCCTGAAATAAAAGCCATGTCGGCTATGAAGTATGATGCTACAACAATAGGCAATCATGATTTTGATGCGGGTATGGAAAACCTCGCCACACAATTAAGCAAACATGCCAACTTTCCAATGCTGGTAAGTAACTATGATTTTACCGGTACACCGATGGAGAACAAAACACAGCCATACAAAATTTTTAAAAAAGGCAAATTAAAGATTGGTGTGTTTGGAGTAAGTATCGAAGGAAAAGGATTGATACCAGATAGTTTGTTTGGCGCAACAAAATATCTTGACCCCGTTCAAAAAGCAAATGAACAAGCAGACAATTTAAAAAGAAAAGAGGGTTGTGATATGATTATTTGTTTATCACATCTTGGCAACTCATATAAAGAAAGTAATTTAGTGAGTGATGAAGTGCTGGCAAAAGAAACGGAAAATATTGACCTGATAATTGGTGGCCATACACATACTTTTTTGGACAACCCGATAGTGTATAAGAACAAAAAAGGAGATGATACGGTTGTCAACCAGGTGGGTTTTGCCGGGATTATTTTAGGTAGGTTAGATTTTGAATTTTCCAAATTTTCCGGCAAAAAATTGACTAAAAATCATAATCTTTCTGTTTCACAAAAATGAGGTGGGTAAAAGTTTTTTTTTATAAAAGAAATGATGATATTCGCTTCCCTGTCCAACTTTTTTTATGAACATTGTGTAAAGATTTTTATTGGACCATTTTCGACGAACAACTATAGATAACCCGGTATAAACTGCTTACTAACCTGATGGAGAATAATGCTGAAAAAATCTGGACCAATTGTTTAAAAATCATCAAAGACATTGTTGAATGGCAGCATTACAAAACCTGGTTCGAACCTATCCATCCGGTATCGTTAAAGAATAATATACTGGTCATACAGGTGCCAAGTCAATTCTTTTTCGAATATCTCGAAGAACATTACGTAAATTTATTAGCGAAGACATTGAAAAGAGAATTGGGCAAAGATGCCCGTCTTGAATACCGCATTATGGTGGACAGTGGTAACAGCAAGAACAAACCTGTTACAATGGACGTAAGCGGACAAGGATTTAAAACTTTTTCAAATAACGAAATGGATTTTCCTTTAGTCATAAATAATCCTGTTAAGAACCCCTTCGTTATACCGGGGCTTAAAAAAATGCAGATTGATCCGCAGCTGAATCACATTTATACTTTTGAAGCATTTATAGAAGGCGACTGTAACCGGGTGGCCCGTCGTGCTGGTAAAACAGTGGCCGACAAACCCGGAACGAACTCATTTAATCCTTTAGTTATTTATGGTGGTGTAGGATTGGGTAAGACCCACCTGGCTCAGGCTATTGGGAATGAGGTGAAAAGAATGCACCCTAATAAAGTGGTATTGTATGTAAGTTCTGAGAAGTTCATCAACCAGTTTATGGATCACAGCCGCAACAATGCGATAAACGACTTTATCCATTTTTACCAGTTAATTGATGTTCTTATTATAGATGATGTGCAATTTTTCGCCAAAGCCGAAAAATCACAGGATGCTTTCTTCGCCATTTTCAACCATTTGCATCAATCACATAAACAATTGATTCTTACTTCTGATAAATCTCCGAAGGATCTGGATGGAGTTCAGGAAAGATTGCTCAGCCGTTTTCGCTGGGGCCTGAGTGCTGATTTACAGGTGCCAGAGTATGACACCCGTATTGAGATATTAGAGAAAAAGATGAAGAATGATGGGTTGGAAATGCCTAAAGAGGTGGTTCGGTATATTGCCTATAATATAAGTAACAACGTAAGAGAACTGGAAGGGGCTTTAATATCACTGTTGGCACAATCTTCGCTTAACAGGAGGGAAATTGACCTAGACCTAGCAAAGAAAGTGTTACGAAATTTTGTAAAATCATCTAGCAAAGAAATCACCATCGAAACCATTCAGAAAATGGTTTGCGAATACTTTGACGTTGCCTACGACAAACTACTCCAAAAGACCCGTAAAAGAGAGATTGTACAGGCAAGACAAATTTCTATGTACCTAGCTAAGGCATTTACAAAAAACTCATTGAAAACAATCGGGGAACATTTTGGTGGCAGAGACCATACTACGGTAATTCACTCTTGCCAGACTGTAAAGGACCTGATGGATACAGATGGTGTTTTCAGGGAAAATGTATTAGAACTGCAACAGAAGGTGCAACTGGCAGCTATGTAAAAAATACTTTGAAGATTAATTAAGATATTAAAAGAAATCCCCGGTTAGTCCGGGGTTTTTTTATTGATATAAAACAGAAAAACTGTATGGCGGAAAGCAATTAATCTTTATTTTTGCCTCCCCTGAATAAAAGGGGTGTTGGAGAGGTTCCGCCAGTTGGCGGACGAAAGGAAGGGTTTGTTAAATCATACGAAATAGCAATCCAGAGAAAAAGAGAAAATAAAATTGGAGAGGTGCCTGAGTGGCCGAAAGGAACGGTTTGCTAAATCGTCGTACGGGTTAAACTGTACCGTGGGTTCGAATCCCACCCTCTCCGCAGAAACACCAAAGCTTTGCTGATTTATAGCAAGGCTTTTTTGTTGCTTGTAAATTTCAATAAACAGGCTAGACGAATAAATACCCGGCAAAGGGTATTAGTCAAAAAAGGAAAGATTGCTATATTGAACAAGAAATTAAAATCAAGTATTATGAAGAGGATTGTGATTATTGTAATTGGTTTGATCAGTGTTGGTATAAGTGCCAGTGCACAAAAATTCCCAAGGCCAAATTGTACCACCACTGTAGGTGATGCAATGCTGAAAGAAGTGGACACTACAAAAGCAAGGGGAGTAAGTGATAATTATCACACCTGGGAAAATGGGCAAGTATTATTGGTAAAATTTATGCCCGGAGGTAGTAAAATAATGAAAGATAAAGTGGCTTTATATGCAAAAGAATGGGAGAAGTATGCCAATATCACTTTCAAATTTGTGCCGGACACTACCCGGTTTACAAACATCCGGATTAAACTGGGTAACGGGTTGGGGCATAATTCTGCCGTGGGAACAGAAGCTAATTTCAGGATACAATCCACCCAAACGATAAATTTTGATACACTCTTTTTTACCGATGGGGACTATTATGCGGCAAAACTTCAAAAGAAGGGTGTAAGACCTCCCTATAATTTGAGCCAGTTGGTAAGTGAGGTAAAAGCAGATCCTAACCATTGGAGTATTCCTGAACTGAAACGTGTGGTGATACATGAATTTGGTCATTCGCTTGGCTTATTACATGAGCAGAGTTACCCAGGTGTTGTTAAATGGAAAAAAACGGATTCCGTTTATAATTATTACGAGGAAACACAAGGTTGGAGCAGGGAGCAGGTTGACTTTAATGTTTTTGAAGTAGCCAACCAGTTTTATACAAATGGTACTACTTACGATCCTAAATCCATCATGCACTATTCTATTAACCCCTGGGAAACCACCAACGGGTATTCTGTAAAGCAGAATGATGAACTTTCCGCAGGCGACAAAGCAATTATAGCGGCACTATATCCTAAAGACAAAAAGGACTCAAAGTTTATTGTGCCAAAGGTGGATATTACCAATTTTACAAAACTTACGGTAATCAATAATACAGCTAAGAAGGGCCTCTCTATTTACCCGGTATTTGATTTGAAAACAAACTCAAAATTGGGTAAGGTATTTTTTGTGGCAAGACTGGCCAATGAAGAGGGCTATTATCTGGAAACGGATAATCAGTATTATAATTGGGGTGGTACGGCGGCCACCTATTTAAAAATGAACTTGTTGCCTAATGTTAAAGTCAGTTACAATAAAGCAAACCAGAAGAACCTGGAATTGTTTTTCCCTTATTCAAAGATGCCGGAACTGAACGGTAAAAAAATAATGATCGTTTTTGCCGTTTACTTAGATGATGAATCTAACGGGCAGATGGATAAACTGATGTATTTTTCGATGACCAATCCGCTCAGTATTCCCAACTAAGGATTTTGGTAAATTAAAGCTTGAAAAGTGTATTTTACTTAAGGAGCCAATATTTACTTTATCTTCTTTAAAAATAAGGAGTAAAATAAGGTCGGAAGCCATTATATTTGCACTCCTAATTCGGATCGGGAAGTAGCGCAGGCCGGTAGCGCACCTGGTTTGGGACCAGGGGGTCGCAGGTTCGAATCCTGTCTTCCCGACTTAAAATCAAGTGACTCTTTCGGGTCACTTTTTTTATGTTTTAACTTCTTGGCAGATTTATTTTTATAGCCCCGGAGGGGCGAAATATTAGTAGAAAATACATATCAAAGGCAGCTCCGATGGACCTCAATAACATGAATCTTTATTACTCACTACTGACATTTCGACCCTCTGAGTCTTAAATACAACTCCAATTTGAGTAACTCCGTCAAAGTGTTGTTTTATTATAATTACACATTACTCCCACTTATTTCTAAAATTCTGCCATTCGGCAGGATTTTCTATTTTGTGCCATATTTCTTCCCTCATGCATATTCTAATAACAGGTGGGGCCGGTTTTATCGGCAGTAACTTTATCCGGACATTATTTAAAAATGAACTGGGAATAAGGATTACTTGTATTGATAATTTTGACCCCTTCTATTCAGCAGATTTAAAGCAATTAAATATCCGGGATTTTAAAACCAATCCTGATTTTCTTTTTTTATACAACGACATTGCGGTTACCTCTCCAGAAGAATTGTGTGAATTGATTCCAGAACCTGTTGATGTAATTGTTCATATGGCTGCAAAGGCAGGAGTAAGACCAAGTATTGAAAATCCGTTGTCGTATCATCAAACAAACATTATCGGTTTACAAACCATGCTTGATGTTGCCAAAAAAAAAGGGATAAAGCAATTTGTTTTTGCATCCAGCAGTAGTGTGTACGGCGTAAACAATCACTATCCCTGGAAAGAAGATGAGCAACTGTTGCCAATAAGTCCTTATGCAATGACAAAGCTGTCAGGAGAAATGCTAGGCCATGTATACAGTAAACTTTTCGGCATCCGGTTTATGGCATTGCGTTTTTTTACGGTCTATGGCCCGTCGCAACGACCAGACCTGGCTATTCATAAATTTACAAAGGCAATATTGGCCGGCGAACCAATAACAATGTATGGCGATGGCAGCAGCAGCCGGGATTATACCTATGTAGATGACACTGTGCAGGGAATAATAGCAGCCATGCACTTTGATAAATCAGGCTTTGAAATCATCAACCTGGGAAATAGTTATGCCATCTCTCTAAAGGAACTTATAACTGCTCTTGAAGAAATTACTGGAAAGAAAGTAATTATTGGGCAATACCCGGAACAACAGGGTGACGTACCAAAAACTTTCGCAGATATTACAAAAGCAAAAAAACTACTTGGATATAATCCGCAAACACAGTTGAAAGGCGGCTTACAAAAATTCTATGATTGGTTTAAGACGAATGAAGAAATGTTAATGCGGTAATTACATCGTTACATCCGAAGTGTGGGTTACTTCTTTTTTTGCATGGTAAACCTTTCTTACATTATATGTTTTCTTATTCTGTGATTCGAAATAGGTTCGGGTGTTAATATCTGCAATGATGCCGATAGTGATAAACTGGATACCGCCAAGCAATAATATCAATCCTAATATCAGAAGTGGTTTACCCCAAATATCATGGCCCATTATCTTCAAAACAAGAAGATAGATATTGATCGCAGCACCAATGCCGAAACTTACAAAACCAATAGGGCCAAAAAGGTGCATCGGTTTTTGCATATACTTCCGCATAAAAACCATTAGTACCAGATCACTCATTACTTTAAATGTGCGGTTAATGCCGTATTTACTTTTTCCATGTACCCGGGCATGATGGTTAACGTCAACCTGGGTGATTTTTGCTCCTTGCATTTTTGCCAGCACAGGTATAAAGCGGTGAAGCTCTCCGTATAAACCCAATTCTTCTGCAATTTCTCTTCTGAATACTTTTAATGTGCAGCCATAGTCTTTTATATAAACACCCGTCATCCGGCGGATAAGTGCATTGGCAATTTTGCTCGGAATTTTTCTCAGAATAAAACCATCCTTCCTGTTTTTTCGGTTACCAGCTACCACATCCCAATCTTCGTCTTTTAATAATTGAAGCATGGAAGGAATGTCAATGGGATCGTTTTGCAAATCTCCGTCAAGCAGGGCTACATATTTGCCACGAGAATAATCGATACCAGCCGTCATCGCCGTACTCTGACCATAATTTTTTCTAAGCTCCACTAAAACCGTTCTGTCGTCTGCATATTCCAGTATCTGTTGCTTAGTCTTATCAGAAGAGCCATCATCTACCAGCACTACTTCATAATCAATGCCGTTTAATGCCGAACGGACGGATTCCAGCAAGGGTTTGATATTATCCTGTTCATCCATTAGTGTTATGACAACTGATAGCTCCCGCATAAAAACAAAGATAATTCCATTAAGAGAATAGTGAAGAGATAATAGATAATAGTTCTTTTAAGCAACCGGAGGGGTAAAGCAAATTTTAATGGGCTAAAGAACTGTTATCTTTTCACTATCAGTTATTATCTATCCCAGCCAGTTCAAGGCTTCTTTTCTTCAACTTCCTGGTTTCTGTTTCTTCAATAATAGGTTCGGGCAAGAGAATAAGTGATGTGTCATTTTCTTTCCACCAGTTATTGTTTTTTAGTTCAGTAAAAGAAATGACTCCTGCTAAGTATTTCCTGTCTTCCTGGGCATGCCATTCTTCAATCCATTCAAACCGTTCACTGGGTATAAATGCGAGGTTATTAAAACTAACATACACACGAAGAAAAATATCATTACTTAATTGATGCGGTTTGTGATGATAAAGTTTTTTATATTCATATTTATACTGATACCGCAATGCTGAAATATCGCTTAGCACAGCTGAGGCGGTAGGTAAGCTGCCAGCACCTTTACCATAAAAGAACTGCTTGTCGGCAAATCCGCTTTCAATAACGACCCCATTGTATTCATTTTTTACAAAGGCAAGATGGTCGTCCTGATTTACAAACTGTGGTAACACAAAAGCAGCTACTTTTCCGTTGGTAAGTTTTTGTGCCTGGGCTACTAATTTAATTTCCTGTTTTTTTGCTCTGGCAACAACAGCATCAGTGGCATGAATATTCTGAATGCCATTAAACAAGATAGCTTCCGGGCTTTCAACAATTCCGTAGGCATGTGTCAATAAAAAAGTCCATTTGTTTACTGAATCATAACCTTCAACATCCAGTTTAGGATTACTCTCTGCAAAGCCAGCCTGCTGGGCCAGTAGTAATGCCTGTTTAAAGTCAAGGCCCTCATCAAATATTTTGGTAAGAATAAAATTTGTTGAACCATTTACAATGGCTTTGATAGAATGCAGCAGGTCATTATCATAATATTCTTCGAGATTGCGGATGACAGGAATAGAGGCACAGGCTGCTGATTCGTATAAAAATGATTTACCTGTTTGTTGTTGTAACTCCAGTAATGCGGGTAAATGCTCTGCAATCATTTTTTTGCTGGCACTTACCACATCTTTACCATTTTTCAGGGCAATGCTTACTATTTCAAATGCGGCATCAGCATCATCAATTACTTCTACGATCACATTTATGTCATGGTCATTTAGTAATTCATCTTTATCCGTTGTAAACAAAGAAGCAGGCGCATTTCTTTTTTTGCTATAATTTTTGATACATACTCTTTTTATGGAGGCTTTCAGCGAGGGGGTTTGTTGCAGCACTTTATATAATCCTTCGCCTACTACGCCAAATCCAAAAAGACCAATTGTTAATTGTTGATGAGTTCCCATTAGTTAATTGCTTGTGTTGTTAAGTTTTTTGTCTTTGCAATTGATAAAAATTCATGGATAGCTGTTGCAATCTGTTCAAACTCCAGTAAAAAGCCATCATGACCATAGTCAGATTCAATGGCTTTGTAAACAGCTCCCGGAATATGTTTTGCCAGAAATTGTTGTTCAGCCGGTGGAAATAAAATATCGCTGCTAATACTGATAACAAGTGTTTTTGCTTTTATCTGTTGCAAAGCCGCTATTGTATTAATCCTGTTTCTGCCAACATGATGTGCATCCATACTTTTGCTTAGAAAATAATAGCTGAAAGCATTGAAACGCCTGGCTAATTTTTCACCCTGGTACCGCTGGTATGATTCGCTTTTGAAATCAATGATTTTTTCAATGGTAGTTTCTGATTGACTAAGCTGGTAAGTTTGATAATTGCGATAAGAAAGCAGGGCAAGACTTCTTGCTGCTTTCATTCCATTTATTCCGGCTTGAGCATTCGGTTGCTTCCATGTTTCGTCTGTTTCTATTGCAATGCGTTGTGATGCATTAAAACCAATCCCCCAGGGAGAATGAAAGGCATTTGTCGCCAGCGGTATAATAGTTTCAAATAACGCCGGTTCTTCAATAGCCCATTCTACTAATTGCTGACCGCCCATAGAACCACCGACACCGATTTTTATTTTCGTAATACCGAGGGACTCTTTTAGCAATTGATAAGAACGAATCATATCTCTTGTGGTAAAGAAAGGAAAGTGGTGATAGTATGGTGCTGCGGTGTTAGGGTTTGTATCCAATGGGCCGGTGCTTCCATAACAACTTCCGGGCATGTTTACACAAATAATAAATGATTCGGCAGGGTCAAATAATTTTCCCTCGCCTACAAGACCCGGCCACCATTCAGCTGCATCGCTGTTAGCTGTGAGGGCATGAAAAACCCAAACGGCATTATCTTTTGTTTCGTTCAGCTGACCATAGGCGGTGTATGCCAAATGAAATTTGGGTAATGAAATGCCTGACTCCAGTTTGAATGATTGTTTGTATAAAAACGTTTCTGTCAATTGTATTTGTTGATTAGCGGACTGAACCCTGAAGAGTCCGCCAACTGGCGGAACGGAAGCTTAACCAGGGAACAGAACGCTGGGTAAATAATTTTATCCTACTAATTCTTTTGCAAATACTTTTTCAAATGCCTGTTCAAAATCTGCTTTGATATCATCAATATGTTCAATGCCTACACTGATGCGAACCTGGTTGGATTGTACTCCTGAAGCTTTCTGCTCTTCAGCACTTAATTGCTCATGGGTTGTTGATGCAGGATGTATAGCTAACGATTTTGCATCACCCACATTGGCAAGATGGCTAACGAGTTTCAGTGAATCAATAAACTTGCTGGCATTTTCTTTAGTTCCTTTTACACCAAAGTTGAGTACACCACCAAAGCCATTGGTTAAGTATTTTTTCGCCAATTCATTATAAGGACTGCTTTTTAATCCGGGATATTGCACAAATTCTACGGAAGGATGTTGTTCTAACCATTCTGCCAATACCAGTGCATTATCAACATGGCGTTGTACACGGAGACTTAGTGTTTCTAACCCTTGTAGTAATAAAAATGAATTGAAGGGACTTTGAGAAGCTCCAAAATCTCTCAACCCTTCCACTCTTGCACGGATGGCAAAAGCGATATTGGGTAAACCTAATGGATTGCCTTCACCAAAAATGTCCCAGAATTTTAATCCATGGTAACCTTCACTTGGCTCAGTGAATGCAGGGAATTTTCCATTGCCCCAATTGTAATTACCACCGTCAACAATTACTCCCCCGATAGTAGTACCATGCCCACCAATCCATTTGGTAGCAGATTCCACTACTACATGAGCACCATGCTCCAATGGTTTAAATAAATAACCACCGGCACCAAACGTATTATCAACCACTAATGCTAAATCATATTCTTTGGCGAGGGCTGCAAATTTTTCGAAGTCAGGAATGTTCAGTCTCGGATTGCCAATTGTTTCCAGGTATAAAGCCTTAGTGTTTTTATCAATATGCTTTACAAAACTCTCCGCATCGTCACCATCAGCAAAACGTACTTCAATACCAAGGCGTTTAAAGGCCACTTTAAATTGATTGTAAGTGCCGCCGTACAGGTAAGTAGTAGTGATGAAATTATCACCGGCCTGCAGAATATTGTTTAACGCAAGAAACTGGGCCGCTTGGCCAGAGCCTGTAGCAAGGGCAGCTACACCGCCTTCCAATGCAGCGATACGTTGTTCAAACACATCGGTGGTCGGGTTCATAATACGGGTATAGATATTGCCAAATTCTTTAAGGCCAAAAAGATTGGCAGCATGTGCTGCATTATTAAAGCCGTAAGAAGTAGTTTGGTAAATAGGCACAGCCCTTGATTTAGTAGTTGGGTCAATTTGCTGACCGGCATGTAGCTGCAGGGTTTCGAAGTGAAGTTTGTTACTCATAAAAAAGAGTTTAAGGTTTGAAAATTTGTTTTAAAAAAAGTGTCAGTCAATAAGTGCAGGGCGGTGGTCCTTTTGGGTGTAGAGTGTATGTATGCCTTACGGCATACAGCAATAGCAACAAATACAACAACAATTTGTTGGGAAAAGAGATTTTGTATGTGTTGTACTGAATTGCATAAATACTCTATAAAAATAATAGACTTAATTGACTGCTCCAAAATTTATTTTTTGTTTATGTTTAAGTAAATCTTACTGAATGGGTTTAAGCCGTTGGCTGAGTTAATTAGTTAGAGTTGTATTTAAGACCCAAAGGGTCGAAATGTCAGTAGCAGGGGATTAAAAATTATGGTATTCAGCTCCGTAGGAGCGACATGTTCTACATATCACTCCTACGGAGTTTTGGGAACCATCCTATAGGCATATTTTCTACTAATATTTCGCCCCTCCGGGGCTATAAAAAACAACTCCGCCACCGGGTTAAGTTTATTACTTATCGGGAAAGATGAGGTTGACAGCCAGTCTTGGTGGTGTAAACCCTCCTTCGTCAAGGTTACGGAGGGTAAAACGAAAAAAGCTCATCCTAACTGTCTGTCAGGAGACAGGCAAATCAGATGAGCTTTTAATATGTTGAAAGAAGATATTTGAAGCTTTTAATCTGACTTATCTGTCCGCCAGCTGGCGGTTGGAATTGGCACCTTTTTCCCGCCAATAGCGGGACTGGTTGTCAAGGCTTCATCGGGCCATTACCCTCTGCCTTTCTTGATAAGTATCTTTAAAGAACTGGAGTAAAGATAAAGAACAAAACTGCTTATTTCTATAAGTAGTAAAAAAATTTTGCAAACAGGTGTTTGGAAAACGAGTGAACTTCAAGCTGGTTAGGTCTTTCAATGAGTAAAATTTTTTTCTAACCACTCCTGTTGCGACTGAGCTGACGGGTCAATTAATACCTTTTTTTCAATTTTTTCCTGTGTGTTACGGATGGCTTTACTTATCAGTTTATGTTGAATAACCTCACTTCCCTTTAAGCCTGATTGTTTAACGGCTTTTATTATTTTGCCGGCTCCAAATAAATTAAAAAGGGGTTCATTAAGAGAGGAAAAAATGGTCAGCACTTTTATCTTCATTTTTTTGTAAAACTCCTCTTCAATGCTTCGTAAAGGGTAATGCTCGGCAAAAAATGCTTTTTCACCCTGTAGCTGGACGTTACTTGCTTGTCTTACACTAAGCAGGGTAACCGGTTCTATTGTTTGCCCGGCAAAAAATAATTTTGCCCTTCGTAAACTTTCATCAAACCAGAAAACAAAGGCGGTGTTTCTGTCACCGTCCCATTGCGTCATCATAGCTTCCAACTTGGCAGATTCTGAAAAAGCTACTCTATCTATAATTTTTATTGTTGCTTTTTTACTTTTAAACAGGTTACGCATATCATTTTATTTAAGGGTTTGTATTAAGGTTAAAGAGCCCTTTAATCCTTTTTAATTCGCTGCTGTTTCTGTAACCAATTTGGTCCCTGTATACATCCAGGCTTTGGGTTGAACAGATTTTTTTGTTTTTGATGTCTTTACTGTAGTTGCCGGTTCTTCAACAGGAGCAGAAAAAACTAAGGCCGGATTAGCTGCATCATACAATTTTCCGATGCAGATACTCAGTGTGTTTGTTTCTTTATCAAAAATTAATGTTCCTTCAGCCACTTCTTTTCCATCTTCTGTTTTTTGTGCAGGAATTTTGTAAACAGCCGGTGATTTTCTTAGTATTGCTTTCACTTTACCATGAGGTAATCCTTCTATCCATACTATTCCTTTGTTTTGTCCATCCAATGAGATGGTGACAGCCGCAGCGTCTGCGTTTGCAGAAGATTCATATTTTCCAATGACCGGAAAAATATCGGCAGAAGTTAAGGCAGGTCTTGGTGCAATATATTTCCCGGTATACTGTGATGTTATAGAATCAACAGTAGGGTTCTTTTTTGCTTCCCAGTTGTTAACAGGCTTGGTAGGCTGTGTTTCTGTCTGTGCATTTACTGATACGGAGAATAAACACAAAGCGATTCCACCCACTATTCCAATGGTCTTTTTCATAAGTAACTATTTTAAAATGATTGAATTGATTCAGACCTACACTTCAAAATACTGTGCCAGAATAATTTTTTGTGGATAACTTGAGAGATTTCATCCATTGACTTGAGTATAATAAATAAGAAATTTTATCTTGAATTATTACTGAGTTACGTTTAAAACCTTCTTTTTAAGAAGAGGCGAATCAGTATCTTCGTTCACCATCGTATGGCAAGGAAAAATAGCAACGGCACAGATATCCCTCTTCATAATAACGAATCAATTGATGTATTCGGGGCCAGGGTACATAACCTGAAGAATATTGATATATCCATTCCTAAAAATCAGTTGGTAGTTATTACAGGCATTAGCGGCAGTGGCAAGTCTTCATTGGCTTTTGATACTATTTATGCTGAGGGACAAAGGAGGTACATGGAAACCTTTGGTGCTTATGCCAGGCAGTTTATTGGTGATATGGAAAGACCAGATGTAGATAAAATTACCGGGCTGTCTCCTGTTATTTCTATTGAGCAAAAGACAACGAATAAAAATCCCCGTTCAACAGTGGGTACAGTTACGGAGATATATGATTTTCTCCGCTTGATGTTTGCGAGAATTGGCGAAGCCTATTCTTATAACACCGGTAAGAAGATGGTGAAATGGAGTGAAGAAGAAATTGTTGAAAATATTTTCAATAAGTATAAAGGAAAAAAAATTGCTTTACTGGCTCCGTTAATCCGTGGCCGCAAAGGGCATTACCGGGAACTGTTTGAAGATGTAAGAAAAAAAGGTTTCTTAAAAGTGAGGGTGGATGGTGAAGTAAAAGATATTACTCCTAAAATGCAGGTGGACAGGTATGTAATTCATGATATAGAATTGGTGGTGGACCGGCTACAGGTAACGGATGATTTAAAACCAAGATTGAGCCAGAGTGTGCAACAGACATTGAAACTGGGAAAGGATTTGATGTTCCTGCTGGTAGATGATACAAAGTTTGTACAGTATTCAAAGATGCTGATGTGTGAAGATACCAGCATCAGTTACGAAGAACCTTCGCCCAATGCTTTCTCTTTCAATTCTCCGTATGGGGCCTGCAATACTTGCAAGGGCCTTGGGAATATTTATACTATTGATATTGATTTAGTATTAGCTGATAAAGAATTAAGTGTAAAAGAGGGTGGGATAGCACCTCTCGGCGAAGAAAGAAATGCCAGCGTCTTTCAACAGGTGGAAGCATTTGCAAAAAAGTATAAGATAAACCTGGGTAAGCCAATAAAGGAGATACCGCAAAACCACCTGGATTTATTATTGTATGGCGATAAAGGCATAAACTCTTCCCTCGAAACGGATATGAGTGATGAAACCATTCCTCATGAATACACCGGAAGTTATGAAGGCATTATACTAATGCTTAAACGCTGGTTTATATCTACCAATAGTACTGAAGCTTTAAGGGAATGGGTGGGAAACTTCATGAAATTGGCTGACTGCACTTCCTGCAACGGAGCAAGATTAAAAAAAGAAAGCCTTTGGTTTAAAGTAAACGGGAGAAATATTGCTGAACTAAGCAATATGAATCTTGACAATCTCGCCGCCTGGTTTGATGGCATTGAACTGATGCTGGATAATAAGCAGAAAACTATTGCCAAAGATGTGCTGAAAGAAATAAGGGAAAGGTTGCAATTTCTGTTAGATGTCGGGCTCACTTATCTTACTTTATACAGACCATCCAGAACATTAAGTGGTGGAGAATCGCAAAGGATAAGATTAGCCACTCAAATCGGCTCACAACTACAAGGCATCACTTACATATTGGATGAGCCTTCCATTGGTTTGCATCAACGGGATAACCAGCAACTGATTGGGGCTTTAAAAAATCTCCGGGATATTGGTAACAGTGTGATAGTGGTGGAACATGATAAAGACATTATGCTGGCGGCAGACCATTTAATCGACATTGGTCCTAAAGCTGGTTTTCATGGTGGCAGGATTGTAGCTGAAGGCGACCCCAGGCAATTATTGAAATTAGATACATTGACTTCCGGCTACCTGAACGGGCATCATAAAATTGCTATTCCGGAAGAAAGAAGAAAAGGAAGTGGAAAATTTTTGGAACTCAAAGGTGCAAAGGGTAACAATCTGCAAAATGTAGAAGCAAAATTTCCACTGGGGCAATTTATTTGTGTAACAGGGGTTAGCGGCAGTGGCAAATCCACTTTTATAAATGAAACACTATACCCGATTCTTTCCAAACATGCTTATGGTTCTAAAATGACACCATTAGAATATAAATCGGTAAAAGGGCTGGAGCATATTGATAAAGTAATAGAGATTGACCAGTCACCAATCGGGAGAACACCGAGAAGCAACCCGGCAACATACTGTGGTTTCTTTACGGAGATAAGAACATTGTTTGCATCTATTCCTGAAGCAAAAATCCGTGGCTACACGGCTGGCCGTTTTTCTTTTAATGTAAAGAGTGGCCGCTGCGAAGTATGCGAAGGCGGCGGTATGAGAGTAATTGAAATGAATTTTCTGCCGGATGTGTATGTGCATTGTGAAAAATGCAATGGCAAACGTTACAACCGGGAAACCCTGGAAATACGTTACAAAGGAAAATCAATAGCCGATATATTAGAGATGACGGTGGAAGAAGCGGTAGATTTTTTTCAGAATGTTCCCTATCTCTATCGCAAAATAAAAGTGCTGGAAGAGGTTGGGCTAGGTTATATTACTCTTGGTCAGTCGGCAGTAACACTGAGTGGGGGAGAAGCACAACGGGTGAAACTGTCAACTGAACTTTCTAAAAGAGATACGGGCAAAACTTTTTACATCCTCGATGAACCAACCACAGGGTTGCATTTTGAAGACATACAACACTTGCTGGAAGTATTAACCAAATTAGTTGACAGGGGCAACACCGTTTTGGTAATAGAACATAATATGGATGTAATAAAAATGGCTGACCATATTATTGACCTCGGCCCTGAAGGTGGCGATGGTGGAGGAAGAATTTTGTTTGAAGGAACTCCTGAAGAACTGATCAAGAATAAAGAAAGTTATACGGCACAATTTTTAAAAGCTGAAATAACTTAGCCAATACTTTTTAAAATAAGCAATATAGGACTAATCAGAGAACCCCAAAATGTTGACTTTCATGTTCTGGACAAACCATGGACTGACAAAGAAAGAAAGGAGTTTAGTGCTTTTATCAAGTTGCGGAAAGAGCAACGAAAAAGAGAAAATCCGGGAAGATTTAATTTCAGATTCAGAAAATCTGTCTTTCTTTTCAAATCTTTCGTAGTACGGTCAGGCTGTCAATTTTCTATTTTTTTTAAAAGAAGCTTTAAAGGTATTTACAGTAAACAATAAGAAGAGTTGCGTACGATGTTAACAGCTCCGTTTAAGTGACAGTGCGGCATCAAAGCTTAGTTCAACCGATTTTTTGAAGAAAATAAATCTAAAAAAAGTTATCTGATTAGCTAACTTTGTGCCGATAAATACCGGCATGGACAAAAACGCCATAAGACACATTTTCTATTACAAGCATTACTACCTGGACTTCTTTAACGAACAGACCAGGGAAGTGCAAAAGAAATTCAACTGGACATTACAATTAATTTCTGAATTAGAAAGGGTGCCGGTAAAATATTTTAAACACATTGAAGGTTCGGAAGGACTTTATGAAATCAGGGTTGAAATTGGCAGTAACATTTTTCGTGTATTCTGCTTCTTTGACAAAGGGCAACTTGTTGTTCTAATTAACGGGTTTCAGAAAAAATCTGGTAAAACACCTAAGAATGAAATTGAATTAGCAAACAAATTAAAAAAACAGTATTACGATGAAAAAGAAAGCAAGTAAAAATCTGACTTCGTTTGTTGAGCATATTGACGAACAATACGGCAAACGGGGAACAGCAAAAAGAGAGAAGTATGAACAAGGGTATGAAGCGTTCAAACTTGGCGTTCTTATCCAGGAAATGAGAGTGAAAAAAAACCTGACACAAGAACAACTTGCGACTAAATGCGGGACAACTAAATCCTACATCTCAAGAATTGAGAACAACGCCAGCGACATCAGGCTCTCTACTCTTATGAGAATTATTCGTGACGGACTTGGAGGACAATTGAACCTTTCTGTTTCGTATTGACAACTGCAACATCGGAGGGAAAAGCAGCACAGTGACAGTTGAAATTTTGCGAAAGGGAGATTTACAAACTTGTAATTAAAGACAACCTCAAAATTATTCAGGAGTTAATAACTCTGAGTAACCATATCATTGACTTTGGCCCTGAGGGGTGGTGGAGGAAGAATTTTATTTGAAGGAACACCGGAAGAACAGATTAAGAATAAGGAAAGTTATACGGCGAAGTTTTTAAAAGCGGAATTATAAAGCTTACTAGAAATGAAAATCCCGCAAAGAATGCGGGATTTTCCTAATATCTGGGTTTAAATTAATAATTAAATACCTCTTACTCCCAATCCGGGTACGAGAATAGAAGCAAGAATCAATCCTATGACAAAGGATGCAACAATCATTGCCACCAGACTCGCAACAAAATATCCCGTAACTTGTTCCTGAGGAGTTTTCTTTAATTTAGGTAATCCAACAAATAACAAATAAAGACCATAGAGACCAGCTAAAGAGCCAATTATAGCAAGAGAAGGAATAATATTGAGTATGGCACCAACCCAACCTGCTGTGTAAGAATAAGCGGCTAATTGAAAGGATTTTCCGAAATTTTTCTCGGATTTAAATGTAGGTGCCAATGCATCTACCACAAACGCCATTAAAAAAACACTGGCAATACCCCCAATAAGTGCAATCAAACCATATCTTATGCCTAATTCTGTACCCTTAATCTTGAAGCCATAATATGATTTCCCAATAAATCCCCAGCCAATAAAAGCTGCAATTGCTCCAATTGCTACCAAAGGGATAACATAGGTAGTAAGAATTTTAGTGGTATCGGGTGTTTCATTATTGACAGCATCCCATTCTGTCTTTGGAGTGAGCAAAATATTTTTTGCTCTGTCAATTAAGTTCATAATAAGCTGGTTGATTTGGTTGTACCTACTCGTATGGCTTTTCGGTATTCGCCCCTGGCTTTAGAAGGTTCAGGTGTCCTATAAGTGTAACTACTGGCTAATATAAGACAGTTTTTCAAAAACGGGCAGGGCGGGGGTATTTTTTTTTAAACGGAGTAGTAACAGAATCGAGAGAGAAAAAGGAGGTTGTTCTTGTAACAGACAAAACCCGTAGGTAAAGGCAGAAGGTAATCGAATAAAATCATCGTTGGGTCCGGCAATAAAGCGGTTTTTCACCCAGGATACAGGATTTCATCAATTCCTCTGCCATTTACGGGTTTCTTAGTTATGACAATTAAAAGAGCTCAGAGTTGGGAGGTTAATTGGTTGATTAGTTAATTAGTGGGTTCCCGAATAATTTAAAAGGACTTATCTGTTTTGAGGCTACCCAATAACCCAATTAACTAATTAACTAATTAACCAATTAACGAATAAAACCGTAAGCAGGGTAGAGAGTGTTTAATAAAATTGTTATACTAATAAGAGTACCAATAGAGAACGGATCAGGTTTTTTCAACCAGGTATATTAGATTTTATTAAGCTCTCCACCGCTTACCGGCACGACGGTTACTATCTTTTTATTTATCTGATTTCAAAATTTCCGGCTGCGGTTTCTTCATCGCCAGAAAAAACACGGTACACATAAGTGCCACGGGCCAGGCCAGTCATTTTATTATGATCTTTTGGTTTCATTTTGTAATGGTGCACCAAAGTGCCTTCCGTGTCAAAAACAAAGAAGTCAATCTCTTTACCATCATTATATTTTGACACTACATGCATCTCTCTTTTTATAACATCCGGGTAAATTTTTACCGAACTGTTGTTAAGAGAAGTAAATGTTTTTGCTTTTAGTTTATTTTTTTTAGTCGCAGGCTTATCTTCATCGGGGTCATCTGCAGGAAGGGAATAGCTTTTAAATGGTTTGCCGGCTGCGGAAACAGGCTGTCCATAAAATAAGCTGGTGGAAATGCCAAAGGCTAAAATGGCTTTCAACGTTTTTTTAGTAAAGGTGGGTTTCATATAGGGTCGGTTTTTTGGTACGGTTTGATGTATGTGGTTAATAAAAAACAGGGCATCGTAATTGTTTGCTCCTGGCATCAGACTTGCCCATTCTCCAGCCCAATCTTAGTATGCTTGAAAAATAAGCATCATTCTGTTTAGGGTCACCCCGCTGTGCATATTCTTCATATGGACGGGTAGTAGGAAATGTGTAAGTGCCACGGTAATAAATTCTACGGGCTATTAATGCATCAGCCGCAGACAGGTTCTGGTCAAAATTGATCGGGTCAATGTAATAGTCATTGCTTACATCATCTACATAATCAGTAAATAATTTACGATGCAGTATTTCAAAGCCGGTATAAAAATTTTCGGAAAAATAATATTTGAAACCTAACCCGGCTACTAAATTCTTTTGGGTAAGTTTATAAGGCTTACTATCAGGGTAAGCAGCAAAACCCTGCCCTTCTAAACTTAAAGGATGTGTCTTCACCCATGTGCCATCCACGTCTTTTGCTTCAGGGTTAAAATGGAACATACCAACACCGCCTAAAAGGTAAGGTCTTAGTTTGCCTTTCAGCCCATCATATTGTTCCAGGAAATAGGTCGGGTATATTTCAACTGCCGCATATACCTCGCTGATTTTTGTTTTGAAATGCAGGTTTCTTTCCAGGCGATCCATTTCTGGGCCGCCTTTGGCCGGTGCTTCTGCATCATTGCCTTCCAGATAGCCGAGATTGGCGGCTACACGAATGCCGATAAACTCAACGGGAGAATAAGTAATATAAACACCTTTACAAAATTTGGTGAGGGGAAGGTCAAGATCTTTCACAAAAGTTTTACCCACTCCTGCACTGCCACCAAGATCACCGATAAAGAACATGGGGCCAAGGCCTAAGCCTAGTTCAAGTTTACGATTACCGGTGGAAATTGATTGTGATCTTGCTTGCAGAGAAAAAAATGCAAACAGGCAGATAAGTACGGACAGCCGTACAAAGGGTACATGTGTTCTCATTGGGTACTGGATTTTCTGATTTTTCTACTATTGGATTTCAGCAACTAAAGTAGAAAAAGAAAAAAGCATTGGAAGAATGTTTTGCTAACTTTTTTCAATTTGCATGGCAACAAAAGCCCTTCTACTTAGGACTTATACGAAAAGAGGATTATGATTTTACGAAGTAGTTTTTAATTTCAGCGTAGCAGTATCATTTCAACATGTTCTATATTATCTTCTAAATAGGCTGTACTGGTTTGCTGAAAGCCCAGCGAAGTATAAAATCTGAAAAGATATAATTGTGCACCGATTCTGATAGAAACAGTTCCGAATAACTGACTGACTTGCTCAATAGATTTTTTCATTAATTCCCGGCCAACACCTCCTCCTCTGGCAGCAGGAGAAGTAACTACCCGGCCAATAGAAGCTTCCGTATAGGCTACACCGGGTGGTATTATCCGGGTGTAAGCAACTAATTTATTTTCCTGCAAACCCATCAGGTGATAACAATTGGGATCTTTATCATCTGCATCCTGATAGACACAGTTTTGTTCTACCACAAACACTTCATTCCGCAACTGCATAATATTATATAGCTCTTGTGGCGACAGGTCGTCAAATTTTTTGCAAATCCAGTTAATCATAAATTAAAATTTCTATAGAATAAATATATGAATCAATGCTCTGTAAAAGTAAAATAACCTGTTAGCAGAGTTATTTTCTAAAGCTCCGGAGGGGCGAAATGTTAGTAGAAAATATAATTAAAGGCAGTTTCCAGAGCTCCATCGGAGCGATATGTAAAATATGACGTCCGCTGGGGCGGACTTAAATACAACTCCAATTTAAATTAATTCCACCAACAGGTTAAAATAGTATTTTTAAAATAACTCTCTGTTTATGCCACTCAAAGACCTCAGCACTATCCACCAGTTAATAAGCGATGTATTTCGCTGGCCCACTTCACCCAAAGAATGGAAGGAATTCGAATTAAGTAAAGAACAAGTTGATTTTTTTAAAACAAATAGTTTTATAAGCGGCATCCGGTTGCTCGATACACAGCAGGTAGAAAGAATACAAACAGAATTAACGGAGGTTGCCAATCCACTGCATCCTGGCCATTCATTGTTTTATGAATTTCATTCCAACGAATCAACCGACCCTTCCACCATTCTTTTTCATGCCCTCGGTGCATGGCGCATTACCGAAGGTTTGCATGATGTATTGTGAAATCCCCGGTTTCTTGTTGCCGCAAGCCAGTTGCTCGGCAATGTGCCGGTTCGTTTCTGGCACGACCAGATTTTCTGGAAGCTCCCTAAACAGGGTGGGGTAGTAGCCTGGCACCAGGATTATTCTTACTGGACAAGAACAATACCTATTGCCCATCTTACCTGCTGGTGTGCATTAGATGATGCGACAAAAGAAAACGGTTGTTTATAATATATACCCGGCAGTCATCAATGGGGTTTGTTACCAAAGCCAGTTATTGCCGGCGAATTGCAGGGCATCAAAGATTTTTTAACGGAAGAACAGAAAGAACAATTTGCGCATCCGCAGTTTGCAGAAGTAAAAGCAGGTGAAGCTGTCTTTCATCATTCATTAACGTTGCATGGTTCTGATGCCAACACTTCTTCCAAATCAAGAAGGGCTTTTGTAATTAATGCTATTGCAGATGGAGTAGTATCAGATTCAAATGAAATATTACTGGATGGAGTGCCACCAATACCAAAAGGAGAAAAAATACAGGGCCAGTTCTTTCCCCTCTTATTTAATGAAACCAGCTTATTAAAAGGGGATAATTTTTAACGAAGTAACCTGATTAACCAATCAACTAATTAACCATTTAACTTAATACCCATACTTATCCTTCCATAAATTTTTCAAAAATTTTCTCAGTTCTTCTTCTCTTGCATTCTTTCCGGGATCATAAAACTTTTTACCAGAAATTTCTTTAGGTAAATATTCCTGTGGCGAGAAATTATTGTCATAACTGTGAGAGTACTCATAGTTTTTACCATAATCGAGATTCTTCATTAGTTTGGTAGGTGCATTACGGATATGCAAAGGCACGGGCAGGTCGCCATATTTTTTAACAGCAGATAAGGCTTCGCCGATAGCGACTACCGCTGCATTACTTTTAGGAGAAGCGGCGAGATAGGTAACACATTGCGACAGGATGATGTTTGCTTCAGGGTAACCAATTTTATTTACCGCATCAAACGAGGCATTGGCCAATACTAATGCCGTGGGGTTGGCGTTACCAATATCTTCGCTGGCCAATATCACTAATCTGCGGGCAATGAATTTTACATCTTCCCCACCTTCAATCATTCTGGCTAACCAATACACAGCAGCATTTGGGTCGCTGCCCCGTATTGATTTAATAAAGGCGGAGATGATGTCATAATGTTGTTCGCCATTTTTATCATAGAGGGCAATTCTTTTCTGGGCAATACGCATTATATATTCATCAGTAATAACTAAAGTAGCGGGGTCTTCGGAAACCCCTCCTTCGGAGGCAACCGAGTTTTGCGAAGGTTGGGAACGAAGTTCGAGGGAGGCTGCAATCTCCAGCAGGTTCAACAGTTTTCTTCCATCACCTCCAGCTATATTCAGCAGTGCTGCTGTTTCTTTCAGTTCAATTTTTTTCTTGCTTAAATATTCATCTTTCTCAATGGCTGTTTGCAACAGTTTCACCAGGTCTTTTTCCTCCAATGATTTTAGCACATACACCTGGCAGCGGCTGAGCAAGGCGCTGTTCACTTCGAAGGAAGGGTTTTCCGTAGTAGCTCCAATTAATGTGATGATACCTTTTTCTACTGCACCAAGCAGTGCATCCTGTTGTCCTTTATTGAAACGGTGTATCTCATCAATAAATAAAACAGCACCAGGTTTATATTTAGCCTGCTCAATTATTTCTCTCACATCTTTTACTCCTGCACTGATGGCACTTAGTTGAAAGAAAGGAACATGTAATGTATGTGCAATGATATTGGCAATAGTTGTTTTGCCGGTGCCGGGCGGTCCCCAGAATATCATTGAAGGCACTTTGCCATGTTCAATAGCAGTTCGTAGTATGCTGCCTTTGCCAACCAGGTGTTGTTGTCCCAATAATTCATCCAACGTAGTGGGGCGGATACGTTCGGCTAATGGCACATTTGCATTCATGGATTCAAAGTAACTATAAAGAGGTTATATCAAAAGCTAATTTTTGCCGGTAAGAGAGGAAGGCGGCAAAGAAACATTGAGTACAAACCAAAACTTACCGTCTTCATTCCTTCCCGGCTATTTTTTGCAATAACTTACAGGCATTTGGTTAGTAACTCAATTCACATTCGCAGCCAGAAACACCCCAATCTTATCAAACGAGTCCGTAAGATTAGCCCCGGTCCATCCATGATTTTCTGTCGGGTATAAAACATATTGCCTCGGCACAGCAGCCAGTTGAAGTTTTGCATTCAGGGTGGCCGATTGCGAAGGAGATACCAGCACATCCACACCGCCATGCAAAATAATGGTTGGTGGACTTTGTGCCGAAAGAAAAGTCATCGGGCTTGATTGCTGGTACAATGAAAGATGGGTAGTGGGTGTACCGCCAACTACTGCAGCTATCGCCGATGGTGGTGCAAATATAGAAGCAGGGTTATTATACATATCTACCAGATCAGTAGGGCCAAAAAAATCAACTACCGCTTTTATTCTTACCGGGGTAGTATATTTATAAGCATGTAATAGAGAAAGATGGGCACCGGCACTAACTCCCAGCAGCACCAATTTGTCCGAAATATTGTACTCATTCCGTTTGCTGTAAATAAATTCAATAGCCGCCTTCACATCATTTTCCTGTGCAGGAAAAAGGCTTGAAGTGCCAACAGCCAGCCGGTAATTGATATTGAAAAAAGCATAAGCCGGCAGCCTTCGTTTTAGGGTATCAACATACGCCGTAAAATCAGTTTTGTCGCCGGTGCTCCACGCACCGCCATGTATCATTATCATTACTTTAGTAGTGGCAGTGCTGCGGGCCTTGGGTAAATAGATGTCCATTTTGTGTGATGCATTCGTTCCATAGGCGACATTCATCTCTGTTTTTTCTTCCAATACTATCGGAGAAAGGTCTTTCTCTTTTTTGCAGGAAGACAGGACCAGAAAAGTAGCTACTACTAATATCCAGTTTTTCATTACAGCACAATTTGCGCAAATTTACATAAAAACAATAACTGTAGTTTTAAGAGTTGCATCTGTGGTTACAAATAATTAACTCCTCAGGATAATACGCCACACTCTTTTTACTTTCCAATTAATAGTTTATCGGCATGTTGTACTGAATAGTATAAGTTTGGCATTCAGTAAAATTGGTTTATGAATCCCGCTATAGTTAAACTTCAATCCGTTACCGCAGCACTTTTGTCCCCTGTTCTGGATTATAATACCTGGCGGGAATCAACAATATCACTCAGTAAGCTATTTGCAGACACGGTTGGGTTTAATGAAATGGAAGAGGCTAACCAATCAGACATGCATACTCAATCGGGTAAAGCGATAGCCCCGAGATGGGCAGCTTTATGTCTTACCGATTTTATGCGTACCCGAAAATTCATTCTCGGAATAAAGGATGCGATTGAAGAAAAATTAAAATCAAGCAATGGTCAACCTGTAACTGTAATATATGCCGGTACTGGTCCTTTTGCTTCCCTCATTACTCCATTAACTACAATTTACAGTCCCCTGCAACTACAGGTAGTATTGATAGAAATTAATCCCTCCAGTATTTTGTGTCTCAAAAAAATAGTGAAGGAATTCAATATGAACGCCTATGTTATTGAGATGATAGAAACAGATGCGGCAATATGGTCTCTTCCACAATATATAAAGCCTGATATTGTAATCTCTGAAACGATGAACAACGCATTGCAAAAAGAACCCCAGGTAAGTATTGTGTCTAACCTTTTATCGCAGTGCAGTCCAGATACCGTTCTTATTCCGGAATTAATTAAAGTGGAGGTTTGCCTGCTGGGTAATACGATGGAGAATCCTGAAGATATTCTTCATTTGGAAACGTTGCTTAGTCTGGATGCCGAAACGGCCGTGAAAATAAAAGATAATCCGGAGCAGGTTGCAGCTATTTCGCAGGGAATAATAGTAAACATTCCCGAACTGCCACCGGAAAGATTCACAAGACTGGCGTTAAATACTTCTATCCTTATTTTCGGACAACATAGATTGGGCTTTAATGAATCAGGACTTACAATCCCTCATGTTATAATGAAGACTCATGCAATCAAAAAATATCCTGCCAGCTTATTGTTTCAATATCATGTAAATGCAAACCCGGGTTTCGTTGTTAATGCACTTTGATTATTGATTCTTTAGAACAGATGACGTAAAGTTTACAGGTATCCTCATTTGCAATTGATAAGAATCTTTTATTGCGGTTACTGGGAAAGCAGATAAATTATATTTTCCTGTAGGCTTTTTTATAAATTTAAGTAACTTATTATTAAAAATATGCGCCAGCGATTTCATCATATCCATTCGCTGCTTAAAGCTGAAGAAATAACCGCATTGGAACTACTTATAAGTGGGGTTGAGTTTGTGGATGGAAAAGCCACTGCCAGCATGGCGGCGAAGGAAGTAAAAAATAATTTGCAATTAAGTAACTCAAATCCTGCTGCAATGGAGGCCATTCAGCATCTGCTGAATAACGTTGTTCATTCAAGCCACTATTTTCAGGCTGCTGCTCAGGTAAAAAAATACATCCTTTTATCATAAGTAAGTATGGACTCCGGCAATTCTATGGCTGGCATGTGGACAGTCCCATAATGGGTGAGCCAGCTATCCGGACAGACCTGGCAATGACTATTTTTCTCAGTGACCCTGCAATGTATGAGGGAGGTTAGTTGATGATACAAACTTCAGGAGGAGCGGTGGCTGTAAAACCAGCCAAAGGAGATGCGATACTATACCCCCTGCCAGTTTTTGCATTGTGTAAATGAAATAAAAAGCGGGGAGCGGCTGGCTGCGGTTACATGGATACAAAGCAATATTCAATCACCTGAACAGCGGCAATTGTTATTTGAATTAAACCAGGTGCATGCCCTTTTACAACAGAAAGATAAAAATTCGCCGGAAGCAAATCAACTGCTTCAATCTTATTCAAATCATTTCCGGATGTGGGCGGATGTATAAACTTGTGAAGTTTTATTTCTTATCTTCAGCCGCAATTCTTAGTTGTTCTATTTCGTTGTACAACGAAAAACACTTACTTAAGTACCCGGGTATTGGTTCAGGGTGTTGTTCTTCTTTAAAAATTTGTTCAGGGTATTTTGCATGAAAGCTTGAACGTTGCTGCATGGCCAGCATTTCTTTTTCAGTATTGATGATGCCCGTAACGGCAGCTATTTTTTTTACGATAGCAACTATGCCTTCATTATAATTAACAAACAGTGCCAGTTTATCTGTCTTTATTATTTCAATAAAAGCAGTGAGGTAGGTTTCAATGACTTTAGCCATGTATTCATCTAATCCTGATTGCATAATCTCATTTTTATCAAAACCGAAAATTTCAGGTTCCAGCACACCTTGTACAGATTGCATACCTCTTCTTTTTTGCTGTGAACGAATTACCTCATCGGGCTGCCGGTATAATAAGATAAAAGGGATATTAGGATAAAGTTCCCGCAGCTGGGTATAAAAATGGATATGCCAACTATCTGTCTTAATGAAAAGATGATTATAGCTTTCGTTACGTTTTGCACCATATAAGCCAATAGCGGCTTTTAGTAATGGCAATGCCTGCCGCATCTTATTATGTTTATGGCCCCATCGCAACAACTCATCAAAAAGAGGGGCTTCCGATAGCACAATGTTAGATAACTGCAAGCCCAGTAATTGTGAAAATAATGTAGAACCACACCTGGATATATGAAAAATAATAGCCGTAGGAGCTACCGATACAATTTGCTCCGCCCATTCTGATAACATTTCTATGCTGCTGATACACCGGGTTCGGTTGGAGTTTTCAGGCAGCTTCATGCATTTGGAAATAGTATCATCAAAAAAAGGGTCTGTAAATTCTTCCACTCCCAGATACAGCCACTTGCAATAATTAATTCCGCCTTCTTCAAAAAATTTGTAAGGAATCCAGTCTTTTAAAGCAGATGAAATATTTTCGGTCATTCTGTATTTTTTAGAACGGTAAAAATTTTATTGGTACAATCTTCTACAGATAAAATAGCTGTGTCAATTATTATTTCAGGGTTTGCAGGTGCATAATAAGGTGCGGATATACCCGTAAAATCTTTTATCTCACCACTGATTGCTTTTTTATATAGCCCTTTGGGATCCCTTTCGATGCAGGTTTTAATATCGGTGGATACATACACCTCAATAAAGTGGTTGCACATTTTTCGTATTTTATTTCTAACATCCTCATAAGGTGAAATAAGGGCAACAATTACAATATTTCCTTGTGCCTCCAGTAATGAAGCCATATAACCAACATGCAGGTTGTGTTTTTTTCTCGACTCCTCATCAAAGCCACTAAACCCTGTTATTTTTCTTATTTCATCTCCATCCAGCATTACCGGTAATATGCCTTCTTCTTTTAATTGTTGCTGTACAGCAGTTGCAATAGTTGTTTTGCCAGAGCCACTCAGGCCTGTAAGAAAGATAACTGATGGGGTAATTGTTTTTGCCATAGCAGTTATAAAACTCTTAATGTGCTGAATCTTTTTAGCATTGGTAATGATAGTAAAACAATAGCTGGTATTTATCAACCAACAAGCTTATTTACTTATAGAGTGGCTTCCATTTCATCTGCCAGGCGGTGGCCGGTTTCGGTATTCATTTCCCGCAACTGTGCAATGATGTTTCGTTTTGTATTCTCGTCATATCCGGGTTCTTCCATTTCTTTCTTGTTAGCAGCTGGCTGGGCAAATAGCTGTTTCACCCAGTCGTTTACTTCCGCATCAATTACCAGGTGTACCCTGTCCCTGTCTCCTTTATTTATTATTGAATGGGGCAAATTAAAATTCATATACCAGCATTCTCCTTCTTGTAAATAAATTCTCTCTTTATCTAAGTAGAACTCTACTTTATCATTTGTTACCACCGGGATATGTATCCGTACTTCCCCTTTTTCAAAACACAGTTCTGCATCTTTATGTTCTTTAATAATGGCACCGGCATTTAATTTCAGCAGGCGGACAGCGAGTAACGGGCATTTAAAAGCGGATAACACTTTTTTAAAATAAATGGCTTCGTTTAGAAATACAGTGTCCTGATAATCAGGATTTTTTTCAGGAGAAATGATAACATTATCCGATCCACCTCCTATACTTCTTAGCGGAAGGGCACTCCATTCACCCTCATAATGAAGTTTCTGATAATGCAGTTGCCAAACCTGGTTAGTAAGTTGTTGCAGGTCTTCCTGCAGTTGCTGCACATTGAAATGAAATGGTAATTGCAGATACTTGATCATAGAATGGTCTAAACAAAAAAGGCCCTCCTAAAAAGAAACATGGTACTTGTTGCCATAGTTATCAAAGCCGATTTTTATTTTACCTAAGGCATCTGCATTATCTTCCATATGCTGAATAATTACCTCTGCTTTCTTTTTGCTCCTCGCAATCATTGGCCGGTTGGGAGAATTGGAAGTATATTTTCCTATAATTATATCCAGGTTCTCAGATTCAGCAGCAAGGGTAAGGTCATCAATGCCCGTTTTATTTTTATAACCTAAAGCTGATACACATACAACAAGGGAACAGTTTTTTTCCTTTTTCAGAAAAGCAGACAGATTGTTTACCCGGTTGATAGCACCTTGTTCACCGGCTGTGGCAGTTATAATGCCTACACGGATATTTTCTTTATTTATTATTTTGTATCCACCATCTTCATTTTCGCTGATAGATCCAAATGAACCATCACAACTTATTGCTTGTTCATTCTTATTGCTATGATGCAGTACAATGCTGGCAGTTTTGCCGGCTATTTTTTTTACCTGTGTTGCTACAGCAAGGCTTTCCCCGGCGGTATGCAGAAAGGTGATATTATTATAATTAAATCCCCCTTGTAGCAGGGGCGAAGAATAGTTGGCAAGGGCATTATAAGGTTTAGCTACCATCAGGGCAGTTGCAGCGAGGCTGCCCTGGAACAAAAATTTTCTTCTGGAATTCATACTTATAATAGTTAGCGATGGTTTAATTGAAAACTTGTACAAAGTACTAATTATGGCTTTATTAGGCAAATAAAATCCTTGCCCAATATACATTATTGTTGAATTGCATAGGCGATATATAAATAGGTAAGCCCTCTATTAAAAAATTAAGTAGCTGCTTTATTTCCATACAGGGTTAATTGCTGCAACAAGCGGTGAATAATTGATATACTGCACAAACCGTGGTAGTGCTGCTCTGTTCGGGCTACTTCCATGTGGTAAAGCCTGGTGCCAGATAATAAAATCTCCTGCATTGGCCACAACAGGTGTTGCACCGAGGACATACATATCCTCAGTTCTTGGATCAGTGGATGATGCAAGATTGTTTAACCAGTTTTCTATCCGGTGCTGAAAACCAGGAACCAAAGTAAAGGCTCCCTGCTGCGCAGCAGTGTCAGACAAATAAAGTATGCCCTGCAAGCCAAAAGGTATAGGCAGTGCAAGACTTACATCCCAATGCAAACCCGGACCGGGAAATTTCCACTGTTCTGTTTCAGGTGGGTTAAATCCAACTCTGTCTGTGTTGACCCAAAGGTCTTCTCTTTCCCATAATTGCTCATAAGCACCACTTATTTTTTTCGACAACCTGTTTTTTTCAAGTGCAGGGTGTTGAAATAGTTGTACCATTATTCCTTGCCGGGAAGGGTGTGGTTGGTACCAGCTATTTGTATCATCTCTTTTTATATTTATAAAATCACAAATGGCTTCTATGGTATTGTCACAATCTTCAACTGGAATGGCATTACGGATAATTACATAACCATGCTCCTCCCAAAAAGCCATATCTGCTGCTGACAATACATTGCCCTTTTGTCCTTTTTTTTTATAATGTAACTGGCGGTTGCAGATATACTTATTAAATTCAGCAATTTTAGTTGTGGACAGGTTGCCATTATTGATGGCCAATATCCAGTCTTCAAAGGCTTTAAAATCCGGGTTGGTTTTATATAACCAGGTAATCGTTTGTTCAAGCCCCAAACCCAATATTGCAAGCAGGGTATTGTCTATATTCCATTCTTCGGCCAATGCATCCTCGGAAAGTTGTCCTGCTCTTTTTAAACGGTGCTTATCCCAATAGCGTTTTAAATGCGATACACCCAGGTTACCTGTTTCTGCAGATGATGTTAATTGTATAAGTTCTTCATTCATATTCGGAATTCAAAAAAAAATTAATTTATAATAAAATCCTGCAAATAGAATTTATTTTTTAATCTGGTTGTAAATTTATCTTCACAAGATAAAAAATGTTGAATAGCAAATGACAGAAAAAATACATCCCGCAATACACAACACCAGCTCTGAAAATCTGGCAACCTTTGAAAAATGTATAGTTTTTTTACATACTATCGGAATTAAAACAATCTTTAACCAATTGCCCCCCGGCAGTTTTTTACCCGGTCTGTCTATTGAAGAGGGATGTATTATTATTGACAAGGAGACGCTTCTTTATCCCGGAGATATTTTACATGAAGCCGGACATATTGCCGTGGCGCCTGCTGCCGAACGGCCGACATTGGATGCGGCCACTATTGAAAAACGGCCGCAACGGGAAGCAGAAGAAATGATGGCTATTGCCTGGAGCTACGCTGCTTGTTTGCATCTCGAAATTAATCCCTATTTTGTTTTTCATGATGATGGATATAAAGGTGGGGGTAGTCATATTGCAGATTGTTTTGCCAACAAACAATATTTTGGTTTACCAATGCTGCAATGGATTGGACTTACCTGTGATGAAAAAAATGCAGTAGAAAAAGGTATACCCCCTTATCCTGCCATGATTAAATGGTTAAGAGAGTAAAAAAATAAAATCCTTTTTATTTTTAGGGTTATATTTATGATTCAATTATTTCAACAAGAAACTCAAAGCAAATGGAAGGAACAATAGCAGAAATACGGATGTTTGCCGGAAACTTTAATCCTAAGTACTGGGCTTATTGCAGCGGTCAAATTTTATCTATTGCTCAAAACACGGCACTTTTCTCTCTTTTAGGAACCACTTATGGCGGCAATGGCCAAACTACTTTTGCCTTACCCAATATGCAAAGCAGGGTGGCTATTGGCACTGATAACGGGCCTGGCTTATCACCTGTTATTCTGGGCGAAGTAAAAGGAACAGAAAGCAATACATTACTTGTTGCTAATTTACCGCAGCATACCCATGCAATTTCCGGATCAGCTAAAATGCTTACTACAACAGCCCCGGCCAATGCACCGTCACCGGGTGGCAACTACTTTGCCAACGATGGCAGCCCAAAGTACAAAACTACGGGCAGCGGTACTATGAAACCGGCTACAATGGCAGTTGGGCTGGATGCAGGAGGCGGTACCCCGGTAAATAATATAATGCCCTACCTCGCTATTAGTTATATTATTTGTCTTTCGGGTATTTTCCCATCCAGGAATTAATCTGTACATTTTTATTAAAATATTTTAATTACAAAATCATGCAAGGTTATATAGCAGAAATAAGAATGTTTGCCGGCAATTTTCCTCCCCAGAGTTGGCAGTTTTGCAATGGCTCTTTACAATCTATTGCACAATACTCAGCCTTATTTTCTTTATTAGGCACCACCTACGGAGGGGATGGACAAACTACATTTGGTTTACCCGATCTGCGTAGCAGAGTACCCATCCACAACGGTCAAGGCTCCGGTCTTAGCAATTACGTATTGGGACAAATGGGCGGCTCAGAGTCTAATGCACTTAGTGCTGCCAATGTCGGCGGTCACACTCATGCAGTAACAGGTAATGCAGGTATTCAAACGGCAAGTGGCGATGGACAAACACCCGTTGCGGTTAATAATTTTCCGGCTAATAACGGAGAAACGATTTATGCTGCTACCACTGATAATAGTGCAATGGCTCCGGCCTCACTTACAGGAGTTACGGTAGCACCCCAAACACCCAATGGCAATACCCCCATCAATAACATACAACCTTATCTCGCCATGAATTTTATCATTTGTATGGAAGGAATATTTCCAACAAGAAACTAATTTTATAAAATTATTTAAATAATATAATCATGGAAGGAACGATAGCTGAGATAAGAATGTTTGCAGGCAATTTTCCACCAAGAAATTGGGCATATTGCCAATCACAAATATTACCAATAGCACAAAACACTGCCCTGTTTTCATTATTGGGAACTACTTATGGTGGAAATGGGCAGACTACATTTGCTCTACCCGATTTCAGGGGCAGAATACCTGTTGGCGCAGGCCAGGGGCCCGGCCTTTCGAATTACAGTTTAGGCCAAATGAGCGGAGTTGAAACCAATACAGTAGCCAATGCCAATTTTCCGGCACATACCCATCCTTTCAGCGGCTCTGTTACCATGCCAGGTAATGCTGCTGGTACAGCCGATGTGCCACAGGCCAATTATCCGGCTACACTTGCAGGCACAAATATGTATTCAACCATTAATAACGGGAGTGGTTTAGGAAATATGCAACTGGCATTAACGGCAGCCTCTGTAGGCTCATCAATACCGGTAAATAATATACAGCCGGTACTGGGAATGAATTATATCATTTGCCTGCAGGGTATTTTCCCTGCAAGAAATTAGTTGTTTTTTTTAATATAAAACCGGCCTGTCAGAACTGATGTTTTAAAACAAAGTTTCGGCAGGCTGTTTTGTGTTTAAGTCTCACTAAATAAACCGGCATTCAGCCTTAACTTCACCATTTTTAAAACCAATTCAATACACTATATATAGATATGCTTACCATCGGAATCTTGCTTCCCGGATCTACCCTATACCCTTCCATAGGCATGGACTTTTTACAGGGCCTCAAATCCTGTTTAAAATTTCATCAATGTGCCGAAGTTAGTTACCAGGTAAGCATGATTGGCTACGGACTTAAAGAGGAGGAGATATATGCTGCAACAGAAATTTTTTTAATAGCAGATAATGCAGATGTCGTCGTGGCTTTTACTTCAGACCATCATGCCGTTAAACTATCACCTTTATTTGCCGCCGCCGGAAAACTGTTAATCATCACCAATGCCGGGGCCAATTACCCCGAAGTATTTACAACACCGGTTAGCCATACCCTGTTTCATTCACTCAACGACTGTTTATGTTGTTTTCTTACAGGTAAATATGCCGCCCGGCAGGAGGGTGGACACGGGGCTGTTATGGCTACTTCTTTTTTCGATGGCGGATACAGGCATACACATGCCATGAACAATGCCTTTGTACTTTCGGGCGGAGAAATAAAGCACCATTATGTAAGCCATTTTAAAAAAGAAGAATTTAATACAGATACATTAACGGCATTCATTAAAACCAACCCCCAAGTAAGAAAAATACTGGCTGTTTTTTCAGGGGATATGGCCCGTTACTTTTATCAAAACATAAATGCCCTGCCAGAAGCAAATAATCTGCAATGGTATGGCGGCCCAATGATGTTTGATGCCACACCCGGCGATTTTGCAGCAACACACCCTGCCGTACCTGATATATCGGGATACACAAATTGGGTTTCTCAACTGGAGAATGAAACGAATCAAACATTCCTGCAATACTATAAAACGGAAAATGGAAAAGATGCCAACCTTTTTTCTATGCAGGGATGGGAGAATGGTTTGTTGCTGATAGAATATTTACAGCAACTTAAATCCACTACCAGTACAGAAGCGGCTATTGATTTGCTGAAAGAGAAAAAAATAAATACCCCCCGTGGCCTCATCCATGTAAATGAAAAAAGACATATCCTCGGGCCTGCTTATTTAGTACATGCAAAGGGTAACATGCAGATAAGTGTAGAAAATAGTATCTCAGACATACAGGCTGCCTGGGATGAAATGCTGGCACAGGTTCCGCAAGAGGCATTTTCTTCCTGGCGAAATACTTACCTGTGCATATAAACAGTAATATCCGCATCATGGTGCTTTGCAATAATGAAATTGCAATACCTGCCTTACAACAGCTATACATGAGTGGGGCTCTGGCAGCCATAGTAGTTTCCGAAAAAAATACTGCCTTACATTCTTTGCTTACACAAATGCTTGCCGGTACAGGAGTGAGTTTGCAAACGGTTACTAAAAAAAATCTTGAAACAGTAATCAGTTCATTGGCTAAAACTAACAACATTACTTCGGCCTGGTTAATGACCTTTTCTTATATACTTCCAAAATCGTTGCTATCACTTTTGCCCGGCGGGTTTATTAATTTTCATTATGGCCTGCTGCCAAAATACAGGGGACCCAACCCCATACTTGCTCAAATGCTGAACGGGGAAACCCATAGCGGCATTACCATCCATATTGCAGACGAAAATATTGATACCGGGCCGGTGGTAATGCAGCAAAAAATTGTAATAGAGCATGCAGATACTTTTGGTATGCAATTGCAAAAGCTGGGCATGTTGGGTGCATCTATGGCGATGGGCCTTTTACAATTGTATGGTATAAGCACTATACCACCGGCTGTTCCGCAAGATGAAACAGCCGCACAGTATTTTAAGAAACCGGTAGCTGCTGATTTAATGGTTAATTGGGATACCATGAGCAGTAAACAGGTTGTTCGCCTTATCAATGCCTGTAATCCCTGGAACAAAGGTGCCGGAACAACCATAAACGGCCAGGGTATCTGTTTAGCTGAGGCAGAAATTGTAGCCGGTGCAGGCGAACAAACCATATCGCCGGGAACTATTCTCAGCATTAGTGAAACAGACGGGTTAAGGATAGTTTGCTCCGACAAAAAGACAATCCGGGTAAATATTATTTATGTTCCGGCAGGTTTTTTTCCCGGTTATAAACTGGCAGCTTTCGGAATAAAAATTAATGATAAGTTTATTACCGGTTAACTGAAATAATTGATACCTTAGAAATTCCAATAGTTATAATATCCGCCCATTTTTACGGTTATTATCCTGCCAAAACGAATTCATTTTAAACAGGTAATACCTGCCAAACTAACAAGTATGAGAAATTTTTTCCTATCCCTGGCTGCGGCCTTTTCTTTCCTGCTGATAACGAATGTTGCCAATAGCCAGAATAATTTGGCTGCCGGTGATATTGCTATTGTGAGTTACCAGTCAGATTTTGATCCGGATAATGCTTTCACGCCGGGGCTGGCAGAAATAGAAGACCGCTTTTCCATAGTGGTACTTAAACCCGGCGGTCTTGCAACAGGTACGGTAATATTTTTTACCGACCGTGGTTGGGATGCTGTTTCCAATAACTGGCTTGATGAAGATTACCCTCCGTTCACTTTTGGATTGGGCAGGGAAGCAGTGATACAATGGACAGTGCCTACAGGTGGTATTGCACAGGGAACTGAGATATTTTTTATTAATACATACCATGATGAGGTGGCATCGCCCAACGAATATTATGATTGGGCTGCATATACCAATGAACTCGGTACCATACCTGTAGGGGTAGTTGCCAACGTAACACCTATCGTACCTGTAGCAAACAGTACGGATGGTATGCACTTTACTTTCTCCGGAGATAACTTGCTGGTTTACCAAACGGGTCCTGTTGGGGGACCTAACGGAGGGTTCAACGGAACTCCTATCAGGTTTATAACAGCATTGCTTGCTGATATCCGCCCTGCTGATGACCCTCCGGCTACTACTTATGCTGGATGGACCTCTGCCCCTACAAGGTTGAATGAAAGTTCCGTGCCTCCGGGACTCGTAAATGGTCAAACATGCTTTGTCATGTCACCAGGCCCATTACCACATGCAACAGGACCGGTACCCGGAACCGTTGAACCCGATAATGGGAAATTCAGCAATTGTGCAGCTTCTTCCGCTATAGGTACATGTACGGCATTGCAGATGTCAACGATAATTTACACAGTGGCCAACTGGACATATAGTAATAGTGTTTTTGCTAATGGTACATCCAGCAGCCTTTGTACTTACCTGGTACAGAACTGTACTGATCTTAGCATAACAAAAACAGATGGGGTTACTATTTACACACCCGGCTCCTCCGTTACATACACCATTACTGCATCTAATTTAGGCCCTGCTGCTGTTACCGGCGCAACGGTTACCGATAACTTCCCTGCTGCAATTGTAGCAGTAAACTGGACAGCAGTTTATGCAGGTGGTGCTACCGGACCAGCTAATGGTACAGGAAATATTAGTGCTTTGGTTAATTTACCTGTAGGCGGTTCTGCTACTTTTACCGCAATCTGCAATATTTCTACTACTGCTACTGGTAACCTTGTAAATACAGCGACTATAGCAACACCCGGTGGTGTATCGGAACTTACACCGGCTAACAATTCAGCAACAGATACAGATACCCAAGACCCTGCTTGCGCAGACTTGTTTATTTCAGAATATGTTGAGGGGTCTAGTAATAATAAAGCGATTGAGATTTATAATCCAACACCATCTACTATTACTTTGACAGGAAATTATCAAATAAGGGTTTATAGTAATGGATCGGCAGTTCCTTCTACTACAACCGGTCTATCTGGTACTATTCTTCCTTATGGGGTATTTGTAATTGCGAATAACCTTGCTAGTGCTGCCATCTTATCAATTGCAAACCAAACTAGCAGTAATATAAATTTTAATGGAAACGATGCTGTTGAGCTTTACAAAAACAGCACCTCGACCACACTTGATGTAATTGGTCAGATTGGTGTTGACCCAGTAACACAATGGGGTACTGGTCTTACTTCTACGGCTGATAATACAATACGCCGCAAATTTGCAATTAACAAAGGAGATGCAAACGGAGCAGATGTATTTGATCCAAGTATCGAGTGGGATGGGTTCGCCATTGACGATATTGCTAACTTAGGTGCACACAGCAATGCTTGCGCCTGTTTAGCGGAGATCAATCTCCAGGGTAACAGTGTTAGTATTGCAGATGGCTTTACCGGGCCATTATTATCCAACCATACCGACTTTGGTAGTGTGAATGTTTGTACTGGAACGGTAGTTCGGACTTTCACCGTTCAGAATACAGGCACTAGAAACATTGTACTTCCTTTGGGTTCAATAACTGTAACTGGTGCAGATGCAGCTATGTTTACGATTGGCGGCCTCGCTTTACCAGCAACTATTATTCCGGCATCTTCCGCTACATTCACTGTTACCTTCGATCCTGCATCTTTTGGTTTAAAAACAGCTATAGTAAATATTGTAAACAACGATTGTGATGAAAACCCTTACGATTTTGCTGTACAGGGAACCGGTGTTGATCCTGAGGTTAATGTTCAGGGCAATAGCGTAACGATTGTAGATGGTGATGCAACACCATCACTGACTGATCATACTGATTTTGGCAGCCAGGGTGTTTGTGCAGGAACTGTAATAAGAACGTTTACTATTCAGAATACCGGAACTGCTAACCTAACACTGGCAACTCCAACAATCAGTGGTACACATGCAGCAGATTTTACAGTAACAGCTACACCATCATCACCGGTTGCCGGGGCAGGTTCCACCACATTACAGGTAACATTTAATCCATCGGCACCTGGTGTAAGAAGTGCAACAGTTAGCTTCACTAATAACGATTGTGATGAAGCAACCTATGATTTTGCTGTGCAGGGTACAGGTGTTGACCCTGAAATAAATGTACAGGGTAATAGTGTTACTATCGTTGATGGGGATGCAACACCATCACTTACTGATCATACAGATTTTGGCAACCAGAGTGTTTGTTCAGGAACAATAGTGAGAACGTTTACCATTCAGAATACAGGAAATTCAGACTTAACATTAACCAATCCAACACTTAGCGGTGCTAATCCTGGTGACTTTAGTGTTACTGCAAATCCAACATCTCCAGTTGCACCTGCAGGTTCAACAACTTTCCAGGTTACCTTTAATCCAACTGTTGCCGGATTAAGAAGTGCAATAGTTACATTCACTAATAACGATTGCGATGAGGCAACTTATGATTTTGCTATTCAGGGTACAGGTGTAGATCCTGAGATAAACATTCAAGGAAATGCTGTAACTATTATTGATGGTGATGCTACTCCTGCTCTTGCAGATCATACTGACTTTGGTTCTGTGGCAATAACTCAAAATCTTGCCCGTACTTATACAATTCAAAATACAGGAACAGCTCCTCTTACGATTGCTGCAGGAGCTATCACTATTACGGGTGCAAATGCTGCTATGTTTGCACTCAGCGGTATCGCTTTACCGGCATCAATCCCTGCAGCCGGATCAACCACATTTGTTGTTACGTTTACTCCTGTTGGCCCTACCGGCGTTAAAACAGCAACAGTAAATGTGGTGAGCAACGATTGCGATGAAGCTACTTTTGATTATGCCATACAGGGTAATGCTTTCTATGATCCTTGTTTGAGTATAACAACCATTACTTGCGGAACGTCTGTAACAGTAACTACATCTGATGCTGGTATATGGAGTCCTAACACATGTGGTTTCACTACTCCCGGAAGGGAATTTATTTACAGCTTTACACCAACTACAAGCGGTGTTTACACTCTTCAGATAACTGCTGCCAGCGGCGGCTTTGGTGATTATTTTTATAAAGCTGCCAGTGTAGGTTGTAATGCTACTGGTTGGATATGTATAGGTGATGCCAACAGCCCTGAATCAAATACGTTTGGCCCGTTGACAGCCGGAACCACTTATTATATCCTCTTCGATTCAGAGGTAACAAGTGCAGCATCACAAACTTTCCAGATTAAATGTTTGTGCCCAACAATTCCAACACTTACGGCAACTCCATCACCCATTTGTCAAAACTCAACTATAAACCTGAATGCTTCAGGTCTTACCGATATGGCAGTGGGGCCTTATGGAATCCAGTTCAAGTACTTTGCAGCATCAACTGCTACTCCTTATACAGGCGGTACTGTTATCACTACTATTCCTAATGGAAGCCTTGGTGGTGGTGGAACTACTGCTGCTGCAACTACATCATTTGCTACAGCCGGTACCTATTACATATATGCAGTGTTATCACCAACTCCTGCTGATGTAACTTGTCGTCCGTCTGCAACTGCAACTGTAGTTGTTGTCAATTGTGCACCAAGTATAACGGATCCATGTACTTGTTTAAATAATGCGACGACATCAACCAATGGCCAGTTCCAGGAGACAGTTCGGGTAGATGGCACTACTGGTGATACCTGGACGGTGACAGCAGTAACAGGATTATATACAACAGGCAGCCCTGCACCACCTGCGGCGCCGATACCAATTACAGTTGGTACTACGATGATTGAAACACCAGCAGGCAGTGGTATCTACCTGTTATCAGGAAGACATATAGATGCAATTGGTTATAGCATTTCAGTTACCAATGGAAGAGGAACAACGCTGAGTATTAGTAATACTTGTGCTTATCCGAATCCTGCGATTACGGGACTGGCAGCTACCTATTGTGCCAATGATGCGGCAGTAACGTTGACAGGTACACCGGGTGATGCCAATATCGTAAGCCAGTCGTTTACTGTAAATGGTAATCCGGCTACACAATTTAATCCGGCAGTTTTAGGTGTAGGTAATCATACTGTTGTTTATACAGTAAATGGCGGAGTGCCTAAAGCATTTGGTGCGGCTGATCCGGGATGTACGCAGTCTGTATCGCAAGTGGTAACGGTAAATCCGGTACCCGATGTGAACCAACCGGCCAACCAATCTGTGTGTAACAATGCTCCTACTACTGCGGTTACTTTTACCGGTTCTGTACCGGGTACTTTCTTTAACTGGACTAATAATAATACATCTATAGGTCTGGCAGCCAGCGGTAATGGATCAATTCCGTCTTTTGTTGCTACCAATCCTACTAACGCATCGGTAGTAGCAACAATTACAGTTACACCAAGGATTTTAAGTAATCCAATAATTCCTGTCTCCGCTTCCACCAATATGGGAAGTGGTTTTGGAACGTCATTGACCAATACGATAAATGGTGCAGGACTTTCGGCATTCCCATCTCTTACAGCCACTCATGCAGCTACAATCTCGACTAATTCCTGGGTGAGCAACACTGGTACCTTATCAGGCTTTGTCACTTTCAACCTGGGAGGACTTCAAACAGTAGGCGGCTTTGCTTTCTGGAATCAGAATAATGGGGGTCCGGGAGCATTAGGAAGTACAGGAATCAGGAATGTTTCCATTCAATATTCAACAGATGGAGTAAGCTTTATTCCTCTTCCGGGAGCTCCTTCCGTATTTGCTCAGGTTACTGGCAATACTTCCGGGCCTGAAACTTTTGGCTTTGCACCTGTTTCTGCTTCACATATCAGATTTAACATAGTAAACAATTATGGAGATGTGGGTCAAACTGGTTTTGGGGAAGTAGCATTTGCAGGAGTATGTACAGGTAGCTCTAAAGCATTTACCATTACCGTCAATCCAACACCTGTAGTAACAACAGCACCGTCAAAGACGATCTGTAACAATACCAATACCAATATAGCCTTAACGGCGAGTACACCGCCGGTGAATACGTTTACTTGGGTGATAGGTACAATAACAGGCGGAGTAACAGGTGCCAGTGCAGGAGCCGGTTCAACGATCAGCCAGGTATTGAGTAATCCTGGTCCGGGATCAGGAACGGTAGAGTATATCGTTACGCCAACCTCAGGCTTGGGTTGTCCGGGTGCGCCGTATACAATTATAGTATTAGTAAATCCGAGTGTTAATGGCACAATTACAGGTGCGAATGCATCCATCTGTGCAGGCCAGGGAGCCACAGTAAATGTTAACTTATCAGGCACTCCTAACTTCAATGGTCAGTTTTCGATATCAGTATTAAGTGGATCAGGTATTGCTACCAGTCCGTTTAACTGGATAGCTACAGTAAATGGTCCGTCATCAGTAAACATCCCTGCGGGTAATTTAACAAACACAAGTTCCAATACAACAATTTATCGTGTATCATGGCTTAGCCCAACCACTGCATTAGTTGATGCTAATGGTTGTCCGGTGGTGACTCCATTAACTGGTTTCATGGATATCATCGTTTATCCTGTACCGACTATAACAGCAACAAGGGTAAATGCCCCGGGCGATATTTGTCCTGGTACAGCAATCATCTTTGATGTAGCTAACCCGAACCTGGTTCCAGGTTCAGTATTTAATTGGGTAGCAAGAGATAATACAAATGCGATATTAGGCAGTGCCAATAACGTGGCCTTCGGCCCGGGTGCTGTAAATACTACCCTTGGTCTTTCTTGTGCTATGGCAATTAACAACCCGATTACGTTTACGTTCACTCCTGTAGGACCTGGTCCTCTGGGTTGTGTAGGTACTCCAGTAACTCAAACAGTAACTGTTCAGGACGCTACGGCTCCAGTACTTACAAGTGGTAACGGCAGTGGTACCTTTGAGTGCAGTGATGCAGCAGGTATAGCAGCAGCAAGGGCTTTTGTTCCAACGTATAGCAATACCAACTGTGGTGGTGCACCGGTTGTTACTGAAGGACCAGAAGTGTACACACCATCATGCGGTTACACAGGTGCTTATGCTGCGGGTAAAACAGGTACATTAGTAACTGTCTTTACAGCTACCGAGCCATGCGGCGCAGCAGCAACCGTAACACAAACAATAACAATAGTAGATACAGGTGTTCCAACCTGGACAACAGCAGCCGGCACATTGAACACAACTATACAGTGTACTAATAATTCAGCAGCGTTTAATGCTCAGTTAGCAGCAGCGCAGGCTTTTGTTCCAATTCCTTCAGACCTTTGTACTCCATTAGCAACCTTAACAGCTAACAGGGTAAAAACATCTGGTCCATTTGCGCAATCAAATCCTGGTACCTGTACTACAGCAGGAACTTATACCAATACGTTTACAACAACGGATCAGTGTGGTAATATGTCAGCCATATTCACACAGATAATTACAATAGTAGATAATACACCACCAACACTTGGCAATCCTGGTCCACAGACATTAGATGTAGGAGCAGGAATGAACTGCCAGGTACCGTTACCAGACTATCGTGGACTGGTTACTTATACAGATTGCACACCAATGCTGAGCAGCGTACAATCACCGGCTCCGGGTACAACCATCGTAGGTGGTCCTGGTGCTGGCCCAGTAGGC
>JBKJIX010000101.1:0-8043 GCA_046598205.1 Chitinophagaceae bacterium
TCCGTTTTCACGGGTCCTTTGAAAGTTAGGGTCATTGGCGATACGGTCACCCGACACACCACCTTTTTCTCTTGCGAGGTATCCGTCCTGAGATTTGTAGAAAGTAATACCACCGATAGTGCCATCTAATTTGATTATTCCTTTTTGCTTTGCCATTGGAAAATATTTATTGAGTTAGTAACAATTTTTATAAGTCAGCGTAAAATTATTATCACTCTCAACCTTTGCCAAACATGCACTTCCGTTCTATCCATTTCCTGCCGATATTTCCACCGGTCACCATTTATTCCAACTAAATAATGTAGTAAATTTGTGCATGGATGCTTCAGGTCTCAAGTATAGCCGAAGTATGGATAATGTATTAAATCATTGATAAAATGGAAAGAATGTGTATTTACCCAAAAGATGTTCAGATTGTTACTGGAAAAAGCGAACGCTGGGGCAGAGATATTATTAGGAAGATTAAAATCAAATTCAGCAAACAGGAACACCAACTTGTTACAATTGACGAGTTTTGCAGCTACATGGGTTTACCTTTTACTGAGGTTGAAAAAAAGCTAAAATATAATTAGAATGAGTTATTTTTGCAAAGCATTTGATGGAATAGCTTAAAAGCAATAGTTCATTTTAATAGAGACTAAATCGAGACCAAAGATTAGATATTTTTTGAAAAGTATATCCGGTAAGGCTTTCAGCGAATGGTGTTAGTCCCGTCCGGTCCGCTTTAATAAAATGACTTTTGATTTGCTGTCATTTTACTGCAACCAAATAATCTAAATAACTGCCCGTTGAGAAGATACTTTCTTGCGGGCATTTTTATTGGCATTAGTTTAACAATAAAAGCGGCTTAAAGTAAAACACTAACGGCCTTACTGCGTTATTGGTTACTGGTTTTAATTGGTTAATGTTTATCTGCTCGGCTGACGAGGTTTAAAAAGTAGCAATGAAGAAAAAGTTCAAAGGTTTCTATCTAATCGTATCATCATTTGTAATCACTATTCTGCATCTGCCGTTTGCATTCGCAAAATCCGCAACAGGTACAAAAATATTTTTTCATCCTTCGGCTGATTCAACTACAAAAACCACTGTGAATGCTGACCCGGTAGTTCCTGTTTTGAAATCTGTATATGACAGTTTGCATCTGAATCTGAAAGGACTCAGCAGACAAGCATTTGATTTTGCAAAACAAGGATTACAAAAATTAATGGACGAAGGTAAGTTGCTGAATAATTCAATTATTTCCATCATTGACTTTAGCCAACCAAGTAGTCAAAAAAGGTTGTTCGTACTGGATTTAAAGAATTACAAAGTTCTGTTCAACACTTTAGTGGCGCATGGTAGAAATACTGGCCGTGAAGTAGCTACTTCTTTTTCCAACCAGAATGAATCATATAAAAGTAGCCCTGGTTTTTATATGACGAAAGAAACCTACGAAGGCAAAAATGGCTACTCCTTAAAATTAGAAGGTCTTGAAAGAGGCATTAATGACAATGCGTTTGAAAGAGGTATTGTTATACATGGTGCCAGCTATGTTTGCAATGAGTATGTAAACTCACAGGGTTACATTGGCCGAAGCCAGGGTTGCCCGGCTGTTCCTGTAGAAATAAGCAGGCCTATTATTAATACCATTAAAAACGGCACCTGTTTGTTTGTCTATCACCCTTCTTATATCACAGGTCGGCTGTACTGAATTAAGCAATTTGTTTAAAACTCTCTCGCATCTCCGTTAGCCAACCTTATCTTTGAGTATTAATAAATTGTTATGCTAAAGATTGGCGTTTTTGGTGTTGGACATTTAGGAAAATTTCACCTGAATAATTGGAAAGAAATACCCGGAACAGAACTTATCGGCTTTTATGACCCAAATGATGATACGGCAAAAGAAGTTGCTGAGAAATATCAACTACCCCGTTTCTTGGATGCCGATGCATTGATGGAGGCCTCCGATGCAATTGATGTAGTAGCTCCTACCAACTACCATTTTGAATGGTGTGAAAAAGCTATTAAAAAAGGGAAACATGTTTTTGTAGAAAAACCATTAGCCAACACGATGGAAGAAGCCAGGCAGTTGGTAAAACTGGCTAAAGAATCAGGCATTAAATTCCAGGTGGGCCATGTGGAACGATTTAACCCGGCTTTTCTTGCCATAAAAGATATGCCACTGAACCCGATGTTCATTGAAGTGCATCGTCTCGCACAATTCAATCCAAGAGGAACAGAAGTAAGTGTGATACTTGATTTAATGATTCATGATATTGATATTATACTGAGCATTGTAAAAAGTGATGTAAAAAACATCTATGCCAGCGGTGTAGGTGTAATGACAGAAACACCTGACATTGCCAACGTTCGTATTGAATTTGATAATGGCTGTGTTGCCAACCTTACCAGCAGCCGCATTTCTATGAAGAAGATGCGTAAGATTCGCCTGTTTCAAAAGGACTCCTATATCGGCATTGACTTCCTGAATAAAAAAACAGAAATCATTAAGCTGAAAGAGCCACAGGATGCTAATGTATTTGCATTTGATATTGAAACTCCCTCTGGTAAAAAAACAATTGCAATGGCAAATCCAATAGTGCCTGAAGTGAATGCTATCAAGAAGGAATTGGAAGAATTTAAAGATGCTATTATCAATAACACCAGAACTGTTGTATCGGAAATGGATGGTCTGATGGCGATGGATGTGGCCCACCAGATATTAGAGAAGATTGGCAATAATGTTATTACCCATTGATGAAGTCCGGTAAACAAATATCCATTGTATGGTATGTGGTGATAGATTTCATTACCGCATCACTGGCATGGGCTTCTTTCTTTTTTATACGAAAATGGTTGCTGAAAGAAACGATTACAGACGGCAGCCAGTTTATGCTCAATAATAAATTCTGGTTGGGCATATTATTTATTCCCCTTGGATGGCTGGCATTATATACTCTGGTAGGTGCATACCGGGGGTTATATAAAAAATCAAGGTTGTTTGAATTTACCAGCACTTTTGTTTGCAGCCTGATTGGCTGCATTGTTCTTTTTTTTGTCTTCATTCTTGATGATGTGCAGACTAATTATTCCTACTACTACCTGGCATTGCTGTGCCTGTTTGCCGTTCATTTCATCTTTACATTCTGGGGAAGGGGACTATTACTTAACAAAGTGAAACGCCAGCTGCTGACAGGAAAGGTGTACTTCAATACATTAATGGTGGGAAGCCAGGAAACCGCCATCCGCATTTATAAAGAAACAGAAAAAAACCTGCATGACGGTGGTTACCGCTATGCAGGATTTGCCACTCCTGATAGTAACGGTAAGGAGAGCATTAACAAACTTATTCCCAAACTTGGTGTGGTAAATAACCTTGAAAATATTATCGAAGCAAATGGTATCCGTTTAGTAGTACTGGCCCTCGAAAAATCGGAGCAATCATTACTGGAAAACATCATCAACCGCCTTAGTGAAAAAGATGTAGAAATAAAAATTCAACCGAACACATTAGATATTCTTTCCGGTTCAGTAAAGACGAGTAATGTAATGGGTGCTGCATTAATTGATCTGCAAACCGGATTGATGCCTGAATGGCAGCAAAATATCAAACGGTTAATAGATGTGTTCGTTTCCTTATTTGGGTCTTTACTGCTATCGCCATTAATGTTGTATGCAGCGTTGAGAGTAAAGTTTTCTTCCAAAGGATCTATATTTTTTTCCCAAGAAAGAATTGGTTATAAAGGCAAGCCTTTCAGGATGTACAAATTCCGATCCATGATAAGAGAAGCAGAAAAGGGAGGACCGGCCTTATCTTCTGACAACGACCCCCGCATTACCAAATGGGGTAAAACGATGCGTAAGTGGCGCATTGATGAACTGCCGCAGCTTTGGAATATTCTTATTGGCGAAATGAGCCTGGTAGGCCCACGGCCTGAACGGCGTTTCTATATTGACCAGATTATTTCCCGCAACCCATATTATAAATATTTGCTGAAAGTGAAACCAGGACTTACCAGTTGGGGTATGGTACAGTTTGGCTATGCAGAAAATGTAGATGAAATGCTGGAGCGAAGCAAATTTGACCTGCTTTATATTGAGAACATTTCACTTGCCCTTGACTTCAAGATTATGATTCATACATTGAGGATAATATTTAAGGGGAAGGGAAAATAGAAAGTTATATTTATTTATTTTTCTTATTGACATACTTGTTGCCATTTTCATCTCTCAACGCATATCTTATTCCTAATTGCACTCCATAAAAATCTCCAGTGCCCCATTGTTTTGCCCTTTGATCATTGTTGCCACTACCATCATTATAGTAAATATCGTATTCAGTTATTCTCAAAAATCCTTTTTGGTAATTAGCAGCTATTAAAAGTTTAATTCGCTTTGCAATTTTATAAGAGAAATCTAGTCCAGTACTAATCGTAGGAAAAAGCGGTGTGAAATCCCGTTTTATTTCTCCCCGTGAAATTGAATCATACAAGGGGTCAAGATAATATAATTCCACAAATTCTGCTTTATACATATCAGGTATCAGCCCGAGGCCCAGGCCGGCCTTAAGCCTGCATTCAATTTTATCTGTTTGAATTAATGAATAATTCATTGTTAAGGAAAAATTGCCTCCATTCATAATAGAATAAAAATTGGGGCCATAAAGCCTTGTGCTAATATATTGCTGGTTAACAATAAACGAAGCCTTCATCTCAGCAGAAACCAATCTTGAATATTTTTTATTAAAAACAACTGAAGGGAAAAAACTATATTGCGAAGATGAAGGATTTCGAAAACCAGTTCCGTAATCAGTAAATTTATATATAGAATAAAACCGACCAAGATTTATTCCAATATCTAAACGTTGAGCTTTTAAGCCATTATTCACAAAAAAGCACATAATAAATAACCCTTTTAGTCGCATTTATCTCCCTTTTTATATCCAATTTCAGTTCTTATTTTTGATAAAACAAATCCTGGTGAAAAAACTCTTATTTACCCTGTTTTCTTTCTTTGTAGTTGCAATAGCTTATCCTCAGCAAAGCTATTGGCAACAACAAGCTAACTACACCATTGATGTTTCTCTGAATGACAAGGAACATACATTAGATGGTTTTGAAAAAATTGAATACACCAACAACTCACCCGATACACTGAAGTTCATCTGGTTTCATCTATGGCCCAATGCTTACAAGAATGACAAAACAGCCTTTACTGATCAGATGCTGGAAAACGGCAGCACCAAGTTTTATTTTTCTAATAAAGAAGATAAAGGCTACATCAACCGGCTTGATTTTAAAGTAAATAATATAACAGCAACGGTAGAAGACCATCCGCAGCATATTGATATTGTAAAAATTGTTTTACCAACACCTCTCCCCCCTTCACGAAAAATAAATATCACCACCCCCTTTCATGTAAAACTTCCTTACAATTTTTCAAGAGGCGGGCATGATGGACAAAGCTACCAGGCTACTCAATGGTATCCTAAACCAGCAGTGTACGATAGCAAAGGCTGGCATCCGATGCCTTATCTTGACCAGGGAGAATTTTACAGTGAATTTGGAACATTTGATGTCAGCATCACTGTTCCTAAAAACTATGTGGTAGCGGCCACAGGTGAATTACAAAACAATGATGAAAAAGAGTGGTTAAAGTCCAGGGCATCTTTTACCTGGGAACCTGTAAAAAGCAAAACGAAAACAATTGGTGGACAATTAAAAACGAGCTACCAGCTTTTTCCAGAATCATCTAGCCAGAGTAAAACACTACAATACAAACAAAACAATATTCATGATTTTGCCTGGTTCGCCGATAAACGTTTTGTTGTAAATTATGATACCTGCCGGCTTGCTTCCGGCAAAACGATTGAGGTTTTTACTTATTATACATCGCAACTAAGTAAACATTGGAATAATAGTGTGAAATATTCGAAAGATGCTGTCAGGCATTATTCTTCATTGGTTGGAGAATATCCATACAGTATAGTACAAGTGGTACAAGGCCCCGAAAGTTTTGGTGGTGGTATGGAGTATCCGACTATCACTGTCATTTCCCCCGGAGGCGATGCTAAATCATTAGATAATACCATTACTCATGAAATAGGACATAACTGGTTTTACGGAATTCTTGCCAGCAATGAAAGAGAGCATCCCTGGATGGATGAAGGTATGAACAGTTACTACGATGCAAAGTATAGCAACACTAAATATGGAAAGCAGTCGCAATTAGAAAGACTTGCATTTGAATCAAAAGCTGTTACTAAAACAGATCAGCCAATTGAACTATCATCAGAAAAATACAGCGAGGCCAATTATGGGCTTGTGGCGTATTATAAAACTGCTGAGTGGCTACGGTACTTAGAATCAGAACTGGGTACTAATGTTTTCAACAAAGCTATGCAGGAGTATTACCGTCGCTGGCAATTTAAACATCCGCAGCCGGAAGATTTTAAGAAAACAATCGAAGAAAGTAGTGGCAAAAATCTTGATACTGTTTTTTCTTATTTAAGCAAAACAGGAACATTACCCAACCAACAGCGAACAGGAACAAAAACGGCATTGCTGATAAACCCAAAACCGTTGGCTGATTATTTAAAAATGCCAACAAAAGATTTGATACTGATTGGCCCGGCTATTGGTGCCAACAGCTATGACAAAATAATGTTTGGTGCATTTGTTACCAATATGAAACTTCCTCCGCCCAACTTTCAATTTCTGTTAGCTCCTATGTATGCTACTGGTTCAAAAAAACTAACCGGACTTGGGTTTGCCTCCTATAGTTTTTATCCTAATACTGCCTTTAAAAGTATTGATATTGGTGTGAGTGGCGCAACTTTCACTGCCGATCAGTTTACTGATAATGATGGTAAAAAAACTTTTCTTGGGTTCAGCAAAATAGTGCCGGGCATTAAATTCACTTTTAAAGAAAAAGATCCTCGCAGCAATTTTAATCGTTTTATTCAATTCAAATCATTCCTTATTGGCGAAGACGGTCTTCGTTTCTACAATGACACCGTCATCACTCCACCAAGACCCGATACTACTATCACCAGCAGGTACAGAACTATCCGTGAAAACAGAACCTTAAACCAACTGCGATTGGTGATTGAAAACAACCGGGTACTTTATCCTTATAGCGGAGAACTAAAAATAGAACAGGGAAAGTATTTTGCCCGTGCCGCTTTTACCGGCAAATATTTCTTCAACTATCCAAAAGGTGGCGGGCTGGATGTTCGTTTATTTGGTGGCAAATTCTTTTATACCGGTTCCCGTACAATCACCAAACAATTTGCTACAGACCGTTATCATCTGAATATGACAGGGGCTGATGGATATGAAGACTATACTTACAGTGATTATTTTGCAGGGAGGAATAAGTTTGAGGGATTAGCCAGCCAGCAAATAATGGTACGGGATGGTGCATTTAAAGTAAGAACTGATTTACTGGCATCCAAAGTAGCTAAAACCGATGACTGGTTGATAGCGGCAAACTTCAGTACAACGATTCCTTCCGGTATTAATCCATTAAGTTTATTACCAATAAAAATTCCACTAAAATTTTTCTTTGATATTGGTACGTATGCTGAAGCATGGAAACAAAAAGCTGAAACAGACCGTTTTCTTTTTGATGCCGGTATCCATATTCCATTGCTAAAAGAGACCGTCAATATTTATATACCGCTTATTTACAGCAGTGTTTATGGAGACTACTTTAAATCAACCATAGCTAAAAAAGAAAGGTTCTGGAAAAAGATTTCATTTTCGATTGATATCTCCAATTTCAGTTTCCGGAAAATTGACCGCAATTTTAATTTTTAATGAGCGGCCCCTCTAACATACAATACCTTACACACAGTGAAATTGATAAAACCAAATGGGATGCATGCATTGAAACAGCAAGCAATGGTTTGATTTATGCCTATTCCTTTTATCTCGATCACATGGCAAAGCACTGGGATGCTTTAGTACTGTCCAAAGGACTCCATTCGGAGAATGACTACGAAGCAGTAATGCCCTTAACATGGAATAAGAAATATGGCATCCGATATTTATACCAGCCATT
>JBKJIX010000039.1:0-34664 GCA_046598205.1 Chitinophagaceae bacterium
GATTGGACTGACGACATGGGACAGGTTCAGAAATGCCTGGAGATAATATGTTTTTTTTGAACGATGTACTTTCTCTTTTTTAGCTTGACAAGCAAACGAAACCCTGTACAGTTTAAAATTGGTATTACGACATAGGATAGAAAGAAGGGAACTGGTTTTGAGGAAGATTCAATTTTTTTTCGAAAAGAAACGATTGTAAATCCTGTATATAAAATTCAGTTTTTTCTCATTATTAGGATAATCTCTGTATGTTTTCGGGGGGTCTTGTAAAATGGATTCAAACTCAGTTATGGGAATATTTAATTTTTTGCAGACATATTCAATATCATATTTCACAGTTTCGGGATTATAAGGAAGATGACAAAGTTCCTCTAAGGCCTTTTCTCTTGTAATTTCGCCTGTACAAATTTGAGTAGATAGAGTTGCCCTGCGATAATCAAGATCAAATTTTACCGGCAATAAATACGACTGAACAAAAGCGGTGAATTTTGATTCATGATGTTTGCCTCCATATTTTTTCCAATTGAATTCTTTTTCAAGTATTTGCACCGCATTCTCTTTGGAATAGGGGATAAGATTTAAGACATAAACATAGTGAATCCCTTTTATAAACTTGTAATAGATTTCTCTCCAATACCCGAATGTCGGAAACACCTTAAGCTTGACGCTCCCGAACTTTTTTTGAATAGCTTTTAAATACCGGGTATCTTTTGCATCATAGTGCCACAGGCGGGGCAAAATTCCTTCTGTTGCAATATTGCCACCGCTGATGATATATTTGACACGATGCCTGGCGGCCATTTCATGAAGAGAACCACTAATGGCGATATCCGTGGGTGTTTCTGCTTCAATGACCGATGCTTTTAAAAAAGATAATTGCAAGTCCCGGAATTCTTCCCAATCCAGCACATAACTTTGATAGTCAAACCCGGATTTTTCAGCGACTGATCTTATATTGTTTACCGCCATTTCTGAATTCCATCCATTATCTAAATGAACCAATAAGACTCTTAGTCCCCATTTTTTCAGCAAGTAAGCGACGTATCCACTATCAATTCCCCCGCTGATACCTGATACACAATCGTATTCCCTATTCCTGCCTTTCTGTTTTATTTTTTTAATTATTTTCTCCAGTCGCTTGTCAGTTTCCGGCCCGAGATAATATCCCCTGGAAGTTTTTTCAAAAAAATTAGTACAGTGATTGCAATAACCCTGTAAATCAAATTTAATTTCTGGATCGCTGGTGTCCATTACACAACGTAAACATTGCTGGTATGTACTTTTATTTATTGCCACTGGGTGAAGTTAATACTTGAATTTCGAGGATAATTTATTAAAACACCCTGTTTTGCTCCCTGGTATATAAACATGCTTCCAGCTGCTAAACCATTAGCATGCCCTTTTATAAATGCCTGTTGCATATGCTGTATATTACCGGCTCCACCCAACGCTACTACCGGGATATTGACAGCTTCAGAAATTTTCTGTATTAAATCAATATCATATCCATTCATCATGCCATCGTTATTAATAGATTGGATGATGATCTCGCCGGCACCGTTGGTTTCCATGAGTTGTGCGTATTCGACAGGGCCGTAGGGGAGAGATTTGCTGCCATTGCTTATCCACACTTTTTCATTTTTCCAGAAATCTTTTTTTACATCAATACACACTACAATAGTAGTGGAACCAAAATTATCTGACGCTTCTTTAATAAAATCCGGCCGCAAGCCTGCACTTGTATTTATGACAACTCTTTCGGCCCCTGCACTGATAAGTTGTCTGATTTGTTGAATATTTTTAATACCACCATCCACCGCAAATGGCATGTGGGCTTCCTCACCAATATTTCTTACAAAGTCTAATGATATAAGCCTGTTTTCCCGGGTCGCTGTTATGTCTAAAAAAAATAATTCATCCACCTGTAAGTCATTAAAAATACTTACGGCATTAATAGGATCCCCAATATACCGGAAGTTGGTAAATTCTTTTGATTTCACCAACCCCTTATTCATCAGGAGCAATACCGGTATTAACCTGGGCCTGTACATTAAAAGCTGATAAAGTTTTCAAGTAAAACAGCTCCTGCTTTATGGCTTTTTTCGGGATGAAATTGTACCCCAAAGATGTTTTCCTTTTCTATAGCTGACGGAAATTTATTTTCATACATAGTTTCGCTTAGAATGTCACTTTTATCAGTAAATAGTAAATGATAGGAATGAATAAAATAGAATTCAGTTAAATCAGGAATATTTTTCTGAAGGATGCTTTTTTTATGTGCTATAGTATGGCTCCATCCGATGTGCGGGATTTTATATTTCAACTTATCATTTACCCTGAACTTTACAACTGTTGCATCTATCCAACCAAGACCGGGCACATTGCCTTCCGAAAAAATGCATTTTTAAAGGCAAGGAATGGTCGTTATTTATAGGGCCGTTATATTGGAAAGCTGCTTAATGGTATTAATAATAATACGAATACTTTTCATGGTTAGATTGTTTGTTGATTTGTGAGAAAATAGGTAGAATATAATAAATATCAGTCGTTAAGCGATTGTAATCTTATGGAGCTGGGCTAAAAAATTTTTACAAGTAGTGGTTTGAGAGAGACTGCCCTGAAATAAGCTGTACAGGCTGTCAGGATCTCACCACCTCGCTACAATCTTAAAATTCAGCAATCTCGGTGTTAACCGGTTGGGTAATAAATAAACCGTGTTGGAAAAATCTTTGATAAAGAGATAAGAAATGGTATTGGCCCGGTCGATGATATTGAAAACTTCAAGACTGGCCCAGATATTATCAAAGTTGCGGAAAGGTGAGTGACTGCGGCGCTTGCTCCTGTCATCATCCATCAGCAAAGCACTGAATCCAATATCGCAACGGATATACGGTTCTATTACGGCAGCATTACGATACCTGACAGCATTGGGAATATTATACGGCAGGTTGCTGCCATACAATAAATTCAGAAACATTTTAAAATTTTTATTAGTCGGCAGGTAATCCTGGAAGTACATACCGAAGGTGATGCGACGGTCAGAAGGGCGGCGCAACCAGCCTACATCGTAGTTTACACTGTCCACTACTACCTGATCGGCACTCCTCGAAGTAATAAATTCTCCCGCTGCATTTTTATAGCGATAGTAATTGTCACCGTTAATATTTTCAGCAGTTTTCATAATACCAAGGCTTATCCAGCTTTCAGCATCAGGCACCAGTTCTCCATGCAGCCCCATTTCAATGCCTGCCGCATACGCTTTTGCATTATTGTCACCAAAATACCGGACCCGTACATTGTCCACATCATACGGCACTACATCGGTCATATTTTTATAATAGACTTCGGTTGTCCATCGCATAGGTCTGTCGGCCAAACCAATAAAATTATAATCAAACCCAACAACACCCTGCCAGCTTTTTTGCGATTTAAGATTAGTGTTGACTGTTCCATTGTATCTTCTAAGTTCCCGGTAAAAGGGAGGCTGATGATAAGCCCCGGCCGCCGCCCTGAAGATGATGTCTTTCTTCCATTGGGGCTTCCAACTTGCCCCGATGCGGGGAGAAATCAGAAACTCTTTGTTCAGTGAATTATAATTAAAACGAACTCCGGCTGTAAGTGTGGCCGAACGGCTTGAATCTTTACCCAGTAAAATATTATCCTGCAGGTAGCCGGAAAATTTATTGATGTCCAGGCTGGCGTTTGATTTTATCACTTTGTTCAGCTGCAGCAAATTCGGCTGGTACGGTAGTGCATAACCGGCAGAATCCTGAAACTCCCATTCATTTAGTTTGTCTGTAATTTTTGTTTTATCATAACCAAGTCCCCATTGAAAAGCATGTTGGCCCTGGTCATAGTTTCCTTTATGCGAAACATTCCAGTTCTCAACTTTCAATGTATTGCGGGCAAAGTTTTGATAAACACCGGCGCCAAGCGGATTAACAATTAAACCATACGTAGCATTTCGTTTATCAAAATCTCTTTCACCAAATAAATATGCCCCGATGATGTCAACGTTTTCCCTTTCATCATTAACAAACCGGGAAGCCATCCATTTTAATTTCAATTTTTTACTGGCCTGGTTGATTATTGAAAACCCCAGCATATTTGTTTGATACTCGTCTTTTTCCCGGCCTTCAAATTGAATGTCAACACCTATGGTGGCACTAAATAAAGGGGAGAAAACCGAAGTAGTTAACTGGCTGGATTCTGGTATCAGTGTAAATTTTGTTTTCGACACATTGCTCAGGAGTTCTGCCTGCCATTTGGGGCTGAACTGGTAATTGAGCAATGCCTGGAAATCGGCAGATGATGGAACGTAATTTCCTTTTGTATCCTGCCGGCTTAATAAATTTCTGTTACTGCGGTTACGAACCCCCAATAGATAAGAGAATTTTGAATTTTTATTTGTGCCTTCAAGTTGTAAGCCCTGCTCCAGAATGCTTACATATACGGAGCCGCCGAAACTTTTGGCCCGCCCGGATGGCCAGGTCGGACGGGGTTTTTTATATTGAATATCCAGTACACTGCTAAGTTTATCTCCATACTTAGCTGGAAAGCCACCCGTATAAAAATTAATATTGCGAACCATCTCCGGGTTAATAAAACTTAATCCTTCCTGTTGTCCGCTTCTTACAAGATAAGGACGAAATATTTCAAAGTCGTTAACATAAATAAGGTTCTCATCATAGCTGCCACCCCGGACGGAGTATTGTGATGTCAGTTCATTATTTGAACCGACAAATATCTTGATCAGGCTTTCTACACCTGTTACAGCAGAGGGAAGATTAAGGATTGTTTTCGGATTAGGCCGTATCAGGCCGGCTTCTCTTCTGTCTTTTTGGTCCGTTATAACCACTTCCTGTAAGGTTGTTGAGCCTTTTTCTAACCTGATAGTAATTGTTTCTTCTTCATTTTCATTGAGCAGAAAATTTTTCTGTTCTGATTTGCGGCCTGTGTAAGTAAACACTAAAGCGAATGCTTTTTCGGCGGTTACTTTTATTCTGAAATACCCTGAGTCGTTTGTAGTGATGCCTTTTGATTGTCCCAGAATGACAATAGAAACATTGGGTAATGGATTTTCGTTGTCATCTACCACTTTTCCTGAAACGTATGCTGATTTTTTTTGAGAGGAAGCAATGACGGTAAGCAAAATGCAGGTAAATGTCAGTAGTATTTGGCGGAAGGATATTTTCATAAGCGAATACATGACAAGATACGAAGTTTTAAGAAAGATGATAATTTAAGGGTGCCAATTGTTTTATCCGGGCATTAATAAAATTTAAATATTGATTAAATAATTAAAAAGATTGGTTTCAGATGTAATGCCTAATTTCTTTCGTAACCGGTAGCGGCTTATTTCAACTCCTCTTACTGAAATATTCATCAACTGTGCAATTTCTTTGGTGGATAAATTCATCCGTAAATAGGCACATAGTTTTAATTCATTTCCGCTGATAGCAGGATGTTTTTCTTTGAGCTTAACTACAAAATCGCTGTGCACCCGGTCAAAGTGTTTGGTAAAATTTTCCCACTCTTTATCTATATTATCATCTTCGCTGAGAGATTTTATCATTTTCTTCAATTCTGCAATGGCAGGCTCGTTATCTATTCGTTTTATTACCTGCGTCAGTTCCCCTTTAATTTTTGTGAGCAATTCTCCCTTCTTTACAAGGTGCATGGCGGAAGAGGCTATTTCTGAATTTTTGAAGTTAAGCTCTGCTTCAAGATTTTCATTTCTTAATGTTACTAATTCACTTTCCGTTTTGCTTATTTCCAGCTCATGTACATATTTAATTTTATTCTGTTCCTCTTCAAATTTTTGTTCCTGGGCAATGAATTTTTTTCTTTGCCATTTGTAAAGAGCATACGCTAATGTACAAAGCAGTAGGAAGTAAAAAGCCTTTGCCCAGATGGTTAGATACCAGGGAGGGAGTATTTTAAATGAGTAAGATGATACCGGCGATTCATTGCCCAGTTTATTCCGGACTTTTACTTCGAATGTATAATTGCCTGCCGGTAAATTGGTGTATTCTTTATCTGTACGTTTAGACCAGTCAAACCAGTTATCATCGAAGCCTCTTAGCCTGTAGCTATATTCAAGATTGGTTTGATAACCAAAAACAGAGGAGGAAAACTCAAAATGAATTGTTTTCCAGTTATAGGCGATTTCCGGGATGTCGTTTTCTTTCTGTGCCTGATTTTCATTCACATTACCGAAATAGCCCCCAAACAAAAGACTGTCTTTATTTTTAATGATTCTCACTGTCCTTACCTGTACTTTCAATTCGGGTAACGATTTTTTATATTTTTCGTAATTAATATGGTAAAACCCCTTTTCTCCTCCTAAAAAAATATTGTTTTCATCAACCGGATAAATAAATTCAAATCCACTCAGCATTTTATTTTTAAGCTCAGGAAGATATATGACTACAGGTTCTTTGCCCGCCAGGTCAATTACACCTAATGTTTTTTCATGGATAAACCATATGTTGCCTTCCCGGTCTTCTTTCAGGTAACGTATACCCTGGTCACCTAATATTTTTTGATAGAAGGGTGCCGGCTCAAAACTGTCTTTTTGCTGATTGAAAAGGAATATCCCCTTTTCGGTAGCAACCACTACCTGGTTTTTTATTTTATAAACATGGTTGTTAAGCAATGAAGGCAATCCTTTGTTATTTGTATACGTATTTGTAATGTATGAGCCGGTTTCACTTTTCTCAATCTTAAATACACCATGATAAGGGTGTGAAACCCAAATATTATCATTCTGGTCTATTTCTACAAATCTTGAAGACTCATTGAAACCCGGTATGTCAATAGATTCTTTGAACTGCTGATTAAGAAAATCAAAAAATCGTAACCCTTTATAGTTACCTGTTACAATCTGTGGTGTTGGAAATGTGGAAGTCAGCGGTTTGAAATTCCAATATCCGGTTTGCGTAGAAACAGGAAAGGCCGAATTGTCTTTTATGATAAAAGCTCCTTCATGATGTCCTAAAAGTACCTGGTTATTAATTTCTGCTAAACTCCATGCCTGGCCTTTGGTACCTGCAACCGGTAAAAAGGTTCCTTTACTGAAACTTAAATCTTTTACTTCTTGCAATAAAACACTGTACAGTCCGGTGGAAGTTCCTGCAAACAAATGATTATTATTAATAAGTGCTGTATATCCCGAACCATCCTGTAGAAGGGGAGTAATGTGTTTGATGGAACTATTATAAGCAATGAAATCAATCCCATTGTCGAGCCCCAGCCACAAATTATGCTGGTTATCCAAAAAAATACTCAGCACATTATTATTCTGAAGGCCTTCAGTTCCGGAAAAATGCTGTATAATATTTTCTTGTAAGTCGGTAATATAAACACCTCCATTGCTTGTTGCCAGGGCTATCCAGTCCTGATTAATGGTAGTGGCGGCATAGATTCTTTCATTTTCAAACAACAGTGAATTGGGAGATTGTATTTTGGTAATATGTTCCTTTGAAAAGAGGAACATACCGTTTTTAAGGGTAGTAATAACGGCACTGTCATTTGGTAGTGGCAAGATGGCTGTTACCGGATCGTTATATGGTAATTCATTTTTGATTGCCAAAGGAGCCCAAACAGCATTATCAAAACTCATCAGGCCCATTCTTTTATCCTGTGCAAACAGATAACCATTGCAGGTTCCCAGATAGGTCCATTCGGCAGGTGCATTATAAGTGGTAATGGTTTCGCCGGATAGTTGAAATATTTTATTAATGGAGCGAAAAAATATATTCTTTTTATAAGAAACTATGTCCCAAACATCACCAAAAGATTTGTCTTTTACCGGAATAAGCCCGGTTAAAGAATGATATTCAAGACGGCCATTTTTTGCCGGGGCAAAATATCCGAGTTCATCCTGCCCGCCTGCATATATCCAGTTATCTTGCCCTATTTCAACTGACCTCACAATTGTTTTATTAGGCAACGGATAAAGGTTCCAGTACCTGCCATCAAAGCTGAGCAACCCCTCGTTATTAGCTGCATATATTATTCCGTTTTTGTCCTGCTTTATATCCCAGTTTTGTAACCCTGCATTGTAATTCTCTTTGGAATAATTGAATACATCAGGAAAGCCGATTGTATTCTGACTATAAACTGTAATAGGGAAACAAAAAAATAGAAGCAGTTTTTTCATTTAATTGTCCATCAAATGGCATGTGAATGTATAAAAAGTTTGTTGATGTAGTATTGATGTAGTATAAACCATATTAAAATCAATGCTTTATACATTGTGATGTAGTAATGATGGGGCGGTTATTTTGGAACATTGTAGGGGTGAAGGATATATTTGAAAATCGATTTTTTCTGCTTTTTATTTTAAAACGATTGTTATATGAAACTAAAACTAGCACTGCTATGCTTAAATTTCCTTGTAGGCGGTATTATATACCAGGCCTTGGGGCAAAATCTTCCGGTTTCCGGGAAAGTAACTAATAAAATAAACGGGGAGCCTTTGGTTGGGGCTACAGTAAATGTAAAAGGTAATAAAACATTTACTTCTACGGGTACGGATGGAAGTTTTTCCATTAATGTGCCTTCAAATGCAACTATCCTTATTATTAGTTATACAGGAATGAACACTGTAGAGGTGAAAGCCGCCGAAACTAATTTAGGGGTCATAGTAATGGAGGAAAGTGCCACTGCAACACTGGCTGATGTAATTGTAATTGGTTATGGAACCCAGAAGGTAACCAAAGTATCCGGTGCTATTTCAACAATCAAAGAGGCTGATATTGAAAAACTAAGGCCGGTAAGAACAGAAGATGCATTGCAGGGAAGAGCATCTGGTGTAAATGTTATTCAAAATGGTTCACCGGGCTCCAAGCCCACCGTCTTAATAAGAGGCATCCCTTCTTTTTCTGGTACAGACCCTGTGGTAATTATTGATGGAGTACCTCAATCACTTACAGATTTTAATTCAATAAATCCAGCGGATATTGAATCTATCAGCGTATTAAAGGATGCAGCTACAACAGCTATTTATGGTGTAAAAGGAGGTAATGGGGTTATTGTAGTAACAACTAAATCAGGAAGAAAGAATCAAAAAACGGATATATCTGTCAGCAGTAATTATGGTGTGCAGGAAGTGTTGAATACGGTAGGAGTATTAAATGCAACAGAATATGGTGCAATGATTAATGAGGGTAGTACCGTAGCAGGTGGAAACGTAATTTTCCCAAATCTGTCTGTATTAGGTGTTGGTACGGATTGGCAAAAAGAAATATTTCACAGAGCTTCTTTGCAATCACATAATATAGCTGCCCGTGGCGGTAGCGAAAAAATGTCTTATTTCCTTTCTGCTGGTTATTTGAACCAGGGTGGAATTGTAGGTGGAAATGATAAATCAAGGTACAGCAGGGGCAACTTTACTGCTAACCTGAATTTTGATTTGACTTCCAGATTAAAATTCATTTTAAACACTACCGGAGTTATTCTTGATTCAAAAGGTGTTCAGGAAAATTCATTTAACAGTGTTATAGGCAGTGCGTTGAATTTTGACCCTACCGTATCTGTTCTTAATACAGTACCAAATACAGTTGGAAAATATGGATTCAGCAACCTTTTATTATCAGAGATATTTAATCCACTAACCAAACTGGATAATACTTATAACAAAAATGTTGGCAACAAACTTTATGGAAAATTCGAGTTACAGTATGATGTTATAAAAAACCTGAAACTGACAACAAGGTTTGGTTATACAAAATATGATGGTAATGCGAGAAGTTTTTCACCGCTTGTTTTTTATGGCCCTTTAAATGTCGACAATTCAATGAATGCTAATGGCTCTGCTGTTGCAGGAAGGCATAACAGCGTTGCTCATGAAAAAACCAGCAATTTCAATTATACCTGGGAGTCGTTTGCTAACTACAATTTTAAAGTTAAAGCCGATCATAATTTCGAAACAGTTCTTGGCGTTTCCGTAGCCAAAATTTCAGGTAATGCAGCAGGTGCCACCAGGCAGGATGTGCCATTCAACTCATGGGAGTTTGCTGATTTTACTGCAGCAGTTGGTAACAATTCGGCTACCAATACCAATGCCCTCACCGGTTATTATTACCAGTATTTCAGAAGAAATTTATCTTTCTTTAGCCGTATAAATTATGATTACCAGGATAAATACCTCGCTTCATTTACAGGCCGCCGTGATGGTTCTTATGCTTTTGGAAAAGATAATAAATATGCAAACTTCTTTTCCGGCTCTCTTGGATGGGTGGCTTCTAAAGAAGATTTCTTTCATTCCAATTTCATCAACTTCTTGAAGATAAGAGGTAGCTACGGGTCTATTGGAAATGAAAATGTGAACCCACAGCTTGTTGAAATTGTTACAGGTGGCTCCAGCTATGGCCCTACTGCCAACAGCAATGGCTATACATTTAACAATGTATTTTACCCGGGAGCAACCGTTGGTTCTGCGGCTAATGATGGGTTAAGATGGGAAAAGCAATTACAAATGAATGCAGGATTTGATATGACTTTTTTCAAAAATAAATTTTCTTTATCTGTTGATTATTTTCAGAAAAAAGTGGATGGCTTGTTATTTACACCTTCTGCATCTTTATACCTTGGTACTGCTCCTATTCCTACTGCTAATATTGGTTCTACTAAAAGCAGTGGTGTTGATCTGACATTAAGCTTTACAGAAAAAATAATGAATACAGTCAAATTAAATACATCTGTCACTTTTACGACAGCTACAAACCTGGTTACGGCTACCAATAGCGATGGTACAGCAAAAATTTTGGGTGGATTTTATTTTAACGGCCAATCTCAAAGTGTAACAGTGTTTGAAAAAGGATTTACACCAGGTTATTTTTATGGATTTAAGACTGCAGGGTTGTTCCAAACTCCAAAAGAAGTTACTGATGCTCCAACTCAAACAGGTGCACAACCGGGTGATATTCGTTTTGTAGATATGAATGGAGACGGTAAAATATCAGCAGCCGATCAAACTAAAATCGGCGATCCTTTTCCAGATTTTACTATGGGATGGAATCTGAACCTGGAGTATAAAAATTTTGACTTCAATGCATTTACTTATGCTTCCGTGGGAAACGATATCTACAGTGCCTATGAAAGAAATGCAAACTACAGCAATAAATACAGGGGAATATTAGCGAGGTGGACAGGTGCAGGAACTACCAATGATGCAAAAAACCCAAGGTATTCCTTTACCGATGCCAACAGCAATATCCGTGTATCTGACAGGTATGTTGAGGATGGCTCTTTTATTAAATTAAAGAACATACAACTGGGTTATACATTTCCTTCAACCATTACCAAAAAACTGTTTAGCAGATTACGCATTTATGCGCAGGTAAAAAATGCATTCACCATAACCAAATATTCCGGCTATGATCCTGAAATAGCAGGCGGAATACTTGATACCGGCATTGACCGTGGAGCTTACCCGCAAGCAAGAACCTATTCTTTCGGGGTTGATATTAAATTATAAATCTTCAAATTTTAAAAAAAATACAATGAAGAACATAAATACAAAAATACTAAGCCTGGTTCTGGTATGTACCATGCTCACCTCTTGTAAAAAGTGGTTGGATTATGACCCCCATGAAGATTTTAAAATTACTGCGGCAGATTATTTGAAATCTGAAAGTGATTACCGTACAATGGCTATTAGCGTTTATACGCCAATACAATGGCTTAACCAGGCCGTGCCTGTTGGCGACATTGCATCAGACAATGCTGTAAGTGGCGGCGAAAATGCATCCGATGTTTTGTCGTTGCAACAGATAGATGACTATACACATACGCCTAATAATTCTACCTTAACCGAACTGTGGCAAGCCGCTTACGAAGGAATTAACCGGGCCAACTATATGCACCAGTACAAGACAACAAATCTTGCAGGGGAGACAATAAATTTTGCCGGAAAAGATGCATTATATGGCGAAGTATATTTTTTACGGGCTTACTATTATTTTCACCTCGTCCGGTTTTTTGGAGATGTTCCATTGTTTGCTGATAAAAGACTTGGCCTGGCAGAATCGAAAACGTTGCAGCGTTCACCTAAAGCAACTGTATATGCACAAATTGAAAAAGATTTGAATGATGCTATAGCAGTGTTGCCTGCCATACAAGTACAGAAAGGAAGAATTACAAAATATGCAGCACAGGCATTACTCGGTAAAGTGTATTTATACCAAAACAAATTTGATGCAGCGGCAGCCATGCTGGAAAATGTTATTACACCCAATGCATTCAGTTTAGTGTCAGACTTTGGGTCAATATTTTTACCGACAGGTGAAAATGGCCCTGAATCCGTTTTTGAAATTCAGTATTCCAATACCTCTCCTTATTATAACTGGGGTGGTGTTACAAGAGGTCAGGGAAATCACTCCGTGCAGCAATGTGGTATCAGAGGTTTAAATGGTTCTGGAGCCATGCCTTACGCTGCCGGTTGGAGCACCAATTTGCCAAGGCAAAATTTAGCGGCTGCTTATGCCGCAGGTGATAAAAGAAAAGATGTAACTGTATTGGATATCGAAGCTTACAAAACTGCAAACCCTTCTTTCAACATTACTTACCAGGTAGCTCCTTTTAAAAATACCGGTTTATACAATCAAAAGTACCTGCCACGCAAAGGCGAAACTTCCGGCCAGGTTGAATTGAATTATTCGAATAATTTCAGAACCATCCGCTATGCTGAGGTATTATTAATGGCTGCTGAAGCTAATAACAGAGCTACTGCACCTAATGATGTTAAAGCACAGGGTTATTTAAACCAGGTTCGTCAACGGGCCTTCGGTAATAATTCGCAGAATATCACTTCTACCGGTGCTGCTTTAAGACAAGTTATCTGGGATGAAAGAAGATTAGAATTGGCCATGGAAGGCGACCGTTTTTTTGATTTAGTAAGGACGGGTCAGGCTGCTGCCAGGATTACCTCATTTATTGCAGGTAAACATGAAGTATTCCCTATTCCACAAGTAGAAATAAGTATTTCAGGTATATCTCAAAATGCGGGATATTAATTATCAACATTTTTAAACTAACGATTATGAGTGCGATAAAATATTTTTACAGTTCTTTATTCCTGCTGATAATATCGGCAGGTTGTAAAAAGGAAGTCAATGATGATCTATCATTGCTTGAAACAGCAGCTACGCCTGCCAGTCTCTCTGTTTTATTTAATATAACACAGGATAATTCCGGGTTAGTTACCATTACCCCAAATGGCGAAGGGGCTGTCTCTTATGATATTTATTATGGTGATGCCACTACTATTCCGGCAAAAGTATCAGCCGGAGGAAATGCCACACATACCTATGCAGAAGGAGTGTATAATGTAAAAATTATAGCTTACAACGTTGCTGGTAAAACTTCAGAAATAATCAAACCGTTAACTGTTTCCTTCAGAGCCCCGGAAAACCTGGTGGTAAGCTGGGCTATTGATCCGGCAAACAGATATAAAGTAAATGTTTCGGCAACGGCGCTATATGAAACTTTATTCAGAGTATATTTTGGTGACGTTATTAATGAAGTACCTGTCTCTTTTTTAGAAGGTGCAACGGTTAGTCGTGTTTATGCTGCCATTGGAACTTATACATTAAGAGTGGTTGCATTAAGCGGAGGGGTAGCTATCACCACATTTACTACTACAGTTACGATTAGTGACCCCGTTTTGTTGCCAATCGATTTTCAATCTACAACGGTTAATTATGCATGGACTAATTTTGACGGAGGTGCTGTAACATTAATTAATAATCCTCAGTCTAATGGAATAAATACAAGCACAAAAGTAGCCCGGATGGTAAAGAGTGCAGGACAACCCTGGGGTGGTAGCTTAATTGGTCTTGGTGGTCCTATTGATTTTTCTGCCAATAGAGTTTTCAGAATGAAAGTATATTCTCCCAGGGTTGGAGCCAAAGTTTTGTTGAAAGTGGAGAACCGGACTAACACCGGAATAAATTTTGAAAAAGAGGTTCTTACCACTGTTGCCAATGCCTGGGAAGATATGGCTTTTGATTTCAGAGCAATAAATACAGCAAATGCTTATAATAATATTGTAATCATCTTTGATAACGGAACTATGGGTGATGGCTCAGCCAATTTCACTTTCTTATTTGATGATATCAGACTCACAAATACAATGCCTGTAAGTTTATTAAACTTGCCGGTTACATTTGATGTAGCAGGTGTTAACTATGAGGTAATTGACTTCGGTGGTAATAATAGTGTGCCTGCTGCTGATCCAACAAGCGGAGCTAATAGCGTTAAAAAAACTACTAAGCCAAACGGAGCAGAAACCTGGGCCGGAACCACCATTGGTGCTGGTTTTACATCAAGAATTCCTTTTACAGCAAGTGCAACTCAAATGAGTGTAAGGGTTTATTCCCCCTCAGCAGGTATCCGTGTAAGATTGAAAGTGGAAGACCGTACTAATAATGCCAGATCAGTAGAAACAGAAGCCATGACACAAGCGGCCAATACCTGGGAAACACTGGTCTTTGATTTTGCAACACCATCTGATGGTACTGCCGCCCTGAACCTTACTTATAATTACAATATGGCATCTCTCTTTTTTGATTTTGGTAATGCCGGAAACGGAAAAATATTTTACTGGGATGATGTAAGATTTTTAACAACCAATATAGCACCTAATTATTTAGCCCTCCCTCTCGATTTTCAATCAACCTTTAGTTATCCATTTATTGATTTTGGAGGAGCTGCTGCTACTGTAGTAAATAACCCCAATCCATCTGGTATTAATACAAGCACTAGAGTTGGCAGGATGATAAAGGGTGCACCTGAGGTGTGGGCAGGCAGTTTTATTCAATTAGTAAACCCAATCAATTTCTCAACATTAAGATCGTTTAAGGTAAAAGTGTATTCTCCACGGGTTGGTGCCAAACTTCTTTTAAAAGTGGAGAATGCGGCTAACGGAGGAATTAGTTTTGAAAGAGAAGCTACCACTACTACCGCAAACACATGGGAAGAGTTGACATTCGATTTTAGTACCATTAACGCAGGTAATTTTTATTCAAAAGTTGTTTTAATTTTTGATTTGGGAACTGCGGGTAATGGCTCGTCAAATTTTACCTATTATTTTGATGATATAAGACTAAACTAACTACTATAAAACTAATCGTTATGATAACTAAAATCAGAAATACAGGAATAATATTATTTGCACTATTGATTAGTTTCAGCAGTTGCAAAAAAACAGAATACTCATTTGGAGATATAAAAACACCCAGCGGACTTACTTTAACAACAGTAGTTGAAGGGGTAGATGGTGCCAACCCTAATGGAAACGGGTCAGGGTATGTTGTAATTACTGCCAGTGGTACAGGTGCGTTAACCTACAAGATTGATTTTGGTGATGGCAATTCGCAGATAGTACCAACGGGTACTATCCGCTACAAGTATGCTTCACCGGGAATTAACAGTTTTCTTATTTCTGTTAACGCCATCGGTACTGGTGGAGCTACATCTACAATTAGTAAGCAGATAAGAGTGTTTGTAGCTTTTGAAATTCCCGCGGATATTTTACAATCACTTACTGATGGATCATCCAAAATATGGGTTACTGATAATGATGCACCGGGGCATTTCGGTGTTGGGCCCAATAACCAATTTTCGCCCATTTGGTATGCCGCAACCCCCAATTCAAGAGAAGCATGTGCATATGATGATCAAATAACGATTTCAAAAGATGCAATTAACAGAGTTTCCATAGGTATTAATAATATGGGGCAATCTTTTTCTATAGGGGTCGCAACAACATTTTATGGATTTGGCGGTGGCGATGGTTGTTATAGTATCAATACCGGAGGTACCAGGTTACTGGCCTTTATGAATTCAACGTCAGGGTCAACTCCTGCTAATTCCAGGCAAATAGAATTTGTTGTACCGGGTAATGGAATAATAAATTTTGGCACAGGGGGTACTAAGTATGAAATTTTATCTGTTACAGCAACTTCATTGCATTTAAGAAATATTGGCGCAGATGGAAATTCATGGTATCAGAAATTAAAAAAGAAGCCATAGCAATATGAAAAAACTGATATTTTTATTGAGCTGTATAACTGTATTTAGTTTTTCATGCAGTAAAAAAAAGGACACAGTTTCTCCTGGTAGTGTAGCTCCAACCAACCTTACTGTCAGCGCAACGGTTAGTACAGATAATAGCGGTAATGTTTCTTTTACGGCTGCTGCTACCAATGCTGTTACGTATGATTTTGATTATGGCAATGGTATTTTTCAAACTGTTGTATCCGGTGTTGTAACCTACAGGTATCCTTCTTCCGGTACTTACACGGTTAATGTAATTGCAAAAAGTGCAGGCGGCCAAACGATATCAAAATCAGTTCAGGTTACGGTAACGGTTGCTTTATCATTAGTATGGTCCGATGAATTTAATACAGCCGGTTCGCCTGATGCATCCAAATGGGGTTATGATATTGGTGCAGGCGGCTGGGGCAATGCAGAATTGCAATACTATACAAACAGAACAGATAATGCGATTGTTTCAGGCGGCACATTAAAAATAATTGCGAAAGCTGAAAATTTCAGCGGAAGCCCTTATACATCAGCGAGGCTATTAACAAAAAACAAATTTTCCTTTAAGTATGGCAAAGTTGAAATAAGTGCAAAACTTCCGGCTGGTGTAGGTACCTGGCCAGCTACATGGATGTTGGGTGATAATATCTCAACAGTTAGCTGGCCTGCTTGTGGCGAAATAGATATTATGGAACATTTGGGAAGACAGCTCAATAAAATATATGGCACATTGCACTACCCGGGTAATTCCGGTGCTAATGGAGTTGGAAGCACAATTACTATTGCCAATGCTACAACCGCCTTTCATAAATATACGCTGGAATGGTCTTCAACAACTATTAAATTTTTAGTGGACGATGTTGCATTTTACACTTTTGCGAACACAGCAAGTTTGCCTTTCAATCAGAATTTCTTTTTGATTTTCAACATAGCAATGGGGGGCAATTTTGGTGGCACCGTTGACCCTGCTTTTGTCAGTGCAATGATGGAAATCGATTATGTAAGGGTGTATAATTAATTGACAATATATAATTATTGATAAGTAAAAAAGTACTTGAAAATTTTCTCATGTTGTAAGCAGTTTTTAGATAAGCAATCATCAATTAGTGGATCGTATTTTCTTATTTAAGTTAGCACCTCCACTTTTTTGTACTGGTATAAAATATTTTCATTTTGCCTTTCTGTTCATAAAATAGTATAAATGAGTGTTAGTAATAAACGAATAATCCTGGGAGTATGTTTGTTGCCTTTTTTACTGCTGCAAAATGCCGGGTATTGTCAACCTGCGTTTAAAAAATTAGTATGGGCTGATGAGTTTAATCAAAAAGGTTTACCCGATAGTTTAAAATGGAGTTATGATAAAGGCCGGGGGTGTCCGGATATTTGCGGTTGGGGAAATAATGAGTTGCAGTATTACACTAGTAACAGGCCGGAAAATGCAAGAGTAGAAAAAGGAAAATTAGTGATTGAGGCCAGAAAAGAGAATTTTGAAAATGCAGCATATACTTCAGCCCGGCTGGTGTCAAAAAATAAGGGCGACTGGAAATATGGCCGTATTGAAGCCAGGGCAAAGCTTCCTGCGGGAAGAGGCATGTGGCCTGCCATCTGGATGTTACCCACTAAATGGGAATATGGTAAATGGCCCCATAGTGGCGAAATTGATATTTTAGAAAATGTTGGATACTGGCCTGATTCTGCATTAAGCACTGTTCATACAGGTGCCTATAATGGGATGATCAATACACAAAAAACAAAAGGAGTCAACCGTAAAGATTTATCTAAAGCATTTCATGTGTATGCGATGGAATGGACTGCCGATTCTATTTCGTTTTATGTAGATAAAAATCTCTACCATGTTTTCAAAAACGAACATACTGGTAGTGAAGCATGGCCTTTTGATAAAGAGTTTCATCTTTTGATGAACATAGCTGTGGGAGGAAACTGGGGAGGAAAGTTTGGTGTTGATGATAATATTTTTCCGCAAAAAATGGAAATTGATTATGTAAGAGTATATCAATGATGCAGATGAGTAACAATCATTGCTATTTTATTGCAAGCCTCAGCTAATTAATAAAGCGGTATTTATTCGAAAATTATTTTATAATTACATCTTATCATCCTTTACTTAAAGGGTAAAACATAATTAATGAAACGCTGGATAAATCTTTTGCTTCAACCTGTTGTTTCCGCATTATTTTTTTCTGTTATTTTTTCCTCCTGTAGCCAGGGTGGCAAGCCTGCTGAGAAAACCGAAAAAACTAAACCTGCCGATTCCATAGAAATTAAAATAGCGGCCCTGATGGCAAAAATGACATTGGAAGAAAAAATCGGGCAAATGAATCAATACAATGGGTTTTGGGATGCCACAGGCCCGACTCCCAGCGAAGAAAAGGCGAAACTGAAATATGAGCATTTAAAAAAAGGACTTGTTGGGGCTGTGTTAAACGTAACAGGGGTAGATAAAGTAAGAAAACTACAGGAAATTGTAGTTAATGAATCAAGACTGGGCATACCATTGTTATTTGGATTCGATGTAATTCACGGCTACAAAACTATTACACCTATTCCATTGGCAGAAGCAGCAAGTTGGGATCTGCCATTGATTGAAAAGTCGGCAAGGATAGCGGCTATAGAAGCTTCCGCTGTTGGTATCAACTGGACATTTGCACCTATGGTTGATATTACCCGTGATGCCCGTTGGGGCCGGGTGATGGAAGGTGCAGGAGAAGATACTTACCTCGGATCTAAAATTGCTGTAGCTAGGGTTAAAGGTTTCCAGGGTTCAGATCTTTCGGCACCCAATACTATTGCGGCCTGTGCCAAACATTTTGCTGGTTATGGTTTTGCTGAAGCAGGTAAAGATTATAATACCGTAGATGTGGGCACTTCAACTTTGTACAACACAATTCTTCCGCCATTTAAGGCGGTTTCAGATAGTGGTGTTGCTACATTCATGAATTCTTTTAATGTTATTAATGGAATACCCGCCACCGCCAATAAATTTTTACAACAGGATATTTTAAAAAGTAAATGGAATTTTAAAGGATTTGTAGTTTCCGATTGGGGTTCAGGATTAGAAATGATTGATCATGGGTTTGCCAAAGACCTTAAACAGGTGGCTGAATTGTCGGCCAATGCAGGTTCTGATATGGATATGGAATCGTATGCTTATGTAACCCATTTAAAGGAGTTGGTTGAATCCGGAAAAGTGGAGATGAAAGTAATTGATGAAGCAGTAAGAAGAATTTTGCGGGTGAAATTTGAATTAGGCTTGTTTGATGACCCATACCGGTATTGTAATCCCAACAACGAAAAAGAACAATTATACCATCCCGATCATTTGGCTTTTGCATTAGATATTGCCAAAAAATCGATGGTGTTATTGAAAAATACTAACCAGCTATTACCATTGAACAAAAATCAGCAAGGTATTGCAGTTATTGGCCCACTGGCTGATGATAAAAGCAGTCCGTTGGGTAATTGGCGACTGGCTGCCGATGATAATAATGCTGTTACTGCAATCGAAGGCATCAGAAAGTTTTCATCAACTATCAGTTATGCCAAAGGAGTAAATCTAATTATCGGTAAAACCAGTTTTCCGGATGAAGTAAAGATTAATGAAACTGATACTTCCGGTATTGGTGAAGCTGTAGCACTGGCTAAAAAATCAGAAGTGGTCATTATGGTATTAGGAGAGCATGGGTTACAAAGTGGTGAAGGACGAAGCAGGAGCAAACTTGATCTGCCGGGGTTACAACAACAATTGCTGGAGGCTGTATATGCTGTAAATAAAAATATTGTTTTGGTGCTGATGAATGGCCGGCCTCTCGCTGTTACCTGGGCCGATGAACACATCCCGGCCATTGTGGAAGCCTGGCAACCAGGTATGCAATCCGGCGATGCAATAGCCCAGGTTTTATTTGGAGAATATAATCCATCCGGTAAGTTGCCAATGACCTTTCCGAGAACTGTCGGGCAGGTACCTATTTATTATAATCATTATAGTACAGGAAGGCCCGGTCCAAAAAAAGAAGTCTTCTGGTCACATTATATAGATGAAGTAAATGAGCCATTATATCCTTTTGGGTTTGGTTTAAGCTATACAAGTTTTGAGTATAGTAATTTAAAAATTGATGCGGGAAATGCTAAAGCGATAAAAGCAGATGTTACTATAAAAAATACTGGAAAATTTACAGGAGAAGAAGTAGTTCAATTATATATAAGAACGAAAACAGGGAGTGTGGTTCGACCGGTAAAAGAATTGAAGGGATTCAGCAAGGTTGAATTGAAGCCGGGTGCTTCTAAAACAGTTTCTTTTATCCTAACTAATGAAGAGCTCGGGTTTTATAATAATGACGGAATTTTTATTGTAGAACCGGGTGAATTTGAAGTGATGATTGGGTCATCTTCAGGAGATATCAGATTAAAAGATAAATTTCAGGTTGACAAATAAAATTTGCAACAAGAAGTTGTTATAAGTTTTTTAATTGCAGGATAGTTGCTATCGGATCAGCCGATTTAAAAACAGTGTTGCCCGCCACCAACACATCTGCTCCCGCAGCAATAATAGAAGACGCATTTTCTAATGTAACACCGCCATCAATTTCGATATGAACATTCAATCCCCGTTCATCAATCATTTTGCGGAGCTGTTTTATTTTTTCTAAAGTATAGGGAATAAATTTTTGCCCGCCAAAGCCCGGGTTTACACTCATCATACATACAAGATCAATATCAGCCAGTACATCACTCAATTCAGATACAGGTGTATGCGGATTGATGGCAACACCAGCTTTCATTCCCAACGATTTTATTTGCTGAATATTTCTATGCAAATGTGTGCAGGCTTCAATGTGAACAGAAAGATTATCCGCACCGGCATTTTTAAAATGCTCTGCATAGTTACCGGGTTCTTCAATCATCAGGTGTACATCACAAACTTTGGTGGTAGCTTTTCTAAAAATTTCTACCAGCATCGGCCCAAAAGTGATGTTGGGAACAAAGCGGCCATCCATTATATCTAAGTGGTACCAGTCGGCTTCACTTTCGTTCAGCATATTGCATTCCTTTTCCAGGTTGAGGAAATTAGCGGCGAGAAGGGATGGGGCGATAATGGGCATATTTTGAATTATTAAAGGGGTAAATTTTTTTGGACTCATCAACAAACTCTTTTGCGATGGTAGCAAAATCTTTTACCATCTCCATGTCAGCATCGGCAAAATCGTCATAATCGTAGCCTTGCCTGCTCCTGAAAATATTACTATAAAAATGACCGAATGTTATTGATAATTGTCCTGTGCTTATAAAATGAAGTCCAAGAAGCTGCTTTACTCCGGTATGAGTTTTTGTGAAAATATCTTTACTAAACAACAAAGCTGTTGGAGCATAAAAACAGGCGTAGTACAACCTGTTTAGGGTAGCGTTAGAATAATTGAATTCTATCATTTTTTCTGCCTCCGATAATGTTCTGATTGCTTTTGCAATTTTTATTTTGATAATATCTTCTTTGGATGGTGTATTCATAGGTAAATACCATCCTTTTTAATATTGATAAATAGAGCAGTATTAGGATATTTTTCATACCAGGCACTCTTAGACTTTATAAAGGGAGAAATGACCTGTTGAGTTTGAAGCTCTAGTGCATAAAGAGGGTAACTAATTCTTTTTTCATCAAAATAAGTAACAGTATCTTTTTGTAAAAGAATAAGCAAATCCAAATCAGAATCGGCCTTGTTATCTCCCCTGGCATACGAGCCGTAAAGAATAATCTCAGCATCAGGTTCCTCCAACAAAACCAGCCTTTTTATTTCTGATAAAAGCTCTTGTTTTCCCATTGGTCAAAATTACAGTTATTTTATTTTATCCGCTGCTTCTTTGGCTTCAGTAAACGTCTTATCTAAGGCATAAGCTCTTTGGAAATTCAATTTAGCCTCTTTCTTTTGTCCAATTGCTTCCTGGCATTTAGCCATCCAGAAATAAGCATCCGGAAATTTTGGAGAAATAATATTGACTAATTGGAAGGATTTTAATGCATCGTTGAATTTCTTCTGCTCGTATAGTACCCTTCCTTTTTCGATATGTGCATTCAGGTAATAATAATCATGCTGGATGGCCTCGTCAAACAAACTCAATGCTTTTGCTTTATCATTAATATTGGAAAAATAAATGCCTTTGTAATAATAAGGCTCTGCGTGAAGCTTTAATGTATCTATTTTAATCAGCGAATCGCAAAGGGCAATCACTTTTGCATTTTTGTTTTCGCCATACTTATATGCCAGCTCATAATTCAGGTCAATATCATATGGAGTGATGCGGTAAGCTTTTTCTAAAATGCGGATAGCCTCGGCTGCATTTCCTTTTTTGCCCATTAGCTCGGCTTTTATTTTCAGCATATCCACCTGCTCAGGATTTTTCAGCAATAAATTATTGCAGATTTTTAATGCGTCATCTATTTTATTTTGTGCGTTGAGAGAACGGGCCAGTGTTAGTTGCAGTAGAAAACTATTGGGTAACTCAGCTAATGCCTGGTTCAGAAAAATAATGGCGGAATCTGGTTTTTTATCCAGCAACAGATTGCCCAGACCGAAGGCATACTTTTCATTCTTTTTTAATGCCCATGCTTTTTTAAAATCTGCCAAAGCCGGTTCGGGCAGGTTATTGGTATTCAACAACACAGCCCTGCGGAAATATAACTCGTCATTTTTAGGTTCCTGTTTAATGCTGTCCGTCAATCCGGCATAAGGCGGTTGACTAAGTATTTCACTGAAAGTGCTATCAGTACTTTTATCATTACAACTGCTGATTAAAATCAACCCGATTATAACCGAGGCTGCTATTTTTGCAATCCTGTTCATATTTATACAAAGTAGTCCTTCGGACAAAACTAAATGATTTTTAAACGGAGTATGACAATCGGCTGACAAACGAAAGTTTTAACGAAAATACCTTTGCTGCCGCCTATTAAACGAATAAAGATGAAAAAACTTGTATTGTTTTCCTTAGTATTTGCTACCATTATTTCTTCCTGTACTAACAGTGCTAAAATAGCTTCAACAGGTCCTGTAGCTGTTACGTTGAAATACGAAGAGGAAACTCATTTCAAAAATATTCAGCAACTAACTTTTGGTGGTGATAATGCGGAGGCTTATTGGAGTTACGATAGTAAATACCTTGTTTTTCAAAGAACCAATTTAAAAGACGGTATTCCATGCGACCAGATTTTTATGGGAAAAGCTCCAACAAAAAGTGGAGAGAAGTTTACTTATAAAATGATCAGCACCGGCAAAGGCCGTACTACCTGTCCTTTCTTTACTGAGGATGGCAAGCATATTATTTATGCATCTACTCATCTTGGCAGTAGTGATTGTCCTCCTACTCCCGACCGTGCAAAATATGGCAACAAATACATTTGGCCATTATATAATACATTCGACATCTTTATGGCCGACCTTGATGGCAAGATTGTAAAACAACTGACTAACTCAAAAGGCTACGATGCAGAGGCTACTCTTTCTCCTGATGGTAAGAAAATGCTTTATACAAGTACAAAGGATGGGGATATTGATTTGTATATAATGGATTTGGCAACCGGAAAAGAACAACGGGTAACAAATATGCTGGGTTATGATGGTGGGGCATGGTTTAGTCCTGATGGAACTAAACTGATATGGAGAGCAAGCCGTCCTAAGACTGAAGCTGATATAAAGGAATATAAAGACTTGCTGGCGGAGAATTTAGTAGCTCCTACCAATATGGAAGTATGGGTGTCCAATGCAGATGGTAGTAATGCCCGCCAGGTTACCTCTTATGGACAGGCTAACTGGGCACCTGCCTACATGCCGGATAATAAACGTATCATTTTTGCATCTAACCATGAGTATAAAAGAGGATTCCCTTTTAATCTTTATACTATTAATGAAGATGGGACTAATCTGCAAAAAATAAGCAGGGACAAAGGCTTTGATGCTTTCCCTATGTTTTCACCCAACGGAAAGAAAATCGTTTTTTGTAGTAACCGGAATAACGGCGGCACAAGGGATACCAACGTTTTTATTGCAGATTGGGTAGAATAAAGTTCAGCGTTTTGGGCAGGCTCATTACCTTTGAAGTATAAACTTACTGTTATGGATAAAGGATTACTTCACCTGCACAGTTTTCTTCGCTGGGTAATACTCATACTTTTATTGATAGCTATTTACAAAAGTTTTGTTGACAGGAATAAGGCATATAGTCCAGGGCATAAAAAAACAGGAATGTTTTTAATGATATGTGCGGACATAATGTTGCTGCTGGGATTGTACCAGTGGTTTACTGGTCCCTTGGGACTGAAAAGTATCCAAACCAATGGGATGGGTGTTGTGATGAAAAATTCTGTATTGAGATTTTTTGCCATAGAGCATTTAATCGGTATGCTGATAGCAATTGTGCTTATTCATATTGGTTATTCTTATTCAAAGAAAGATATACCCGATGCAGTAAAACATAAAAGAACATTAGTGTTTTTCGGATTGGCCTTGCTCGTTATTCTCATTTCTATTCCGTGGCCGTTCCGGTTGGTTGGAAGCGGCAGAGCATGGTTTCCCGGTATGTAAGTAGTTCGAAGTCCCTGTGTTCGCAGGGACTATTAATTAGGGAGAACTTTTATGTTTCTCCTCCCTGTAAAAAATTTTACTGACGATTTTCGAGCCCTCTTTTGTTTTTAAGAGGCCCATTATATCGTGGAAGAAAAATGTGGGGTATTCAATAGTTAGCTTGGCGGTAGCCGCATTGCCAAAAACCTGCACAGTCTCAATCTTTGTTTTACGGTCTTGTTTTTTACCGGTATTTCTTGTTCTCGCCATAAAATCTTTCAGCAAAACATTCATCAATGTATCATTTCTCATATACCGCATTTGACCATCGGGAGCAAAAGCTTTGGCAAATAGTACACTATCACCATTGGTGCCGCCATCAAGGTAATAATTACAAACAGTTTCAATTTGTTTTATCGTTTGCGGATCGGTTTGAGCTTTGCCAATTGCAGAACAAAAAATAATGGACAGCATGCAAAATATCTTTTTCATACTCATTGATTTTGTACCTAAGCTAAAAAAGGTTGTGGTTAATTTCCCTTGAATTTATATGAACGGCATTATCTTTTTCCCAACTCAATCACTTCACAGTCTTTCATGTCCTTACCGTCAATAGTAAAACGGATAAGAGTTCTCACTTTATGCCAGCCATGTTTGCCAGCCGCACCAGGGTTCATGTGCAGGCATTGTATCTTCTCATCATACATCACTTTTAAAGTATGCGAATGGCCGCTGATGAATAATTGTGGTTGATGAATGGCTAATTCTTTTCTTGTTTCGGGATTGTATTTTGGCGGAGAGCCGCCAATATGCCTGATCATTACTTTTACATATTCACACATAAAAACCAGTTGTTCACCGCAAATAGCTCTTATATCATTGCCGTCAATATTTCCATAAACGCCTTTGAACCTGGTCTGACCGTCCCGGTCTGACCAATAATTCTTTAAATGATTTGCCAATTCAATACTACCAAAATCACCAGCATGCCATACTTCATCGCAGTTTTCAAAATGTTTAAACACAGCTTCATCAAGAAAACCGTGGGTGTCTGATATAAGTCCGATTCTTGTCATGTTTTATTTTACCGCGGAGAACAGGAGAACGCTGAGTCTACGCTGAGACTCTCTGCGAGACCTCTTTTACTCATGTTCTCTGCGGTGAATGTATTAAACAAAATTCGGTGAATTGTACAATAATAATCTCACTACATTTGTATATGCCTTTCAAAAGAAATTTCACTTATTACATTGACAAAAGAAAATGGAAATACTATTTCCTGATGGTCTCCCTCGAATTGGATAAGAAATAGTCATACTGATGTATTAAATTATTAACTATTAATTATTCATTTTTAATTAAAACCTATGCCTCATTATTATAAACTCGGAACGATTCCGCATAAACGTCATACGCAGTTCCGCAAGCCCGATGGAGAATTGTATTCCGAGCAATTATTTTCTACCGAAGGCTTCTCCAACGATTATTCATTGATGTATCATGTGCATCCGCCAACACAGATTATTAAAACGGAACCTCAGGTAAGCGTTGCTCCAACTATTGCAGAAGAAAAAATGTTGAAGCACCGGAGTTTTGAAGGATTTAGAATTAAGCCGGTAAAAGATTACCTCGAAAGCCGGAAGGCTGTATTGGTAAACAACGATTGCCATATCGTATTGGCTGCTCCGCAGGAAAGCATGAAAAGTTACTTTTATAAAAACACCGATGCTGATGAAATGATTTTTGTGCATGAAGGCAGCGGTATTTTAAAAACCATGTATGGGGAACTGGCTTTTGGTTACGGCGATTACCTCGTAATTCCAAGAGGAACGATTTACCAAATACATTTCAACGGTAGTAACAACAGGTTATTCATCGTTGAATCATTCAGTCCTATCCGCTATCCAAAAAAATATGTAAGCAAGTACGGCCAGTTAATGGAACATTCACCTTACTGCGAAAGAGATATACGAACGCCGCAAAACCTGCAGACCTTTGATGAGAAAGGCGATTTTTTGATCAGGGCAAAAAAGAAAGGTATGTTATACGGCTTGCATTATGGCACTCATCCCTTTGATGTGATAGGATGGGACGGCTGTTGCTATCCCTATGCTTTTTCCATTCATGATTTTGAGCCTATCACCGGAAGAGTACATCAACCACCACCTGTTCACCAGACATTTGAGGCAAATAATTTTGTGGTCTGTTCTTTTTGTCCAAGATTATTTGATTATCATCCGGAAGCTATTCCTGCCCCATACAATCATAGCAATATAGATAGTGATGAATTGCTTTATTATGTAGATGGAGATTTTATGAGCCGTAAAAATGTGACAAGGGGAATGATAACATTGCATCCTGCGGGGATTCCGCATGGGCCACATCCCGGGGCGGTTAAGAAAAGTATCGGGGCAAAAGAAACAAAAGAGTTGGCAGTAATGGTGGATACTTTTCATCCGCTGATGCTTACCAAAGAAGCATTGGATATAGAAAATCAGGATTATGTGATGAGTTGGGCGGAGTAAAATGTAGAGACTACTTTTAATACTATTCCTTTTTGAAGAGCCAAAACGGCCAGTGCTGTACGGCTATTTACTTCAAACCTGTCAAAAAGTGTGTTTCTAATGTATTCCACCTGTCTGTCCGGAATTTTCATGTTCCGGGCTATTTCTTTATAAGTTTTGTTTGTAATAAGGCATTTCAAAAATGATATTTCTTTATCCGAAATAGAATTGCTTGTTACTATGTTTCCTGTTTGTAAACGTTGTTTCATTAGCCTTGCTGCTATTGGATCTGTAAAATAAAAGCCAGTCTTCATTATTTCATGTATGGCTTTTTTAAATATGGCCACATCATCACATTTAGCCACAAAACCATGGGCACCCTCATTTATTATTTTACAAATTACTTCTTCACTATTGTAAAAACTAAGCACCAGCAGTTTTATTTCCGGGTAGCTTTTCTTTACTGCTGCCATTGTTTCATATCCGTTCATAACCGGCATTTTTAAATCTACCAGCAGCAGGTCGGGCAGATTTTTGGGGTCTATTTTTTCCATTAGCTCTCTGCCATTACTCACTTGTAATATTACTTTACAATTTTCCCAGCTATTCATCATATCACACAGTGGCTCACGCAGCACAGTTTCGTCTTCTGCCACGGCAATCTTTATTATTGACTTACCGTGAATGTATGACATGGCTTGTGGCTTTTGGGGTGAAAGGAAGGAGGAGGGTTAAAAGTGAAAATACAAGCGGGGGGGGTAATTACTCTCATAGCAAAAGGTTTAAGATATGGTAAGATAAAAAACATTTTGTGACAAACCACAAAATACTTTGTGAAAATTCACATGAGTTTTTGTGAAAATTCACAATTTTTTCCGGGGCAGTGGTTGTATTTTTAGAGAAGCAAAGAGTTCTTTGACGTTTGATTTTCTTTAAAATGCTGAGTAGCTGCTGTTTTCATGACTATGGAAGAAAAATAAAATCACAATGGAAATTGAGAAAAATCACAAAAGATTTTGTGAAAACACACTTGTTTCCGCCTATCCGGCACTGGTATATTCGGTTATCATTGGCCAATGAGCCGGGGATGCCGAAAACCGGGTATTAAACAGAGTAGGCGACATAAAAAGTATAGCCATGAAACTTTTAAAAACGGGGTTATTAACCCTAACCAGTCTTATTTTTTCTTATATTTCTTTTTCTCAGGCACCAACAGCGAATGGAAATGTGATGAATTTTTCCAGCACTGCTTCTTATGAGTCTTATACAGATGATGAAAGTACCTGGAATGGTCTTAGAAATATTGCTGAACAAAGCAGTACATTGACTACGCTAGCAGAACAGGAAGCAAGTACAGCAACTAAAGTAAATGATGTTGACACATTATATCCGGAATTTTTGAAAGAAGTATTGAACACGGATAATATTTTTCAAATGGGCAATTATCTGATAAAAATTGATTTGATAAATGACCGGGGACTTATGATTGCATCAAGTAATGCTAATGCATACTCATCTTTGGTAAATGATAATTTATCAGCCACTGGTATGATGGTACTCAGTGGTGATGAAGATTTTGGACTTGAACTTTTAGAGTCTCTGGAAAGTAATACTACTAAACCGGCTGATTATCAGTCTTTTTTAGTAAAAATGTCTTGTTCAGGTGCAAAAAGAGTAAAGCCTGATGCTGACAAACCTATGTGGATTGAAACAAATGAACAATGTGATATTGTGAATACCTATACAATTGGCAAAACTTATCGTATGGATAATAAGTTAGTATATAGGAAGAGCATTTTTTATTTTTCATTACGGTCTGAAATAAGGAGTATTTGGCACTGTACTTTCGGCGGCACTCCGAATACTGCTGCGTCAATATATGTTTATGTTGATTTAAAACTTACCGGCACTGTAAAATATAGAAGGCACTGCGGCACAGAGGTAAATGAGAGTGTAAATCTATTTGAAGGATACTTTGGCGGAGGAGATGGGATATTAAATTGGCGGCCTTATGGCGGTGGCAGGTCATTATCACATTTCGACTTTAATGTTGATTTTGGGATTAGGGCTACACAGGACAGAACCCCTAACCCACAACCTTATATTCCGTCAAGGCGTTATAGAATCTTTTATGGTTATTAAAAAATCGGCCGGTATAATTTTTAAGTACTCTCAAAAGTTATACCGGCATTTTATAAATTATGAAAAAACTATTATTTCTTTTGTTGTCCTTCTGTTTATCACTCTGTGGATATTCGCAAAAAATATATGGAATAGTTAACCTCACTGCTCCGTTTTCAGGCATATCCTATACAAACGGGCATAACAGGGATGAGTTCAGGCCAAGTATTGCGAGTATAAATTTTAGTTGGGGCATTGATTTTATTTATAAAGCAAGAAAGGTGAGACACAAAATATCGGTGGAGCAGTTGTCTGTTGGTAAACACATTAAATTTATTAATAAGTTTACGTTGCCGCCAAACACCGAACGGCTCTTGGGGGCTACTGTTTCTTCATCCGGCGACTTTATTCCCCATTTTATTTTTAGCTATGCTTTCCTAAAAGAAGGGAAAAAAGAAAAAGGCTTTCTTTTCCATTCCAAAATACGGTTTAACTATTCAATGGGATTAGGCATCAGTTTAAATAGGAGCAAAGCTTTTTATAAAGAGGTGTACCCTAATTCTTCCGGCGGCTGGGAAAACCCTTTTACATATACTGGATATGAAGCAGTTCATTACCGTGATGGATTTGGGCTTTTCCTGAGGGGTACAGGTGGATTTCATTTTATCAATAAAAAGAAAAACAAAAGGGTGCTGAGTTTCAATCTTTTTTATAACCAGGGTTTGAAAGATATGGCGCATTTTGATATTCATTACCAGTATGGTTATTGGAATGACCCATCAAAGCAGGTAGATGTACCCAAACAAGTACTTCGCACCAGGGGAACAACATTCGGATTTAGCCTGGGGGTGCCAATTACTATAAAAAAATAATGTTCTATGAAAAAAATACTGACAACAACAGCTATTTGCATTATAGTATGTTCTCAGCTTATAGCTCAAAAAGGAGTTTTCTCAATTGGGGTTGGGCCTTCTATGGCGGTTCCTGTTTCAAATAATAATTTTTCGTACTACTTTAAGAATGGAATTGGCGGCTCTTTACAGGCAAATTTTGGAGTATCAAAGTTAGGTTCAATCACAACTAATGTATTGTACGTTTTCATAGGAGCCAAAAATCAGCCTGTTACTAAAACTTCGCTACGGCTGATAAAATTTGGATATAGAACCAATTTTTTAAATTCCGGCTTTTTTGTGGGTACTGATGCGGGGCTTGCAAGGTATGGTTCTGGCAGCAGCCATTTCGTTATTGGCGGAACGATAGGATATTCATTTAAGATTTCCAAAGCTTCATATATTGATTTGTTTCCTTCTTTTAGCTATATTTCTGGAACTGGAAGTAATAGGACGTGGCTAACTGCAAATGTTCTATACCGGTTTAACCTGAAGAAAAAATAATAAGTAGTCAAATACTGATTGAATAATAATTAATCATCTTTCCTGATTTTTATTTTGGGCAACAGTTTTCTCATTTTATATTATGATGCTATTTTTGTCAATATTACTTTGGCTGCTGCCAGCTATTGCATTATCACAAGCAAAAGATAGTTTGCAAAAAATTATTACCCCGGCCGGGCAGGCGCCGAAAAGCATTACCTCAACTCAGAGTAATCAAAATAAAAATATTGCATCTTACAAACCCGAAATTTTCACCTCCGGCTTTATAGACATCATTAACAACGGCCAGGTAAATGCTTCCGCAAGATTTATAAGACTATACATAGGCGAGCCGGGCAAATTTTCACTTCCACTCTCACTTTATTCCGGCGTATCATCCAATAATTTTCAAAATACGCAGAGCTACAGCCAGCGGTCAAATGATGCACTTGTCACTAATTTTATAAATCCATTAAGCGGCCTTGCTAATATCTCTATAGACGGAATTGTTTACTTCAATAAAAAATTGCAAAAGGTTACTAAAGCTGGCCTTCTTTATCATACGGGAGTAAGAGTGTTGACAGGAATAAGGATCGGCCCTGTCAGCGACCCCTTAACAGGCAAACCGATTAACTTTCTCAATTCTTTTGGTTCGCTGGGTTTGTATTTTCAAACCGGTGCATGGGAAAGAAGCAATGCAAAAAACGTAGGCGTTTCATGGTTTGCACTCCGGTATATCGGGTGCTACACAAATGCCAACCAGTTAAAAGAAATATTGCCAGCTATTAAAACCAACGGACTGTATCATGGTTATTCCCTGGCTTGGGGAGTGGAGATCAATAACCTTGTAAACATTAAAGTGGTGTATTATAAATACGTCAAAAAGCCGGAGATAAATTACTATCTGCCCATTTATCAGTTTTCGTTTAATTACTCTTTAAAAAAATAAAGACCGGCATTATGTAATGAGTTGGGCAGAATAATTATAAAGGGTGAGTAGTCAATAATTATTATCGCTACTCACCCTTTTAAGTATTGAGTATTATCTTCCTTCAGAAGCAGCTTCGCATTTTTCTGCTTCTTTCTCCATTTCATCTTTAAATGCCTCATCTCCTTTGTATTTGGCTTCCATCTTATCCTCCCACTTTTTTAGGGTAGCTTTCGCTGCTTCTTTGTCGGGACCATCAGCAGCCTTAGCCACTTTACCATTGAGGTCGCACCATTCCTGGGCAACTGATTTGGCTGATTGTTTGCCGTTGCTACAGGCGCCCAGTGAAAGACATAGAACGATTGCTGAAAGTAATAATAGATTCTTTTTCATGTTGTTTGATTTATGGTTTACAGGTTCCTTACAAAATTAAATGTGTAAGTTTTTTGTGTTGGTTCCACGAAAAGGGTAAATGATGTATCACTAACCCGTTTTAATGGCCATTCAGCCATCATTATAAACCGTCCGTTTTTATAGTCCCAGCTGTATCGCCTGGGTGCAGTATAACCGGCGGAGTCCATGGAATAGACCCGTAAATAGCTCATCGGGGCATTCTCGTTCTCGGCTTTCCATTCTTTTCCCACTAACCATTCTTTTATTGCTTTGTCTCCGGCGGAAATATCCGGGCTGCCATTATCAGTAGTTTGGTCATTCGTTTTTCCTGTTGTCTTATTTTTGTCTTTATTATCTGCACAGGCAGAAAATAATCCAAGACTTAAAATCAGGATAAATAATTTTTTCATTAAAGAATAGTTTTATTGTTAAGGATGTTCAAGATAACATTCCCCGTTCAATATTTGTGAAAGAACTGGTTTCTTTTAGAAGCATTTCGCTGTCATTCCATTTTTTTTTATATTCGGCTATTAAAACGAATTGTTATGCTAAAAATCGGACATCTTAAATCAGGCGGTATTATCTCAATTAACGACGAAGGGGTTATAAGGGAGGGAACAATTGTCAGTGTTAGCCAGGAAGAAAACCAGGCTCTTGTAAATAACGGTGTACAGGAATTCTGGTACAGCCCTGAAGAGATGAATGCAGTACCATTAGATGAAAATCAGCTGCTAAAGCTGGGATTTACAAAGGAGGAGACAGACGGCTCCGTTAAGTACAAAAAAGACTCCTTCCGGCTGGTAACCCCTAAAAAAGGCGATTTTTCAAATGTGGAGATGTGGTGGCGGGAAGACCGGCGGCATTTCAGCTTTCCGTTGGGGGTGCATGAGCTTCAAAATCTGCATCTTGACATGACTAAAGTCCACTTGGACAAGCCTTAAGAAGCCGTTCAAACCCCATTTTCCCGGAGACAAGCTCCTTTTTCCACATAACCCTAAAAATAATCGGGGTTATTTCTTTTTTAGGGCTGATACTCCTACCTTTGCCATCCGAAAAAAAATATGTCGAAACAACCCCTTATTAAACAAGATGGAGTAATCTTAGAAGCCTTATCCAATGCCATGTTCAGAGTAAAACTGGAAAACGGGCATCAAATACTGGCTACCATCTCGGGGAAAATGAGAATGCACTATATCCGCATTCTACCGGGAGATAAAGTGGGAGTGGAGCTGTCGCCATATGATTTGACAAGGGGAAGAATAAATTTCAGGTATAAGTAACCCTTCTCCCGCATGAGGCGGGATCAGGGTGACAAAAGAAAAACAAAGTATATGAAAGTAAGAGCATCCATTAAAAAACGCAGTGTTGATTGCAAGATTGTTCGCCGCAAAGGCATACTCTATGTAATCAATAAAAAGAATCCCCGCTTTAAGCAAAGACAGGGATAATCAATAATAAGCAACTGACAATTTGCAAATTGCTTATTGCACATTGCCAATTTGGAAAAAGCAAACTAATAAATTAAAACAGAAATATGGCTCGTATTGCCGGCGTTGACTTACCAAAAAACAAAAGAGGCGAAATAGGTCTTACCTATATATATGGTATTGGCCCCTCTACTGCTCAGTACATTCTTGACAAGCATAATATTGACAGGAGTAAAAAAGTACATGAGTGGAATGACGAAGAACTAACTGCCATCCGTAATACTATTACGGAAGAAATGAAAGTGGAAGGTCAGCTTCGTTCCGAAGTACAGATGAGTATTAAGCGTTTGCTTGATATTGCCTGCTACCGCGGTCTTCGCCATCGTAAAGGGTTGCCGGTTCGTGGCCAACGTACTAAAACCAACAGCCGTACAAGAAAAGGTAAGAGAAAAACAGTTGCAGGTAAGAAGAAAGCAGCTAAGAAATAAGAAATAGCTGCGAGCCATGAGTTACGAGTTAATGTCTCGAAGCTCGTAACTCGCAACTCGAAGCTTAATATATGCACCATAAACAACTGAACTAATTACGGATACCCCGGTGCAGGAGGAGGGTTAGTTCAGATTCTCCGCCAACTGGCGGAGGATGATTTTAAAACAACGTAAAAGAATACCTCGGTACAAAAATTATGGCAAAAGCACAAGCACAGCAGGCTGTCAGCGCAAAACAAGCCGCTAAGAAAAGAGTAGTAAAAGTAGACGCTTACGGCGATGCCCACATTTCTGCTACATTCAACAACATTATCATCAGCCTTACCAACAAAACTGGACAGACTATTGCCTGGAGCAGTGCCGGTAAAATGGGTTTTAAAGGTTCTAAAAAGAATACCCCTTATGCTGCACAGATGGCTGCCGCAGATGCTGCTAAAACAGCGTTTGATGCTGGTTTGAAAAGAGTAGATGTGTATGTAAAAGGCCCTGGTGCCGGTCGTGAAAGTTCAATCCGTTCTTTATCACAATCCGGAATTGAAATAGTAATGATTAAAGACGTGACGCCAATGCCACACAATGGTTGTCGTCCGCCGAAGAAAAGAAGAGTTTAACACCCCCATCCCTTAAAGGGGAGAGAGGTTTTATTATATAGTTATAATTGTCTTGAAAGGATCAAGGCAGTTCATTTAAAAAAGGGTGCCCGATTTATTTTTTACGATTTTTTACCGATCGTAGCACCGTTACAAAAAAAATCGAAATGAATAAAAACTATGGCAAGGTACACTGGTCCAAAGACCAAGATTTCCC
>JBKJIX010000184.1:0-4136 GCA_046598205.1 Chitinophagaceae bacterium
GGCATTAAAAATCTCCCTCATTTTTTCGCCTACCAAATCATAGATAGCCTGTATATCCAGTTTGGAAGCAAGTCCTTCCTGTACACTGTTAATGATAGCCAGTTCAGCAGTACGTTGTTCGGTTTCTTTTAGCAGGCGGTTGGTTTCATCAAACAGTCTTGCATTTTCCAATGCCACACTCATGCTATTGGTAAGTGTAGTAAGCAATCTAAGGTCTGATTCACTAAAAGCATTTTCACTGTCTATATTTTGGAGACTTACAGAACCTTTAACCACATCCCCGACAATCATTGGAACAAATATGGCAGATTTTGGTGCTGTGCCAATGCTAACTCCATTTCCTCCAAATTTCTTTGCAGTTTCAACATAATTCTCATTTATATGAATAGATTTTTTAGTTTGGATGAGTTGTCTGTTTGCCCAGTTTATTGGACGTGGTTCGGTGTGTTGCCGGCCTCCTTTTTCATTGGCATAGCGCCAAAATTCGGTTCCTGTTTCATGGTCAAAAGTCCGGATAACCAGGTTGGTGGTGTTGAATAATTCATATAAACGATCACCTACAAGATCATAAATGCCCTGCATATCCATTTCACGAACAAGTCCTTCCTGGATGCTGTTAATAACAGCCAGTTCAGCAGTCCGCTGTTCCGTTTCTTTCAACAACCGATTTGTTTCATCAAACAATCTTGCATTTTCCAATGCCACACTCATGCTGTTGGATATAGTAGCTAGTAATCTGAGATCAGCTTCTGTATATGCATTTTCTTTATCTACATTCTGCAAGCTTATAGATCCTTTTACTACTCCACCCACGATCATGGGAACGAAGATGCCCGATTTGGTAGCTTGACCAACAAAGACTCCGGTTCCTCCAAATTTTTTTGAAGTTTCAAGATAATTTTCATTTATATGGATAGCCCTTTGAGTCTGGATCAGAAGTTTGCTGTGCCAAACAAATGGTTTGGGTTCAATAAATTGGCGATCTCCTTTTTCAACGGCATAGCGCCAATTTTCTGTACCGGTGCCATGATCAAAAGTCCGGATAACCAGGTTTGGTGCGTTGAAAACTTTGATGATACGATCACCGACAAGGTCATAAATAGCTTGTATATCCAGTTCTTTTGCCAACCCATCCTGCACACTATTAATAACTGCCAACTCGGCCGTACGTTGTTCAGTTTCTTTCAGCAGGCGGGTTGTTTCATCAAAGAGGCGGGCATTTTCCAATGCCACACTCATACTGTTGACAAGGGTTGTTAATAAACGTAAATCGGAATCGGTGTATCCAAATTCCTTGTCCACATTTTGAAGGCTAATGGATCCTTTGACCACATCGCCTACAATCATAGGAACAAAAACCGCCGATTTTGGGGGTTCGCCTTTGGTAACTCCGGAACCTCCATATAACATGGCAGTATCGACATATTTTTCATTAATTAACAATGGTTGTTTTGATTGAATGAGTTGTTTATTGGCCCACATGAACGGACGTGGGTCAACTTTCATATGGACATCCTTTTCTATAAAATACTCAAAATATTCCTGATTGATTTCATGGTTAAAAGTCCGGATGACCAATGTTTGAGATTCCGGAAACAACGTGCATAAACGATCTCCAACCAATTTATAAATACCATGAATATCCAGTTCTTTGGCCAAACCATCCTGTACACTGTTGATAACAGCCAATTCCGCAGTGCGTTGTTCCGTTTCTTTCAACAAACGATTGGTTTCATCAAACAATCTTGCATTTTCCAATGCTACACTCATACTATTGGCTAATGTTTCCAGTAGGCGGACATCTGAATCGCTGAATGCATTGTTTTTATCTACATTTTGCAGACTTACGTAGCTGGTAACTTTATTGCCCACAATAAGCGGAACATATAATAATGACTTAGGCATTTCAGTACCCTGAACTACTTTTAATCCGAACTCGGCAAATGCCTTCTCTACATTATCATTAATCAGTATTTTTTGTTTTGTCATGATAAGCTGGTATCGCAGCTTATCATACCGACGGGGTTCGGCATAAAACCTTTCCCCTTTTTCAATCATGTAGTTGAATTTCTCGGTACCGGTTTCATGTTCGAAAGTGGCGATAACGACTGCCTGCGCATCAAATACATCACGGATTTTATTACCCACCAAATCATAGATGGCATTCATATCGAGTTCACGGGCCAGGCCTTCCTGTACGCTATTGATAACAGCAAGTTCTGCTGTACGTTGTTCGGTTTCTTTTAATAGCCGGGTGGTTTCATCAAAGAGTCTAGCATTTTCCAAAGCTACACTCATGCTATTTGCCAAAGTTTCCAGCAATCGTATATCCGATTCACTGAAAGCATTTTCAATTTCCATATTTTGTAAACTGATATAGCTATTGACTTTGTCGCCGATGATCAATGGCACAAATACGCCGGATTTAGTCATGTTGGTACCCGGCAATATTTTCAGACCGAACTTGGTAAATGCTTCTTCATAATTTGTATTAATGACAATTTTTTGTCGTGTCATGATGAGGTGTTGCCTTAATTTATCATAAGGCCGGGACGCTAAATAAAATCGCTGCCCGTCTTCAATCAGGTATTTGAAATGTTCAGTAGCGGTTTCATGATCAAAAGTGACAATCATAACTGCTTGCGCATTGAACAACTCCTGGATCCTGTTGCCCACCAAATCATAAATGGCCTGCATATCCAGTTCTTTTGCCAAGCCTTCCTGTACACTGTTGATTACTCCCAGTTCTGCTTTTTGCTGTTCGGTTTCTTTAAGCAGGCGGGTAGTTTCATCAAAGAGTCTTGCATTTTCAAGCGCAACACCCATTGTGTTGGCCAGTGTTTCCAGCAGTCTCACATCAGAATCACTAAAAGCATTTTCTTTATCAATATTCTGCAGGCTGGTGTAGCCGGTTACTTTTTCACCAATAACTAATGGTACAAATAATACTGATTGTGGCGGCTCCGTCCCTGGTATTATTTTTACTCCAAAGGCAGCAGCTACTGATTCAAAATTTTTATTGATAAGGACTTTTTCTTTTGTCTGGATCAGGTGTTTTCTTAACGTATTCAAAGGCCTGGGAACAGGATAGTAACGTTCACCTTTTTCAATAAGGTAATGAATATTCTCAGATTCTTTTTCATGATCGAAAGTAGCAATACTCACCACTTGCGCATCAAAAAGTTCACGGATGCGGTTGCCAACCAGGTCATAAATTGCTTGTATATCTAATTCTTTTGCCAGTCCTTCTTGCACACTATTAATCACAGCCAGTTCAGCAGTACGTTGTTCGGTTTCTTTTAGGAGGCGGGCATTCTCCAATGCCGTACTCATACTGTTGGACAGTGTTTCTAACAGCCGAATTTCAGATTCGCTAAAAGCATTTTCTCTATCAACATTTTGCAGGCTTACATAGCTGGTTACTTTTTCCCCAGAGATAAGGGGAACAAATACCCCCGACTTAATATGTTTTGTTCCTGGCACTACATGCCCCCCAAACCAGCCAAATGCTTCTTCTTCTGTATTAATAATGATCTTTTGTTTTGTATCAATCAGGTGGGCTCTTAACTTACTAATAGGGCGGCTCTCAGGATAAAATCGTTCTCCATTCTCAATGGTGTATTGAAAACTTTCTGTACCTGCTTCATGATCAAAAGTGCAAATAATGACAGACTGTGCATCAAAAAGATCCCGGATCCTGTCACCAACGAGGTCATAAATGGCCTGCATATCCATTTCCCTCGCAAGTGCTTCCTGTACACTGTTTATTACAGAAAGTTCTTCTCCCTGTTGTATTAATTCAGCCGTTTTTTCTGCCAATAATTTTTCCAACTCGGCTATACGTAATGCGTCCTTAACCATAATGAGTATGTGTTTTTGAAAATAAAACTGGTTGGTCAATAGGAGTGGATAATGCCAGTTTTCTGTAGAGTGGGGTTTGTTCGGTAAAATGGGCTTCTAAATGTAGATAAAATCTTCTGAAACAACAATCTAAGTATTTTGGAAAATGACTCCCGGTAAGCTAAATTTTTACCGCAGAGATTCTGTGTTAAGAACCAAGTGATTTGAATTATTTATTTTTGTGTTTTAGGCGGCTTTTGCCAGCCTGCTTAGTGGGGCAGTCAATTAGATTGCCC
>JBKJIX010000041.1:0-13053 GCA_046598205.1 Chitinophagaceae bacterium
TATTATTCGCATTGTGGTACATCCAAAAAATCCAGACATTGTATGGGTGGCAGTAATGGGACATTTGTTTGGGCCCAATGAAGAACGGGGTGTTTATAAAACTACTGATGGGGGTAAGACATGGAAGAAAACTCTTTTTGTAAATAACCAAACCGGATGCAGCGATCTGGTAATGGAGCCCGGCAACCCGAATGTATTTTATGCAGGTACATGGAGATTAATAAGGACACCTTACAGTTTAGAAAGCGGAGGTGATGGAAGTGGTTTATGGAAAAGCACTGATGCTGGTGAAACATGGACAAATATTTCAACAAAAAAAGGATTACCAAAAGGCACATGGGGAATAGTGGGTGTTGCAGTAGCACCATCGAACACAGATAAAATTTATACTATCCTTGAAAATAAAGATGGCGGATTATATATGAGTGCTGATGGCGGAGAAACATGGACGCTGCAAAGCGGGGATAACAATATCCGTCAAAGGGCATGGTACTATACCAAAGTTTTTGTAGATCCAAAAAACGAAAATCGGGTGTATTGTCCCAATGTAAATTTTATGCGAAGCAATGATGGGGGAAAAACATTTCAATCCATCAATACACCACACGGCGATCATCATGATCTTTGGATTGACCCGGAAGATGCCAATAGAATGATTGTTGCCGATGATGGTGGCGCACAGGTAAGTTTTGATACGGGCAATAACTGGAGTACTTATTTAAACCAGCCAACCGTACAGGTATATCGGGTGAGTACAGATAATGCATTTCCATATAGAATTATGGGAGGGCAACAGGACAACGGGGCATTCAGAATAAAAAGCAGAACATATGGCGCTGCAATTACTGCTGCCGATATGGAAAATGCAGCGGGAAGCGAAAGTGGTTATGTAGTTGCCGATCCTTTGAATCCCGAAATAACATACGGTGGAAATTACATGGGTATGTTACAACGGCTTGATCATAAAACTGGTGAAAGCCGTTTGATAAATGTATGGCCAATCGATAATATGGGTGCAGGTGCTGAAGCAGCTAAATATCGTTTTCAATGGAACTTCCCGATTTTTTTCTCACCTAACAATCCAAAGAAACTGTATGCTGCGGGCAATCATTTATTCGTATCAGAAGATGAAGGGAAGAATTGGGAAAAAATTTCTCCGGATTTAACTACGAATGATAAAAAGAAACAGGCATCAAGTGGCGGCCCGATCACCCAGGATAATACGAGTGTTGAATATTACTGTACCATATTTACTGCAACTGAAAGTTTTATAGAAAAAGATTTATTGTGGAGTGGAAGTGATGATGGTTTGATACATATAAGTAAAGATGCTGGTAAGAACTGGGAGAATGTAACTCCGAAGGATTGCCCTAAGTGGATGATGTGGAATTGTGTGGAAGTAGATCCTTTTAAAAAAGGCGCTGCCTATTTTGTTGGTACAAGATATAAACTCGACGATTTTAAATCGTATATCTATAAAACAGAAGACTATGGTAAAACATGGAAACTAATTACTAATGGAATTCCTTCATTGCATTTTGCCAGGACATTGCGTGCCGACAGAAAAAAACAAGGTTTGCTTTATGCCGGTACTGAATACGGCATGTACATTTCATATGATGATGGAGCCAACTGGAAATCGTTTCAATTAAATCTGCCGGTAGTCCCCATTACTGATCTTACCATTAAAAATAATGACTTAGTAGTAGGTACTCAAGGCAGAAGTATTTATATATTGGATGATCTTACAGTTGTACAACAAAAGGCTGCTGATGTTTTAAATAAAAATCTTCATGTATTCGATGTTAACCCTGCCTATCGAATGCCTGGTGGAGGAAGACGTGGGGGCGGCGGACGTGGAGCAGGCGGTGACTTACGAAATGCAGGAATGAACCCCCCAAATGGAGTAGTGATGAATTATTTTATGAAGAATGTAACCGACTCGACCAAGCTTTCCATTGAAGTGATGGATAAAAACAGGAAAACAATCAAAATATTTTCTACCTCTTCTAAAGAAAACAAAGTTGATGTGGCCAAAGGGATGAACCAGTTTGAATGGGATATGAATTACACAGAAGCTGAAAAAGTGGATGGATTGATTTTGTGGAATGGATTTATCGGCGGGCCGAAAGCAGCACCAGGTAATTATTTTGCAAAATTCAAATCAGGCAATGATTCCACAGAAGTTTTTTTTACAATTCTTCCTGATCCGAACTATAAAACATCGCAGGCTGAATATGACGAACAGTTCAATCATCTTGTTACCATCAGGGATAAGTCGTCGGAAATAATGAAAGCCATTAAAAACATCCGGGAAGTACGGCAACAGATGAATGATTTTAGTGCAAGGATGGGAAAGGATTTGCCAAAAGAAGTAAAGCAGCAGATAGATACGGTAAATAAACAAATGACAATGGTAGAAGATGCATTGCATCAAACCAAAGCCAAAAGCGGACAGGATGTGCTGAATTTTCCAATCAGGCTTGATGATAAGCTATCCAGTATTTACAATGCTGCTGCTGCGGGGCAGTCGGGTCTTAGCCGTCAATCGAAAGAGGCTTATGCCGAACTGTTGGTACAGATTGATGAGCAACTGAACAAGCTAAAGAAAATAATGAATGACGATGTTGTAAAACTGAATCAGTTGATTCATGAAAAAACATTGCCGGTAATAGGGCTGAAGAAGGAAGAGAAGGACAAGGAATAAATACAAAGGGCTTCAACCGAAGCCCTTTGTATTTAATTATACAATTTTTTTAACCCGTTCTTTCATCAATGCGATTGCCTCTTCTTTGCTGGAGAAAGTATTCTCAATATTCACCAGGTTATCTGCGAGTTTATTATAATTTTTCGTCATCAGCCAGATAAAGATGTGCAGATAGTGAACGCCGTCAAACACAAACGTTTTTTTTGCAGCCATTTCCCTTTGCAGTTTTAAAAACTCGCCGGGTATTTCTGTGTAGTGCATGGCGGGGCGAAGATGGTGAACAGTATGGTAGCCATCATTCCAGCACATTTTATTATACTTGGTGTTGATACAGTTGATAGCACTGGTAAAATTATCTTCCGGGTCATTTTTATCAATAAAAGAATGCTGTGTCCAGTTGCCCAGCATCATTACTATCCTTGCAAACACAAAAGGAATAATGAAAATGAACAAGGTTGCTTTAAAATTTACAAATGACAGTCCTATACAAAAAAGATAGAAAGCAAGTTCGCCATACGTCAGTTTCATGTACAACTTCTTTCTTTTGCGATTAAAGAAATACATGAATGTATCAACAACCCCTAAAGTCAAAAAGCGGCCAACATATTTAAGAAAATCAACAAGACTGTCCCTTTTATACTTCATGGTGCTGCTGGCATCATCTTCCTGGTTATTTTCTACATGATGCATACCCATGTGGTGAACAAAGTAAGTTTCCGGAGTATGCCCAAAGAAGGGGCAAACAAACCAGATAACATAATTATACAGGAAGAGGTATTCTTTCTTAAAAGGTTTGCGATGACTGATGCAATGAAGCATTAAACCAAAACGACCTTTAAAATACATTTGGGAAACATAGAAATAAGGAATGTAAGCCAGCCACCAATACCAACCCTGCAAAAGAGGTGTATATAAAATAACGGCAGCGGGTATTACCAATATATGGATAGCCGTAAGCAAATGAATAAAAGGTAAGTCCCTTTTATCATTCATATATTTCAACCAGAATTTTTCATAACGGCTGAAACTTTTAGGTTCTACATATACGGGGTCTGTTAATGCTGTCAGTGCCTTCATTCCAGAAATTATAAAGTAAAATATTAAAAAGGTGGTTAAAAATTCAGCCTTTGATTCTTAGTTGTTTGATAATCATAGCAAATAGCTCATCGTAATAAGTCAAATTTACAGCATTCTATTTAATCGGGTCTTTTTGTTTAGCTCAGTTGTACGATTCCTCATACGATTTTAATCAACTCCTGAATGCCAGAAATTACATACAAGAACCTAGCAATATTATTAATCTCTTAATTAAGAGCATTAAAATATGTTTTTCAGTTCGTAAATCCGGAAAACATCGGTTTCCGTAGCTATCATTCTACCCTTCATTTCTTTTATCCTTCCTGTTAAACCAGCCCTTGCAATTTTGCGATAATCCGTACTCGTTGATAATTTTTAACCAACACAATAGAACCTGTAGGCTGGCCATTAATTTTTTAATGCTCTGCTTGATAATTTTTTTATTAACAATTAAAAACAGGTAATTATGAGAAGAAAAATTTATGCATCGATTTTACTGATTGCGATGCTGGTCAATGTGTTTCCTATCGGGGCATTTGCATCCAGCCACAGAGAAGCTCCATTGATTTCTGACGATCCGCTTGCCGATAATACGGATCTTTATGCTTTCAGAAGTCCTGACGACCCTAATAAGGTAACTATAATTGCCTGTTATGTTCCAGGGCAATTACCACAGGCTGGTCCTAACTATTATTCTTTTGGTGAAGGCATTCGTTATGAAATTCATATTGATAACAATCTGGCTACCAAAGGCGATGACATTACCTATCGCTTCACTTTCAACAAGGAAAACGAAGACCCGACTACTTTTTTCAATATCCGCCTGGGTAAACAGAATCTAAAAACCACTTACAAGCTGGAAAGAAGTACGGATGGCGGCAAAAGATTTACAACTATTATAAACAAAGGAACTGTTCCACCTCCTAATATTGGCCCACGTTCTATCAGCAGCCCTGTCGGATTAAATGCTCCAAATTATGAATCATTAATTCAAAGCTCTATCAAAACAGCTTCCACCGGTGAGAAAGTTTTTTGTGGTACTTCTGATGATCCATTCTTTGTTGACCTTGGTGGTGTTTTCGATTTAGGGGATGCCCCCCGCACTACTGGAACACAATCTATTGATGGCCTGAAATGTTTAAATGTTTCCACTATTGCTTTACAGATTGACATTGCCACACTGCAAAAAGATCATAAGCCTGTTTCTATGGCAAGCAGTATCCTGGATCCAAACTATGTAATAGGAGTATGGGCATCGGCCAGTCGTCAGAAAATATCCATATTGAATGATTATAAATATTATGAAGGTGACGATAACAAGAAAATGAGTAATAAAGAAAATGATGATAGTAAAGGCCCCTGGGTTCAGGTATCAAGATTAGGTATGCCATTAACAAATGAAGTCGTTATTCCTATAGGAATGAAGGACTATTGGAATACCTTAACCCCTTACCAGGACCTTGAAAGGTTGAATAAATTCGGTAATTATTTTTATAATCCCGAACTGGGGCTTTATATGGATAATGCTTTATTCGGTGGTGCTGTACCTGCATTGGCCCCCCTGCGTATCCAGAAAAATTCATTAGGAATGTTTGGGTTTGGTAATACGCAGAATGGATTATTTGGTTTAAAAGGAAACCCTGCATTAAATGGAACTGCCCTGGCAGATAATGCATTTGGAGGTTTGTTATTACCTTCTGCAAAATCACCAAGGTCAGTTGATTTGTGGCCCATTTTTAATACGGGTGTACCTAACATGAGGCCCTACCAGTTGGCCACAGGAAAAACTGGTGGACCTTTATCAGCAGGAAAACCTTTCATTAATAATTTTCTGCCAAACGGCGGCGATATGCTCCGCCTTAATATGGCCGTTCCTGTTACTCCAAGAAATGATCCTCAGTTCAGTAATCTTGGTATTGTGCAGGCTGCTGTATTAGGATTAACTACAGCACCTTATAATACCAGTGCAGCCATGCAGTTTATTCCCAACATGGATGGTTTTCCAAATGGAAGAAGACTGGAGGATGATGTGGTTCGTATAGAATTACAGGCTGTAAGCGGCATTGCTCTTGCTGCTATTGGTTTATGGTATGATGATTATAATGGAAGTGGCAGTCCCGTAACACCTAATTTAGTTAGGGTGCTTTCATACAATGCCGGTGTTACATCAAATGATGCTATGCTAAAATCAAGCTTCCCTTATGTGGCAAGCCCATGGGCTGGCACACATAATTGTGATTGTGGCACCAATAGTAATGCTAATAAAAATCCGTCGGCTTCAACTGTGGCTGCTAAAACGAATGCAAAATCAACAGACCTTGGACTTTCAGCACCGGAAATAAATATATCCGCCTCTCCAAATCCAAGCGATGGAAGCAGTATGCTTAAATACAGTGTTGATGCGCCATCGCAAATAAAAATTGTAGTATATGATTTGCAGGGAAAAATGATACAAGTACTTTCTGATAAAAAACAGGAAGCAGGTGTATATACAATTAAATGGGATAATAGCAGGCTTGCAAAAGGTACTTATGTGGTTGCTGCCTTGAAAAATGGTACAAATAAACAAACAATAAAAATCGTAAGAAATTAATTTTTTAAAGAGTAACAACAGGTTCGCCACAAAAGCGAACCTGTTGTTTAACTATTCCTGGGAATAAAATTTCCCGATATCTTTAAACCATAATTCGAATAAATATTTTTTCATACTTATTTCATTTTCAAATCCGGCTTTATCTTTCGTACACCAGTAGTGGCTCCGCCAATTAAGGTTAAGTCCACCGGTTTATTGGTTTGCCAGGCACCTCTGGTAAAGTCAGGAATATCCACGGTTCTTGATTTTTTTGCAACAGATCTTCCACTCAAAGCAAAAATGGAACTCCAGCTCGCCGCATCGTAAACATCCTGATCAAGAGGCAATCCGTTGCAAAGACAATCAATCAATCGCCAATCCATGATGAAATCCATGCCACCATGTCCGCCTACTTCTTTTGCAATAGTGCCGATATGTTTTACAATGGGAGGGGCATATTTTTCTTCCAATTGCTTCATCTCTTCAGGTTTTACCCAACTATGCCCAAAAGCAATACGTTGTGGCCCCGGCCATTTTTGTGCAGCACCTTTTGTGCCGCTCACTAAGTGGATTCTGGAATAAGGCCGGATGGTGGAAACATCATGCTGCACCATTATTGTTTTTCCCTTGTTGGAACGAATCAAGGTGGTATTCATATTACCACGAAAAGGCTTGTCAACATACTCTTTAAAGAAATCATCTTTTGCTGCCAGCTCCTTCACCATACTGTTCATCGAAAAATCATTGGTACTCATACTTACCAGATGGTCAAACTTATCTCCCCGGTTAATATTCATACACTGGGCCACGGGGCCAAGTCCATGTGTAGGATAGAGATTTCCGTTATGACCGATATTTTCTTTTAACCGCCACATATCTGCGTAAGCATTTTTATTAAACATCCAGTCTTTAGTCAAATCATGGATGTAGGCACCTTCGGCATGAACGATTTCGCCTAACAATCCCTGGCTTGCCATGTTGAGTGTAAGCAGTTCAAAAAAATCATAGCAACAATTTTCAAGCATCATGCAATGTTTCTTTGTTTTTTCTGAAGTCTCCACCAGTTCCCAGCATTCATCAATTGTTTTTGAAGCGGGCACTTCGGTGGCAGCATGTTTGCCATTCTTCATAGCATGCACAGCAATAGGAGTGTGCAGGTGCCAGGGAGTTGGCGTATATACCAAATCAATATCATTGCTTTCGCATAGGGCTTTCCATCCATCTTCGCCGCTATACTCTTTTGCTTTTGGCCGCTGCATTCTGGCAAGAGCCAGTTGTGATTTTGCAATTCTGTCCGGGTACTTATCACATAAAGCAACAATTTCCACACCATCAATATAACTTAACCGTTCCACAGCTTCGGAGCCTCTTTGCCCAAGTCCAATAACACCAATGCGAACGGTTTCAATTTTCGGTGCAGCATAGCCACACATATTAAAACCTTGTCCGTCATTTTCAAAATGCGATGAACGATTCATTTGTTCATCTGTAGTAGCTATTACTTTGGCAAAAGAAGGTAGCCCTGTAGCAAGTACACCACTGCCGATAGCCAGGCGGCGAAGAAATTTTCTACGGTTGTTATCCATAACAAAATAATTATGATTGCAAGTTCCTGAAATAATGCAAACGGCAATAAAGAAAATAGAATTAGGCAACCTGTTGTGGAAAGTTAATGCCTTATACTACAAAATCATCAAGAGCTTTTAGAAAATCATTGCGCTTCCGGTGTGATACTTCCAGTTTTACATTGTTTTCCATGATCACATAGCCTCCGTCAAAACGCTGGTATTCTTTTACATGTTGTAAATTGATGAGAATGGAATGATGAATGCGGAAAAAATTATGAGTAGTAAGTTGTTGTTCAAATTCACCAAGTGACCGTGAAGCAACAACCTTTTTTCCGTCAACCATATGTACATGTGTATATGCACCTTCAGCTTTGCAGTATAAAATGTCAGCTATGTTTATAAAGACAATTTTATCTGCCATACCAATCCCTATTTTTGATTCTTTTGCCGCTGTATTTTGGGAGAGAATTTTTTCAAGGTTCTGCAATTGGGCACCGAATGAAATTTCGATTTTTCTGGGATCATTTTTGATTTTTTCGATTACTCTAACTATTTCGTCAGGGTCTACTGGTTTTAATAAATAATCTATTGCACTCAGGCGAAGGGCATCAATAGCGTAAGCGTCAAAAGCTGTTACAAATACAACACGGAATTTTGGATTTTTAAAGGACCGGACGAGGTCAATACCACTCATGCCGGGCATTTCCACGTCTATAAAAACAAGATCAGGCTGATGTTTTTCGATTAAAGTCGTACCCAGTCTTGGAGAATTGCTAGTGGCAACTACCTGTACATCCTCCGGGCACTTCTTTTTTAAAATAATCGAAAGTGCTTCTATGGCCAGAGGTTCATCATCTATAATGATAACCCTTATCATATTTTAATTTTGTTGAGAGTGGGAAAGTTGAACCGGAACTTTAATAGTTACCAGTGTCCCCGTCACTTCATTATTTTTTATCACATCATCTACAGCTGTTTCTATTGTTGAATTATATTCACCATTCAATAGCTTAAACCGTTTGTTGAGTAATTCCATTCCTTTGGATTGGTGCTGCCTGCGAAAAAGACTTTTTAATTCCTCTGCTTTCTTTCTTCCCACGCCATTATCTTCAATCTCATATTTTATAGCTCCGTTATCCCTGTTGATGCGTATCTGCAATTGTTTATCCGTTTCTTTATAGGAAAGGCCATGCCAGATGGCATTTTCAACATAGGGTTGCAGGATCATATTGGGGATAAGAATTTGTTCAGTATTCAATGACGGGTCAATAGAAACAGCATATTGAAGATCGGGTACTCTTAAGCTTTCAAGGCTTAAATACAATTGAAGAAAATCAATTTCTTTCTGAAGCGGAACAAAAGGTTTTTCTGCATTTTCCAGCAACATCCGCAACAATCTTGCGAACCGGGCAAGATAAGATTGTGACCTGTCGCTGTCTTCTTTCATAATCAAAGTTTGTATTGAATTCAGGGAGTTGAACATGAAATGGGGATTTAATTGTGAACGGAGACTTTGCATTTCCAGTTCAGCCATTTTATGTACGGCTTCAGTTTTCTCCACAGCTCTTTTCTTCAGTTGTCTTTGCTGCAGATAAAGCAACAGAAAAACGAAAGTTACTACTACAATGATCAAACCCATCAATAATAAATTATTCGTTTGCTGTTTTTCTGATCTTAATTTTTCCTGTTTAATTTTTTCTGTGGCGAGTGATTTCTCATACTTCATTTTTTCATTGCCTATTATTCTCTCTTGTTTTAGTTTTTGTTCCGCAAGATTTTTTTCATTAGCAATTTTTTCTTCAGCCATTATCTTTTCCTGCTCCAGTTTTTGACCGGCTAACATTCTTGCACGAAGAACTTCCTCTTCTATCTTTTCATTTTCCTGTTTGGCCTTTAACTCTGCAGCAGCTTTTTGTGTCTCATAATTTATTTTTAGATCTGCAATTTTCAGGTAAGCGGCTTTATTGTACACTGAATCTCTTGATTGGGAGTATAAGTCAGAATAGTAAAGTGCATTTTTATAATCATTGATTCCTCTGTATGCTTCTGCTAACCCGGAATATGCATTAATTACTCCCTCTTTTTCCCCAATTTCTTTATCATGTAAAAGCGCATTAAGCAAATAAGGTATAGCATCTTTATAATATTGTACCCTGCTGAGAGAATCATATCCGGTGGCAGCTTTTTTACAATATGCTTTGGCAATACCAATACTGATAGCTGCAATCCGGCTTTTGTTCGGTCTCTCACGGAATACTGTTAAAGCAGCAAAGTATGTATTTAATGCATCATCATACCTGCCCTGGCTTAGCAATGAATTTCCCATGTAAAGCAAAATTTCTCCCATCAAAGATTTTACCTTTCTTTTTTCTGCCAGGGCATAGGCATCTTTATAGTACTTGTCAGCCTCAGCATAATTACCCATATTCAGGTAAACATTTCCAATTCCTGCATAAGAATCTGAATACCAATTATCCTGATTTATTTCCTTAATAATTTGTAATGCTGCGAAATGATTTTTCAGCGCTTCCTTATAATTACCCATTTTGTTGTAAACCTTCCCAATATGATAGAATTCATTAAGGGTAAGAATTTTATTTCCGTTTTCCATCGAAATCTTCAAAGCTGTTAAATGGTATTTCAACGATTCGGTTAAATCATTCTTTTCATTCCAGCTCATCCCCAATATAAAATTGGCTCTTCCTTTTCCCCATTTGAATTTTATTTTTTCTGCGAGTGATAAAGCCTGTTTGGCATAATCAATTACTTCCTCATAATTGCCCCCGGAAAACCATGAAAAATTGAATTTATTCCATGCTAAGTCACACAATGTTTTTACCTTATTGCTGTCTTCTTTACAATTTATTAGTGATGCCGACAGCGAATCAATACGTTCCGTTAAAATAGTTTTTGTATCCTTTTGCTGGGCATAAGCATAATTCATGCAAAAGAAAAATATCAACAGAAAGGGGTATATGAGTCTAATTTTCAATTAATAACTATTTCGAAAAAAGCTGAGGTTTCAATATCAATTCCAGCAGCATAGTGTTAATACAAGTTAGGAAATTAACTCAAACAGACTTCAATATTACCCGTGTTTTTATAATTGTCACTCTTTATGCAATAACTGTCAGAAATTTGGTAAATCTGGTGGCAGAATCACATCAGGGAAGTTAAAATTGTTCAGTCAGCGCTTTTCCCGTAGGCACACTTATCCTTCCGGGCGAACAGTTGTTAAAACCAAACGTACAGTTACCAATCCCTTATTTATAAATAAAAAATAGAAAATATTTTTAAATTGCTATTGAAGGTGCTTATGCCCTTTGGGATTGAAACAAACCATCAAAAACCTTTTTTTACGAAAACCGAACCGTCCCCTTCCCGAATTTTTTTTTGCGCTATTGCAATAATTTCTTTACAAAAAAAAATGTTTATGAAAAAGGCTATTTTCCCCCATGCATCCGGGTTAATATTGTTATTCTTTGCATTTACTGCTTGTAAAAAGCAAATCTCCGATGTAAACCTATCTGCTGCTACTGATGAGGTTGCTTTAGCAAGACCCAATACCATCCCGGTAGTTAATTTAAAAATGACTGTTAATGATGCTTCGGGATACAACATTACGAGTGATGGGGGAAACGATTATGTCAACGGTTCCCAGAAGGTATCTGCTTCATTCGATCAATATGGCAATTTTATTTTTAATTGCGGCTTAGGTGGCCATGGTAACAATACCTATATGATCCGGTGGTTCAATTTTAATTTCAGCCAGCCAATCCAGATATTTATTACCCCGCCTGTATCGAGTAGCGAGAGAGGACTTGGTATAACTACGGGTTCAGTAGCGGGATATACATTTATTCCGCTTCAAAACCTCACTGTCGGACAATCGGAATGTGTAGGTCTTACAACAGGTATTTCCGGTAATCCATGGACTGTTAATTTTCACAGGGCGACAGAAGATGTAAGCAGTTCGCCATCAGCGTATGCAGTGGTTACCAGAACGAGCTTAACACAATGGACAGTTACCCCGGCAGGATCTTGTTCCCCTAACTCGAACGTCTGTGCATTAAGAAATGGCCCCGGAACATTGTATGGATATTATAATATGCCATTTTCCTTTACGCTTACGAAACTGTAATACCATATCGGTATAAAGCATAGAATAATGCAGCAAAAGAAAATCCGACACTCGTTTGAGGACAGATCAGAGATTGAGCCAGTAGTTTAGTTTGAATACCAACGCCCTGTTTTTATTTTTCAGAAAAGGATCAGAATAATAATTATCTGTATAAACTAAAAAGAAATCACTGGCGGGTTTATAGCGCCATTGTAGACGGCTGTTGATATTAAAATTATTGCGCTGTGTATTGTATTGCATGAAGGTGGTCCAGAATATTTTAGTGTTGAAATTAATTTCTATCCGGGGAGCCAGTAGAAACAAATCTTCTTTTCCATAAGGTTCGGGGAAATTTAATTTATTATATTCCACATTTAATTGAATAGTAATCCATGGCTGGGTGCGAAAGGTGGCTGAACCACGGTATTGCAGATAATCAGCCGTATAATATTTACCAAATGTAATACCACTTTCAAATGAAAATTTCTTACGGGAGTCGGTGCTAAAAGAGGCACTGGCCTGGTCATAATTATATTCTCCGGGTGGAAGCGGCTCGCCATTGGTAAACCTTGTAAAGTACAGTAGATTAACTTTTGATTTTGAATACTCAAACCTTGCTCCGGAAGTATTTTTCATTTCAATACTGTAATTCAGTTCATGGTTGCTTTCATTAAGAGAATTGTCTGGATTGAAAACGAAAGAATTTTGAAACTGAAATCTATATTGGTTTACTTTCCCTTTTTGTGGGTAGATGCGATAGCTGTTTTGATTAAAAACCTGCTTAAACCCAAGTCGAATTACTGTATCCTTCCGTGCATCATAGTTTTCAATGCGCTGCACGAAACCAATATCAGCAAAATAATTAGTACTAACATTGTTAAGACTGATAAAAGAAGAAAATGAACGGCCAAAGTATCCACCACCAGTATTGAGATAGTTATTTTTTGTGGTAAACCCTTCTTTCATTGAAAGATGATAACCTAGCCAACCTCTCCAGTTACCTTTTTCG
>JBKJIX010000029.1:0-27681 GCA_046598205.1 Chitinophagaceae bacterium
TATCTGCAATTTCAAAACCCCGGCCAGCACAACAACGCAAAGCTGGCAGTATGGGATATGGCAGGCCGAAAAGTGTATGAGGCGGATGTAACACACCAGTTATTTATAAATATTTCCACCCATCGCTGGGCCAACGGAGTTTACCGGGTATATCTTCAGACCAAAGAAACTGTTTATACAGGTAAGATTGTAGTGCAGCATAAGTAGGTAAGCGAAAGAGATTCACTTTCAGAATAAATCCATCTTCATTAAAATTTCGGATAATGCTCCTTCGCCAATTTATTCGCTATTGAATTAACGACAGCAAAAGCTACGGAGGACAAATGAAAAAACAAACCCCGGCGTTATGAGGACCGGGGTTGAACGTTACTGTTATGAAAAGAAAAAGATTTTTAAGCGTTACGCTTAATATGAACGAGATTTAATGGTTTTTGGTTTTTCAGTTGGTATTGGATATATTAAAAACGGGACAGTTGTATTTTTGGTATAAAAAATTGAAAGTTGATTGGCCGGTAGAGTGTCTCCCGGTAAAGACCGGGTTTGGTTTTTTAAAGGATTCTTGGAAATTATTTTGGACGGTTCTGGACATTTTGGATGAGAAAGATAAAACAGTCATCCGTGTCAATCAACTTTCAATACAAAAGTATATCCACACCGGTATGTTAACAAGAGCATAACTGCCCTATTTGCTATCTATGGTTTTTACTGTTGCCATCGTAGAACCCTCATTTTTTGCATCGTATTGTTTCGTTAAGTACCCAAGGTGGTCGTACTTTCCGCAAAGTTGAAATTAGGTAGTTTTCCTATGGTATATGTTGCAGGAATTTTCCAACTTGCACCTGAGAATAAATACTAAATCCTAATTTTTTATTAATAATCCATTTCATGAAAAACCCAGACACTAACACAGTAATTAAAGTAGCGATTGCCGATGATCATGCACTCTTCCGGACTGGCGTAAAAACGTCGCTGCAAAGCCGCAAAGACATACAGATGGTAGCGGAGGCCGAAAACGGTATGCAATTGCTAAACCTGTTGCGCCATATTCAGCCCGATGTAGTCTTATTAGATATCCAGATGCCTATCATGGATGGATTAACTACACTACCTGAAATCAAGAAATTATATCCGAATGTAAAAGTGATTATGCTGTCTATGCATAATGACCACTCTGTTATTTCCAGGATGATGGAGATAGGAGCTAACTCTTACCTTACAAAAGAGTCAGGGTCAGATATGATATACGAAGCAGTAAGGGCTGTATATGAGAATGATTTCTTCTTTAATGAACTTACCAATAAAGCATTGCTGAGTGGTTTACGTACAAAACGTACTGCCGAGTCATCAATGCCACAGGATGTACAGTTAACAGATAAAGAAGTAACCATCCTGAAGCTGATGTGTGATGAAAAAAGCACTAAAGAGATTGCAGACATAGTGGACCTTAGTCCTAGAACAGTAGAAGCTATCCGGGATAAGCTGAAAACAAAAACAGGCACCAAATCAATGGCTGGTCTTGTAATGTATGCAGTAAAGGCCGGGTTGCTCGAACAAGCATCATAATTTTAATGGCAAGCATATTTAGCCATTCTGCCTTAGGTAGGATGGCTTTTTTTATTTTACTTTGAATGAATGAGCAGCATTTTTTTCAATGGTAAAATACTACCGGCTGATGAACCGGCATTATTGGTGTCAAACAAGGGCTACCGTTATGGTGACGGACTGTTTGAAACGATGAAAGTATCAACCGGCCGGATATTATTGGAAAGCTATCATTTTGAAAGGCTCTTCTCAGGGCTTTTACTAATGAAGTTTAATATAGCCGGTCTGTTTACAAAAGAAAAACTTAGCCAGGAAGTACTACATCTTTGCAAAAAAAATAATGCTGAAGAATTGGCAAGAGTCAGATTATCTGTTTTTCGGGGCAATGGCGGCTTGTATGATGAGGACAAAACCTTGCAATATGTGATTGAAAGCTGGCCACTAAATGAATCGGTAAATAAGTTAAATGAAAATGGGCTGGTCATTGATATTTATCCCGATGCAGAAAAGAGTTGTGATAAATTTTCCAACCTTAAATCGGCGAACTTTCTGCCGTATTCTATGGCAGCACAATATGCCAAAGAGAATAAATTGAATGATTGCCTGGTGCTAAACAATTCCGGTGGCATTGCTGATTCTACCATTGCTAATCTATTTATTATTAAAGATCGAGTTGTACTTACACCCGGTTTAGAAGAAGGTTGTGTGAATGGGGTGATGAGGCGGCATTTGCTAACTGAATTAAAAGCAGCAAGGGTAGAGGTAAATGAAACTGCTATTACTACAGGAGATATTAAGAATGCGGATGAAATTTTCCTTACCAATGCTATCAATGGCATTCGCTGGGTGCGGCAGTTCCGGGATAGAGAATACGGAAATAGTCAAACTATTGAGATTTATAGAAAACATATTCAAACAAATTCCCGCTAAAAATGTTTCTTCAATATTAGTAACTTTTAAAATACTCCGCCAACTGGCGGAGATAGGAGAATGAAACAATCAGTTAATATATTTTGGTTCCGCCGGGATCTTCGTTTGTCCGACAATGCAGGGTTGTATCATGCTTTAAAAGACGGCAATCCTGTTCTTCCCGTTTTTATTTTTGACCGGAACATATTAGATGAGTTAGAAGATAAAAACGACAGACGGGTAGAGTTTATCCATCTTGCCTTACAGGAAGTGCAGCGGCAATTAGTAAAGATGGACTCATCATTGGACGTTCGTTACGGAACGCCATTGGATGTATATAAAGACCTGTTGAAAGAATATCATGTTGAAAAAATATTTACTAATCATGATTATGAACCATACGCAAAAGAACGGGATGCAGGAATAGAAAGATTATTAACGGAGCAAGGAACCAGTTTTCACACTTTTAAAGATCAGGTGATACTGGAGAAGGATGAAGTGCTGAAAGATGATGGCAAGCCCTACACCATATTTACTCCTTATTCAAGAAAGTGGAAGGCTGTGCTAACGGAATTTCATCTGAAGCCATATTCAAATAAAAAATATTTCAAAAGCTTTTATAAGCAACCGGAACGAAAACTCATTTCATTGCAAGAAATGGGTTTTAAATCTGTTGGTCAATCTTTCCCGGAGAAAGAATGGAAAGGGCAAGTTATAAGAAATTACAAAGAGCAAAGAGATATTCCATCCATACAGGGAACATCAAGACTGAGTGTACATCTGCGGTTTGGCACCATTAGCATAAGAGAATTGGCTAGTGAAGCTGGTGGATTGAATGAAACTTTTTTGAACGAACTTATCTGGCGGGATTTTTATCACATGATACTTTGGCATTTTCCTACAGTAGTTAGTCATGCTTTTAAGCCGGACTATGATAAAATCAACTGGAGAAATAACGAAAAAGAGTTTGATGCCTGGTGCAGCGGACAAACAGGCTACCCGATTGTGGATGCAGGAATGCGGGAATTGAACGCAACAGGTTTTATGCACAACAGGGTTAGAATGATTGTCGCCTCATTTCTTACCAAGCATTTATTAATAGACTGGCGTTGGGGCGAAGCCTACTTTGCTCAAAAATTATTAGACTTTGATTTAGCTGCTAACAATGGCGGCTGGCAATGGGCTGCTGGTAGCGGTTGTGATGCGGCTCCTTATTTCAGGGTCTTCAATCCTTATTTGCAAACGCAAAAATTTGATCCGGCACTAAAATACATTCGTCAGTGGGTGCCGGAATTCTCAGCATTTTCATATCCCAAACCGATAGTAGTGCATGAAGATGCGAGGAAAAGATGTTTGGAGACTTATGCTGTGGCGTTAAAGAAATAAAACATCTTCATCATCTGTTTCCAGGTTATTCAACTCCAGATAAACTTCATGTAAACTTTCTATTGCCAGTTTGCCATCATCGCCCAGGTCAAGACTGTAATTATTTACATAGAGGTCTATATGCTGGCGCATCACCTCCTCACTCATTTCCTGTGAATGTTGTTTTACATAATCAGTAACCAGGGGATAGTTTTTCAAAGAAAACTTCAGGCTTTTCCGGATCAGGTCATTTACTTTCAGTGCTGCCGATCTTTTTATAGATTGATTGATAGCAATACCGCCCAATGGTAGTGGCAGTTCCATTCTTTGTTCCCAGTATTCGCCGAGGTCTTTCACTTTTTTTAAACCTTTCTGCTGATAGGTAAATCGGTTTTCATGAATAATAACTCCGAGGTCTGTTTCTTTATTTACCAATGCATCTTCTATAGCTGAAAAAAGCATAAATGTTTTATCTGTTGCTTGCGGGTAGGCAAGAGTGAACAAAAGATTAGCCGTTGTGTTGGCTCCCGGAAGTGCAATGGAAGCCTGGTTTATTTCATCTTCCGTTAGCTCCGTTTGTGAATCTGTAATCAATAAAGGCCCGACGCCCTTTCCTAAAGCACTTCCGACATTCAGCAATGTGTAATGCTCCAATGATTTAAAGAAAGCTGGAAAACTGAGTTTTGTAATGTCCAGTTTACCCTCCAATGCCCATTGGTTAAGTGTTTCCACATCCGCCAATACAACATCAAATTCAAATCCTTCTGTATCAATTTTATTATTGACTAATGCATCAAAGATAAAAGTGTCATTGGGGCAGGGTGAAAAACCAAGAGTTAGTTTCATAGTATATCTAACAAACGGATTAATTCGTTGTTCAGGTTGGTTATAGATTCTTTCATATTCCAGTTCTTCTTATTTCTTTCGCCAATATAATTGGATATACTTCTTATCTGTAAAAAAGGGATTTTTTCCATCAGGCATACATAATGCAGTGCCGCACCTTCCATGGATTCCACCACCGGGTTAAATGTTTCTTTGTAAAACTTTATTTTTTGTTTTGATGTAGTGATTTCATTGGTGGAAACACCTTTCACTTTTTTCAACCTCACTTTTCTTAGTACTTCACTTTTATTTACTAACCAGCCTTTATAAAAAGGATACTGATTCAGTGGTACTAACTTCAGATCGAACATGGTTTTTAATTTATCCAGTTCAATCACACTCTGATCTGCAATGGCTTCTTGCCTGATGGCCAATACTGAACCAAGTGGAACAGAGCTGTTAAAGCAACCACCAACTCCGGCTTGTAATACTATATCGGGGCGTTTGATATTTAGTTGCTTTGTCAATGAATAAGTAGTCGCAGTCAGCCCTATCCCAGTTATCAGTACATCAATTTCTATAGTGGCAAACAAACCCTTTTTCTCCCGGTATTGTTCAAGAAAAGGAGTAATCTCAATAATGGTAGCCGCTACTACTAAACAATTCATAACAAACGGGTTATTAACTAAAAATTGAAACTGCAAGGTAGTTTAAACTTCTTCTTTTATATCCTTTACAGAAAACTGATTTTTCTTACCTTTGCCGCCTGCCTGCCAAATGGTATGGTCTCACAATCCCTTTCGCCCAAACTGCTGTGAAGGAACTAAAAAAGTAAAGCATGGTTTACTTAACAAGGTCTGAACACTTCAACGCCGCACATAAACTCTACAACCCGGCCTGGAGCTACGAAAAAAACGAGGAAGTTTTTGGAAAATGTGCCAACGAAAACTGGCATGGGCATAACTATGAACTGCTCGTTACCGTAAAAGGAACGCCAAGCCCTGATACAGGGTTTGTATTTGATGTAAAGCAATTGAGTAATATTATCAAAGACAACATCATTGAAAGGATTGACCATCGCAACCTCAATGTGGATGTGGAAATGATGAACGGAAAAATGTGCAGTACCGAAAACCTGTCGATTGCCATCTGGAACGAACTGGTACTACACATGCCTGCTGGTGTACAACTGCATTGTATTAAGTTGTATGAAACACCACGGATTTATGTGGAGTATTTTGGAGAATAATTTTGCCTGCTTGGCCAAACCTTTTATGGCTTGGTCCGTTACATATTCAGTTTTTATAATTTATTAGCATGAGTAAAAAAGTAGCTGTTTTCAGGAAAGAGCATTTTAATGCTGCCCACCGGCTGTTTAATCCCGATTGGGATGATGCTACCAATGAAAAGGTTTTTGGCAAATGTGCATTGCCACATTATCATGGGCATAATTATGAGCTGGAAGTAAAAGTAACCGGCAAGCCAAATAAGGACACAGGATATGTGATTGATATGAAAGACCTGGGCGACCTGGTGAAAAGAGAAATCCATTCCCGGTTTGACCATAAAAACCTGAACCTGGATACAGAAGAATTTAAAAATCTGAATCCTACAGCGGAAAACATTGCAATCGTTATTTATAAATTACTCCGGCCACATCTTGATAAAAAATTGGATATGCAGGTAAGACTGTATGAAACACCAAAAAACTTTGTTGAATATCCTGTTGACTAACCAATAACTAAAAACCAGCAATCAGTATATGGCATATAAAAAAATAGAACAGTACGACGAAAGTGTGACCTCCGGCCTGATGAATAATTATAAGGATGTTTTGAATCTATTAGGAGAAAATGCTGATAGAGAAGGATTGGTGAAAACCCCGGAACGTCTGGCAAAAGCTATGCAATACCTTACACAGGGTTATCATCTTGATGCACATGCAATCATTAACTCAGCGAAATTTCATGAACCCGTAAGCGAAATGATTGTGGTAAAAGACATAGAAGTGTATAGTATGTGTGAGCATCACATGCTTCCGTTTTTCGGTAAAGCACATATCGCTTACATACCGAATGGATGGATAACCGGCCTGAGTAAAATAGCCAGGGTAGTGGACGTTTATGCAAGAAGGCTGCAAGTGCAGGAACGATTGACAGTTGAAATCATGAATGCAATTAAAGAAACATTGAACCCACTGGGGGTGGCTGTAGTAATAGAAGCCAAGCACTTATGTATGATGATGCGGGGGGTGCAAAAACAAAATTCCTCCACAACCACATCGGCTTTTGACGGCGAGTTTCAAAAGAACTCTAGCCGGAGTGAGTTCCTTAAACTAATCAGTTCAGATTTACATTAATCATTATATTTACAATTATAAGAAGAGTTTGATTGTACATTCAATCAAACTCTTTTTTTGTCAGCGATAGGATAAAAATCAATCTAAGAAATGAGCCATAATAATGCTTTTTACCATCACGGATGATTATTGCGGTGAATTCTCCCGATAGCTATCGGGATGGCAAAAACAATAAAAATAAACACATGAAACATGCATTTATATTTCCCGGCCAGGGTTCACAGTTTCCGGGAATGGGGAAAGACCATTACGATAATAGCGCCTTTGCAAAAAAATTATTTGAGCAGGCAAATGAGCTATTAGGTTTCCGCATCTCTGATATAATGTTCAATGGAACGGAAGCGGATTTAAAACAAACTAATGTTACACAGCCTGCTGTTTTTTTGCATTCCATCATAGCCTATAAAAGTATTTACCCTTCGTCAGGCTCAGGGTCACTGGATATGGTGGCAGGTCATTCGCTGGGAGAATTTTCTGCACTAGTAGCTAATGGCACACTTAGTTTTGATGATGCCTTACTATTAGTTACCATCCGGGCAAAAGCCATGCAAAAAGCTTGTGAACTGGTTCCTTCAACAATGGCAGCAGTATTAAACCTTGCAGATGAAAAAGTAGAAGCTATTTGTGCTGAAGTGCAAAATGAAACTGGTGAAGTGGTGGTAGCGGCTAATTATAATTGTCCCGGTCAGTTGGTAATAAGCGGTTCTGTAAAAGGGATTGATATTGCCTGTGAAAGAATGAAAGCCGCCGGAGCTAAAAGAGCTTTGGTATTACCTGTTGGCGGTGCATTTCATTCGCCACTAATGCTACCCGCAAAAGAAGAACTGGCAGCAGCTATTGAGGCAACAAAGTTTCATGTACCTACCTGTGCTGTTTACCAAAACGTAGCAGCCAAAGGTGTGATGGACAGGGATGAAATAAAACAAAACCTGGTTGACCAGCTTACCGGTGCTGTTCGCTGGACACAAAGTGTGCAGTCAATGATTGCAGACGGTGCCTACAAATTTACTGAAGCAGGTCCGGGAAAAGTTTTGCAGGGACTGGTGCTGAAAATTAATAAAGAAATGCAGGTGGATGGGGTAAACTAAATATAAATGGAGCAATTCAGCCACCCGCCATCAAAATCGGCATTATATTTTTTATAAAAATTTATTGCCGGTTCATTCCAATCAAGTACCTGCCAGATAATACGATTGAATTTCTTTTCTTTTGCTTCTTCAATTAACCGGTCAAATAAAAGCTTACCAATTTTTTTACCACGCATTGCTTCTGTTACAATAATATCTTCTAAATACATAGCTTGCCCTTTCCAGGTGGAGTAGCGGATATAGTATAAGGCAAAACCATGAATGGCTCCATCGGCTTCAGCAACGAATGACCACCAGACTGGGTTTTCACCAAAGCCGCTATCTGTAAAATGTTCCAATGTAACAGTTACATCATTGGGAGCTTTTTCATAAATAGCCAGTTCGGTTATCAATTCTAATAGTCTTGGGCAGTCTTCTTTAACTGCTCTTCGAATCGTTATTGTCATTATTAATTCTTAATTATCAATTATTAATTATTTCTTCCAACCCGGCCCTTTTACAAATTTTCCCGGCTTTGCATCTGTGTGTTCACCATTTTTTAATACCTGTACCCCGTTTACAAAAACATGGATCATTCCTTCAGCATACTGATGTGGTTTTTCAAAAGTGGCATTGTCCTTTATTTTAGCAGGATCAAATATTACTATGTCCGCAAAGTTGCCTGTTTTCAATTCTCCCCGCTTTGAAATTTTTAAGTTGGTAGCTGGCAATTTTGAAAGTTTACGGATGGCTTCCTGCAGGCCTATCACTCTTTCTTCTCTCACATATTTTCCCAATAATCTGGCTACATTTCCATAAGCTCTTGGATGTGCATTGGATTTTAGGAAAACACCTTCATTGGTATAGGATCCCTCATCGCTTCCAAAGCTTAACCACGGAATAGCAATTTGTCTTTTTACATTGTTTTCATCCATTAAAAAATAGATACATTCTACACGGGTGCTGTCCTTGATGATTAAATCCATAGCAGTTTCTTCAGGTGATTTACCAAAGAGTTTTGCCAGCTGGCCCAACGTTTTACCGGTATATTTTTTTAAACTATCCTGTTTAAATCCTACTACTAAAATATTTTCGGGAGTACCCACTGCATAGAAAAAGTTTTCCCATTTATCTGTTTTGGAGTTCATTTCCTTAATTGTCTCCTGGCGAATGGCAGGATCCTGAAGTCTTTCCCTCAACTTACCAAATCCTCCATCCTGCAATGTTGGGGGCATTGTAGCAGTAAGTCCTGTACCACCAGCAATATAAGTATACATGTCTGCTGTAATATTCAATCCTTCAGCTCTTGCTTTTTCTACTCTTCTGATTACACTGTCCATTTTCCCCCAGTTTTCTTTTCCGGCAGCTTTTAAATGATAAATCTCAGCATGAATATTTGCATCTTTGGCAATGGTAATTAATTCTTCCACTGCTTCATGCAATTTGTTGCCTTCGCTGCGCATATGGCTAATATAAGAACCACCATAGGAGGAAGCTACTTTACACAATTCAACCAGTTCATTTGTTTTAGCAAAAAATGCAGGTGGATAAATAAGTGAAGTACCTACACCCATTGCACCTTCTTCCATGGCCTGCTTTACCAATAGTTTCATGCTGTCCATTTCAGCAGGAGTAGGGTCACGGTTATCTTCACCAATTACATTCATTCTTATTGTGGTAGCTCCAATAAAAGATGCCACATTACAACTGACACCTTTTTTCTCCATGTAATTCAGGTATTCACCCAATGTATTCCATTCAATTTTGTATTTGATATCACCTTGTGATTCTTGTTGTTGTTTTTTTAATTTTTCATTCAACGGTCCCATGCTCCAGCCTTCACCCATTACTTCCAGTGTTACACCCTGGCGGATATCACTTTGTGATCTGCCATCTTCAATCAAAGATTCAGTAGCCCAGCTAAGCATATTAATAAACCCCGGAGCTACTGCATTGCCTTTTGCATCTGTTTCATTTTTTGCAGATGCTTTTGAAAGATCACCAATGAAAGCAATGGTATCATTCTTAATGCCTATATCACCCTTATAGGGTTCGCCACCATTGCCATCATAGATTACTCCATTACGGATGATCGTATCATATTCATTTTTTGCTTTGCAGGAAATAATGAATATGACAAGGAAGAGAGCAAATATTTTTCTCATAATTATTTCTTTTTAGGAGCTTTAAAAGTTCCATTTGGCTGAATAAAACTTACGGCTGTTATTTCACCTTTTTCGTTTTCTTCAAACAAAGCACTGTATCCTGAAAGTGCTTTTAATGCAAATTTGTTTTTATCAATTGCAATTAGCTCATATTCCGGCTGGCCTTCTATAAAAGCATACAATGTTTTTTCACCTTTAATATAAAACTTTGCATCAGTACCCGGAGCTAATTCATAAGTGCCTTCATATTTTTTCAACTCTTCTTTGGTCATTTCTTTTGGTTTCGGCTTACGGGAAAACTCAAGTGGTTTAAGCCCTTGCTCCAGTGTCATGGAGGCACTATTTATTTCACCCATCTCACTCATTCCAAACTGTACCCTGAGTTCACTTTTTTGAGATGTATCTATTCCTTCTTTTGGATCTACGCCGTAAGTTTCAAAAATATCGTAATGATAATGCTTTAACCATACTTTATTATCTGGTGTAAGCAGAAAAAGAGAATCTTTTTCCAGAACGATCTCCATGGTACCATAGCCCGGATGATTATATAATCCTTCATACTCTTTTAATGAATGTGAAGGCGTTGTTCCTTTTTTCTGATTGGTTTCAACAGTTGCTTCTGTTTCTTTTGCTGCGGCTTTTGCTTTTGCATCCGCAGCGTTCCTGTCTGCCAGCCAGTCAATAGGTTTTTCTTTCAGCATTCTGTCGGCGATAGTATTTCTTACAATAGAGGTAACAGCAGATGCATTCTGATTAGTAAGAACAATAATGCCGATGCTATCGGAAGGAAAGAAACAGGTGCTGGCAGAAAAACCGTCAATATTACCGCCATGTTCCACCCGGTAATGACCACGGTAAGAAGCAAGGAACCAGCCAAAACCATAATTCGCAAAATGAATATCAGGTTTTTCTTTATCAGGCAATGCCGCCCCAATGATCATTTGTGAACTCATCGCTTCTTTAAGATAGGATGCAGGAAAAATTTCATTGCCATTTATTTTTCCTCCGTTGATCCACATGGTTACCCATTTCGCCATTTCATTAACGCTACTGTTGATACTTCCGGCAGGACCCATTGCATTGATATTATAGTAATCCATTTTTTTGATGAGACTGTCTTTATACAAATTATACCCCAGCGAGGCATCAGGGTTCTTCTCCCATTCTTTTATGCTAAGATTAGAGGACGACATTCCAAGCGGAGTAAATATTTTCTCTTTTATATTTTGTTCCCAGGTTTTACCTGTTAATTTTTCAGCGATCATTCCTTGGGCAAGAAACATAAAATTATTGTACTGCCATGTTTGCCGGGGTGTGGCGGTTGGTTCATGGTATTGTATTCGTTGCAGCAAACTATCTCTTGAAGCAGTATTAAAAAGATACCAGGAATAATCATGTCGTGGTAAACCAGTACGGTGGCACATAAGGTCTCTTACCGTTATCTGGTTATTCATCTCCGTATTGAAAAATTTCAATGCTGGCAGATATTCCCGGGCTGGCTTGTCGTAATCAATTTTATCTTCTTTATTTAAAAGGCCAACCAATAGGGAGGTAAATGCTTTAGTACAGGAACCAATGGCAAATAAGGTATTGGGAGTAACAGGCAATTTCTTTTCATAATCCCGGTAGCCGAATCCTTTTGAATAAATGATTTTGTTTTTTTCAATAACGGCTACAGCAAACCCGGCTACTTTTCTATCTTTTAATACTCTTTCCAATAGGGTATCAACACCAGCCAATGGGTTGGGTGATGTTGTTATAGTTTTCTGTCCAAAAACAGCAAAACAAATTAACAACAGGATAAGTGTAAGAATATTTTTCATATTCAATATTTTAAAAAGAAACCCGTCTTTAATGACGGGTTTCTAAAATTAGGAAAGAATAATCTTGAAAATGATTGTTTGAAAAATTATTTTAATGCCTGGTCAAGATCGGCAATAATATCGGGTAAATTCTCAATTCCCACATTCATCCGTATCAGTCCATCGGTAATGCCATATTTTTCTTTTTCTTCTTTTGGTACACTGTAATGTGTCATAGAAGCAGGATGGGAGAGTAGCGAATCACAGGTGCCGAGAGAAACGGTTCTTACACACATTTTCAATTTGTTCATAAAATCGATACCGCCCTGAAAGCCACTTTTCAATTCAAAACTAAGCATAGCACCCGGATGCCGCATTTGTTTCATAGCTGTATAATGGTCGGGGTGATCAGGCAACCCTGTATAATTTACTTTCGCAACCGCAGCATGTTGTTCTAAAAAACCGGCTACTTCCATCGCATTGTGACAATGACGCTCCATTCTTATTTCTAATGTTTTGATACCTTGTATTAACAGGAAAGCATCAAAAGAATTGGAGTTGCCACCCAATAAACGATGTACTTTGGTGGCGGTTGTTTTCATAAACTCAATATCTTTTCCCAATAGGATGCCGCCGATAGCTGTGCCATGCCCGTTCAGGAATTTTGTAGTGGAATGAACAACAAAATCCACATCGTATTGAAAAGGTTGTTGCAGGTAAGGAGTGGCAAAAGTATTGTCGCAGGCAACGATGCAGTTATATTGCTTCGCTGTTTGGCTCAATGCTTCCAGATCCACACATTGGATAGTTGGATTGGCCGGAGTTTCCAGGTACATCATTTTAATAGCCGGGTCTGCTTTCAATATTTCTTCGGCGATGTTTAAATCTCTCAGATCTACGATGATGGCCGTGATATTGAAGCCGGGCAAAATTTTATTCACCAGTTCATTCGTTCCGCCATACAAAGAAAAATGGGTAAGAATTTTATCACCGGGTTTTAGTGTAGCCAGCATTAACGTAGAAATGGCGGCCATACCTGATGAATGAAGAATACCTTTTACTTCAAAGCCCAACCCAAATGTTTCTAAAGCAGCGATTTTTTCTTCGGCTTCCGTCATAGTAGGGTTGCCCCAGCGACTGTATATATAACCTTCTTCTTGTCCACTGAAACGCCGCATACCTTGTTCGGCATCGTCAAATACATAGGTACTGCTCGCATAGATTGGAACCAAATGTGCATAATTGGGATCTTGTTTGTGGCCGCCATGCACTGCCAGCGAACCCCAGCCAGTTAGTGGAAAACTTTTATCCATGTTGAAATTTTTGAGTCCGATATTTATCGGAATAGTAATTGAATCATTTCAAAAGTAGCTGATTTCAGCCTTTTCAATACAACAGTATGAAAGAACTCTTAAAACAGTACGCCGCTTATAACATTTGGGCAAGCCAGCGGATATTTGAAGTCATCATCGCTTTACCCGAAGAAAAACAAATGGCAGAAGTACCCAGCAGTTTTAATAGCCTATTTAAAACCGTTCTCCATATGCTGGATGCAGAAAATATCTGGTGGCAGCGAATGAAAATGAACGAGAGAATTACTGTGCCAAGTGAAAATTTTACCGGCAGCATGAAGGAATTGTCTGATACTTTATTACAGCAATCAAGGTTGTGGGAGGATTGGGTAAGCAATGCCTCTGATTTATCGCTTGAGCATGTTTTTCAGTATTATAACAACAAAACGGAGCATTTTAAAATGCCCGTTTACCAAATGTTGCACCATGTATTTAATCATGGCACTTATCACCGGGGGCAGTTAGTAAATATGCTTAGGCAGTTAGGAGTAGAAAAAATACTGCAAACGGATTTTTCATTGTGGACGAGGAAGAAATAATCTACATGTTATTAAACAATGTTGCCTTTTATTGCTTTGGCAACAGCCTCACCTTTCGAGTGAACATGCAGCTTTTCATAAATATTTCGGATATGCCCACGAACGGTATCAATACTGATAAAACAGGCATCTGCAATTAATTTATAACTCATACCTTTTACCAGGCAGGAAAGGATATCTTTTTCTCTCCCCGAAAGATTGAAAGTATTAACTTTTGGAGATGAGGACTTGGCAACTATTTTTAAAACTTTGGTGGCAACAGTAGGACTCATGGGTGCACCGCCTTCATAAGTCTCTTTAATAAAATCGAGGATCCGTGCCGGAGAAGTATTTTTCAAAATATAACCAGAGGCGCCAGCCAGGATGGAGTTGAATATTTTTTCATTGTCCTCAAAGATCGTTTGCATCAGAACTTTTAAATTGGGATATTTTTCATGAAGTATGCCAACGGCTTCAATGCCATTGATGCCAGGCATTTCAATATCCATCAGTACCACGTCAGGCTTCGTGTCTGCAATATTCTTTACAAGGTTAAGGCAGTCTTCAAAAGCTCCCACGCAGGTAAAACCATCGCTGCCGTTTATCAACTGGTAAAGCCCGTTGCGCAGGCTGTTGTTGTCTTCAAATATGGTGACTTTTATATTCATCAACGTTGTTGTCACCCTGAGCTTGTCGAAGCCTGCCCGACTTTGTCATTCAGGCGGGGGTGATTTTTTTCTTTAATCAGGCTTCGGCAATCCCGATAGTTATCGGGACTAACAAGATCTGATCAAACCGCTACCTTCAATTGAATAGTAGTTCCGTTTCCCGGAAATGAATCAATCAATAATTCCGCTCCTATTTCAGTTGCCCGCTTTTTCATATTCCTCAGCCCATTGCCTTCAGTTGTTTTATTTGTATCAAACCCCTTCCCGTTGTCATGAATCATCATGGTTAAAATATTTTTTTCTCCTTTGATGGCAAACATGACTTTATTGGCTCCGGCATATTTCACCATGTTATTGGTGGCTTCCTTGAAGATAAGATAAAGGTTTTTGCGTACCTCCATTGGCAGCTTCATATTTTCTACACCCTCATCAGCTATAAATTCAAAATCAATTCTTTTAGCGCCAAGCAGTTCATAAGCAAAACTCCGCATTCGCAAGATGATCTTTTCAAAATGGTCGTTCTCCGGGTTGATGGTCCACACTATGTCGGCCATAGCATCCAGCATTTTACGGGAACTTTCCTCAATTGTTTCAAGCATGGGTATCACTTCTTTTGACTGCTGTTGTGCCATCTGAGAAAAGATGGAAATGCTGCTGAGTGTGCTGCCCACATCGTCATGCAGGTCACTTGCAATTTTATTTCTTAGCATTAGCAGTTTTACATTTTGCCTGTTACGGTAATTTCTATATATAAAAAATGAAAGAATGGCAAATAAAATAAGCCCGGCCAGCAAAAATTTTTTTACTTGTTTTTGTTTATTTAGCTCCAGGCCTTGTATAGACTTTTCTTTGTTTAACAATACCAGCTGACCTTGTTTTTTGTCATCTTCTGCTTTTTGTGCAACCTTTTGCACGGCAAAATCTGCTTGGTCTTTTTCTATTTGCAATTGCTGAAGTTGTTGTTTACTGCTTACGAGTGCAAATTCTTTTTCTTTCAGTAAAAGAGTTTGTTGCTGTTGTTGAGATAACAAAGTTTGCTGTTTTAGTTTTTCATCTGTCAATACTTGCTGATATTTAAGCGAGTCTTCTTTTTTATCAAACTCATACTGCATTTTAGATTCGGTGAGCTTTTTTGTATTCTCTTTATTTAAAAGACTGTCCCTGTAAAGCATATAAATATTATGGTTTTTGTAGGCACCTTCCCAGTTTGCTGTTTCACTGTCTAATTTTGCTAAGGCTTCGTAATTGTCTTTAACTAGTTCTTTTATTCCTCTTGTCTTGGACAGAACTAAACCTTGATTTAAATAATTTCTGGCTTCAGAAAATTTTTTCAATTCAGTATATACTTTTCCAATAATTGTATATGATTCTGCCTTACCTTCACGGGCATCAATTTCCTCAAAAATTTTAAGAGCGTCAAACATGCTTTTAAGACTTTTGTAAAAAATGGCCACTCTAAGAGATGAGTCGTTATTAGCTTTACCTTGCTCATAATAAATAGTTCCGAAGTTGCCATAGATGCCAGCAATTCCATTTTTATCATCTAGCTCTTCATAAATTTTAAGAGACTCCGAAAACTTTTTTATGGCTTCAGAATAATTGCCCTGGGCTCCATATACAATTCCGGTATTATTGTAGGAGACAGCGATTCCCCCTTGATTATTGATTTCCTCGCATATTTTAAGAGACTTTAAATAATACATCAAGGCTTCCGGGTAATTGTACTGTTTCCTATAAATTTCTCCAATATTATTGTACGGGTGTATCATTCCTTCTTTATCTCCTGTCTCTTCAAAAATCTTTAATGAAGCAAGATAATTTTTCAATGCTTCCTGATAGTTTCCCTCGTCATCATAAATAACTCCAAGAACATTGTATGAAAGTGCAATTCCTCTTTTATCTCCTATCGCCTTTCTTATTTTCAAAGCGGCCAGGTAATTTTTGTAGGTATCGGGATAATTTCCCAGGTTCCAGAAAATCTGGCCAATGTTATTGTATGAAGCAATCAAACCTTTGGAGTCTTTTGCTTCTTCTCTTGGTTTAAGAGAAGCATAATGATATTTTAATGCTTCGGTTAATTTGCCCTGGTAAAAATTTATATTACCAAGGTTATTGTAAGCATTTCCAATTCCTTTTTTAAATCCCTGGTGGCCATCTGCCATAGTAATTTTATTTCCAATTAAAAGAGCTTTTTCAGCATAACTTACTGCAGTTGTATAATCTTCTTTTTGAGTAAATCTCCTGCTCAAAGCATTCAATGTATTTACCTTACTCGTATCATCTTTTTGTATTTTCAAAACCTTCAGAAGAGAATCAATTTTCGCATCTTGCTGGGCCAGGCAAATCCCGGAAATCAATGAACCAAAAACAAGCAGTATAATGGTCTTTTCTTTCACAAATCTGTTCAGCATGAGTTGTAAATTTTGAAATTACAATAACATAATACAGAGGGTAACAAATATGTTTTTGCTTCCCTGGTAAAATCCACTGTCAAATTAAGCAAAATCCTTTATCACAGGAAATAGCATATTCATGCTATTATTCTCTCCGTCTTATTGAACAACAACACCTTTATGCTATTGGCTGAGGTATCGGGAAAAAGTATTTTTATCGGCATCATTATTTATCACTTAAAAACTTGTTTTATGAGAAAGAACAATCTATTAGCCATTACAGTCGTATTGGTTTCCACTTTTTTTTATTTTTCATGTCAAAAAGAGGTAAACCAGAAAAACGGGCAGGAAAAATTAAAGGAAGAAATTGCCACTACAAATTCAGCCACTCCTGCACAACCGCCCTTTAACCTTGAAGTTATTCTTCGCGGCGACGGCAAGAGGTTTGGCCATGTTAAGTTCCGCCAGGATGTTGATCCTGCAAAGATCATCACCTTAGACACTTGGGTCCGTGACCTTGAACCAAACCACAATTACCTTCTTCAGCGGGCAGTAGATGTTATTATTGATGGTAATTGTACAGGTACAAATTGGCTTACACTTGGCAGGGGTTTAGTGCCTCAATCAATTCTAACGGATGCCAAAGGCACCGGAAGAGAGAAACTATGGAGAGACATTTCGATGGTCCCATCCGGAACAATATTCGATATTCATTTTCGGGTGCTTGATGCATCAGATATGTCGGTAGTGCTTACAAGTGACTGTTACCAATATATAGTCAGGTAGAAAAATAATTTTCTGCAGATATATCATACCTCCGGGCTTTATAACCCGGAGGTTTCGCAGCAAAAGGTAAAAACCAACCAGGTGTGGAAACTGGAGTTTTTAAATTTTAAATCATGAAAACCTTTGTTATGAAAAAGATATTCTTTCTCTTAGTGGTGCAGGCAGTAGTTTGCACTTTAATATTTATTTCCTGTAAAAAAGAATATTCCTGCGAAAATTGTGGCAGTAATCCACCGACAGGCGGCACCAATAAATCTCCTATATCAAATGCCGGAGCAGATCAAACTATCATTTTACCAATAGATAGCGTTTCACTGGATGGCAGTGCCTCCAGCGACCCGGATGGTACCATCAGCAGCTTTCAATGGACAAAAATTTCGGGGCCTGCATCTTTTGCCATTATCACAGCATCGGCTGCAAGAACTTCTATAAAGCAATTAGTGACAGGAGTGTACCAGTTTGAATTAAAAGTGACAGATACCGGTGGTTTGTTTTCAAAAGATACGGTGCAGGTAACAGTTAAGGTAATGCCACCACCAACCGCATGTGAAAACTTTAGCAGGACAGAAGTAAATGCACAGCTTATAGCCTTTGGTAATCTTTCTCAACCCAGAGTTGGAATGGCCGTGGCTTCTGCCGGAAATAAGATTGTTTTTGCCGGTGGAATGAGTAACAACATAAATTCATCAAGGGTGGATATTTATGATATAGTTACACAAACCTGGTCAACTGCGGAATTAAGTGAGGCTCGTTATGATATTGCTGCTGTTGCAGCAGGTAATAAGATATTTTTTGGAGGAGGAGAGATTGGTGATGGAACCTGGCCGGTAAATACTGTTGACATTTATGATGTATCTACCAATACCTGGACAGTTGCACATTTGAGTGGTGCGGGCAACTCGATAAAAGCAGCTACAATAGGCGATAAAGTTTTTTTTGCGGGGGGAGATCCAGGATTCAACGGAACGTTGGGTGTAGATCGTCCCAAGCAGGTGGATATATATGATATTTCTACACAAACTTGGTCAACTGCATTATTGAGTTCTCGTAAAGGAAATTCGCTTTCAGCAGTGGCAGCAAACAATAAAGTATATTTTGCAGGAGGTGACGACTGGAGGGCAAACCCAAATACCGGGTATTCTGATTGGTACACTTCAAACACGATTGATATTTATGACAACGCCACCAATACATGGTCAACATCTTTACTAACCGAAGGCATGGCAGCGTTTGCAGCCATTTCAGTAGCCAATAAAATATACTGGGCAGGGGGAATAACAGGTAGCCCATATTCTTATGTTTCCTGTGTTGTAGAGATAAGAGATGTAAACACCGGCAACAGTTCTATTCAGTACTTAGCAAAACGATGGACACATCCAGTTCAGGGTGCTGTTATGAAAGACAATAAGATAGTATTTTATAGAGGAAATGCAATTGCTAATGACAATAATAAGTTTGACATTTATGATGTTGCAACTAATACGTGGTCAGTAGGTGTATTGCCTGTTGCTGTTGATGGTTTTTGGAATTTTATTTCTGTGAACAATACAATTTATGTAGCAGGTGTCTATGTAAATGGGGTTGTATCTACCCTAGTATATAAGCTGGAGTTTTAAAACAAACGCTACAAACTTTTACTATGAAAAATATAGTTATTTCCCTAACACTACTGTCAATTTTTGGAGTTTTAGTATTACTCTCCTGCAAAAAACCAACACCATGTGATGGATGCATGGACAACAACAAACCACCCATCGCTATAGCAGGGCCTGACCAGTCAATCACATTACCAACAGACAGCGTTTCGCTGGATGGCTCTGCCTCCAGCGACCCGGATGGCACGATAAGAGAATGGCTTTGGAAAAAAATTTCAGGACCTGCTTCTTTTAACATTGCAAACACAACAACAGCAAAAACGGTTGTAAAAAATCTTACTGCAGGTGCTTATCAATTTGAAATAAAAGTTACTGATAATAAAGGAGCTAGTGCAAAAGATATAGTACAAATAATAGTTGATACAGCTTGTGATAACAGTACCAGGCCACAGATCAACGCACAACTTGTACCTATTGGTACCCTTTTATCCGAAAGAGGAGGAAGGGCTGTAGCATCAGTCGGAAATAAAATTGTATTTGCAGGGGGAAACCGCGGAACCGATTGCCCTGAATGCTGGGGTTCATCTGTGGTGGATATCTATGATATAGTTACCCAAACGTGGTCAACGGCTCAATTAAGTAAACCTCGTTATGGAATATCAGCCGTGGTGTCTGGCAATAAAATATTTTTTGCGGGTGGAGAAAATGGTGACGGAGCTTTCAATACCTTATATTCTACCGTTGATATTTATGACGTCTCCACCAACACCTGGAGTGTTGCTGGTTTAAGTGAGCCACGTAGTAAGATAGCCGCCGCAACAGTTGGCAATAAAGTTTTCTTTGCCGGAGGAGAAAAAGACTGGGATTATAACACATCCACCAGAATAGATATTTATAACACTGAAACAAATGCCTGGTCTACATCTCAATTAAGCGAACCAAGAAGTTATATTTCCGCAGTTACCGTAAACCAAAAAATATATTTCGCAGGCGGTCACTATGAAGATAGATGGTACAGAAGTCCCTCAAATAAAATAGATATCTATGACAACGCTACCAACTCATGGTCAACATCTTCTCTAAGCATTCCGATGGGATTTATCGGAGGCATTTCAGTAGCTGATAAAATTTACTGGTCCAGCGGCTGTACCGTGGAAATCAAAAATGTAAATACATGGAACAGTTCAATGGAACATTTATTCAAACCCGGATCAGATGTTTTTAATGGATGTCAATCGGTTTTGAAAGATAACAAAATACTATTCTTCAGAACGTGGGAGTACACCAACAAATTCGATGTTTATGATATAGCAACCAATACATGGTCAATTGGTATACTGCCACAAATAATCAGTGATGCTTCTTTTATTTCTGTTAACAATACTGTTTATGTAGCAGATGGTAACAAGGTTTGGAAGCTGGGTTTTTAAAATCTACATCATGAAACATACAGTAAACTTTATTGCCAGTGTTTTATTAATAGGTATTGTAACTATTCTTTCCTGCAAAAAAGAATATTCCTGTGAGAATTGTGCCGGTAATCCACCGACAGGCGGCACCAATAAATCTCCAATAGCAAATGCAGGAGCAGATCAAACTATTACGCTGCCAACAAATACAATTAATCTTAATGGCAGTGGCTCCACTGACCCGGACAATAACATTACCAGCTATGCCTGGACAAAAATTGCAGGACCATCTTCATTCAATATTACTAATGCAAATGCAGTGCAAACACCCGTAACAAATCTTGTGCAAGGCATTTATCAGTTTGAATTAAAAGTGACAGATGCAGGTGGATCATTTGCTAAGGACACAGTGCAAGCAACGGTGATAGACCCGCCACCTGTATGTACAGACTGCAAGATCGTTTTCGTCAGCGACCGAGATGGCAACGCAGAGATCTATTCCTGCAAGGTTGATGGATCCAACATCAATCGCCTTAGTAACAACGCCGGGACCGATGAAAGGCCCGCCTGGTCACCCGATGGTACACGCATTGCTTTCACCAGTGACCGAACTGGCAATCCTGAACTTTACATTATGAATGCAGACGGCACGAATGTTGTCCGCAGGACATTCTCGGCAAGCTACAGCCAAAACCCAGCCTGGTCACCTGATGGAACGAAAATCGCTTATACGACTCTGAGCAACGGTAGCTCGAATATCTGGGTGATTAACGCAATCGGTGGATCACCTTCACTGCTATTCGAGGCTCCGGGATATGACGACCAACTAACCTGGTCGCCTGATGGAACGAAGATCGCATTTGTAAGTGACTGGGCAGCTTACGACTTCGTTTATGATATCTACACCATCAATGCCAACGGCAGTGGTTTTACTGCTCTGACCGGCAATATCTTTGATCAATTTGACTACCTGTTTCCGAACTGGTCGCCGGATGGTACTAAGCTTGTTTTGACGATCAGGCAAACGATCGGTATCGATCAATACAATACGCAGATCGGTGTCATGAATCCTGGTGGAGGTGGCCTCACTGCAATCAGGTCGGGTGCCGCAAATTGGACACGAACTTCATGGTCGGACAACGGCACTAAGATAGTTTACACTTCGTTGTTCGGGTTGAGAAAGGACGTCTCATGGGTTTCCGCCGATGGTTCCGCATGGGGAACCATTGTAACCGACGGTTGGGACGCCGACTGGCAACACTAATACGAAGTCATGCGGATTTGTGAATGGGTCGCTATCTAACTAAGTGTGAAAACTGGAGTTTTAAAACAAATAATCATGAAATCAATATTAAAATATGCAGCTTTCCTTTTCCTTTCAGGAATTATCTTTTTAATCTCCTGCAAAAAAGAATATTCCTGTGAGAATTGTGCCGGTAATCCACCGACAGGCGGCACCAATAAATCTCCTATAGCAAATGCCGGAGCAGATCAAACTATCAATTTACCAATAGATAGTGTAAAGCTGGATGGAAGTTTATCAAGTGACCCTGATGGTACAATAAGCAGTTATCAATGGACAAAAATTTCCGGGCCTGCTTCATTTACCATTATCACCGCATCGGTTGCAAGAACTTCGATAAAGCAACTAGTTAGGGGAGTGTATCAATTTGAATTGAAAGTAACTGATAATGGAGGGCTATCAGCAAAAGATACTGTTCAAATAATTGTTAGCGATCCAACACAACCCAACCGGCCACCAGTTTCTAATGCAGGAGCAGACCAAACTATCACTTTGCCAACAAATACAATTAATGTTGATGGCAGTGGCTCCATTGACCCGGACAATAATATTACCAGTTATGCCTGGACAAAAATAACCGGGCCATCATCATTCAATATTATAAATGCAAATGCGGCACAAACACAAGTTACCAATCTTGTACAAGGCACCTACCAGTTTGAATTGAAAGTTACTGATGCCGGGGGATTGTTTTCAAAAGATACGATGCAGGTTACAGTACTTGTAAACTTACCGGCCTGCGATAATACTAACAGGCCTTTGGTGAATCTTCAATTGTTACCTGTTGCTTTGCTTCCAAAACCGAGAATAGGCATGGCAATAGCCTCCGCAGGAAATAAGATCGTATTTGCAGGCGGAGGCTGTTATTGTGTTAACGACACGTTTACTGCCAGAGTAGATATTTATGATATTACGCAGCAGACCTGGTCAACTGCTCAATTAAGCGAGGCTCGTAATAATATATCAGCCGTTGCGGCTGGAGAGAAAATATTTTTTGCCGGAGGCGAGGTTGGAGATGGAACCTGGCCTGTGACAACTGTTGATATTTACAATGCCACAACAAATGAATGGTCAACTTCCCAGTTGAGTACGGCCGGGCACACAATCACGGCAGCAACCGTTGGGGATAAAATATTATTTGCAGGTGGTGACGGAGGGTTTACCGGGCAGGGCCGGGATACCAGAGTAGATATCTACAATCTTACTTCAAATAGCTGGTCAACAGCCCAACTTAGTGAACCAAAAGAAGGACCAACTGCCGTTACGGCAAACGGTAAAGTATTTTTTTCAGGAGGATACACTCACAACAACTCAATTCATTTCGTTTCGGACAAAATAGAAATTTATAACAATGCAACAAATACATGGTCGGTAGCTGTTTTAAATGAACGCCGGGTAGCGCATGGAGGTATTGCCGTGGCGGATAAGATTTATTGGGCAGGCGGCTCCACCACAGTTGCCACATCTTTACTTTGCAGCGTTGAGGTCAGGGATGTTAATACGGGCAACACCGTAATACAATCCTTGTCTGAAGCATCAGTCGGCCCTGCGTTTTTAAAAAACAACAAGATACTATTCTTTACAATTAATGGAATTAACGATAACACCATTGATATATACGATGTACCCTCCGCCAGCTGGTCAATTGGTGTATTACCCCAAAGTATGTATGGCTGTTCAGTTATTTCTGTTAACAATACAATTTACGTGACAGGCAGGTATGTGAATGGTATTTTATCCAATCAGATTTGGAAACTCGAGTTTTAAAAACCATAACATCATTTATGAAAAGGATATTTTTTCTTTTATTGTTACTTACAGTAGTTGGTGTTACAATATTTATTTCCTGCAAAAAAGAATATTCCTGTGAAGGATGCAGAGACGGTAACAAACCACCCATAGCCAAAGCAGGGCCCGACCAGGTTATTACTTTACCAACCGATAGCGTTTCGCTGGATGGCAGTGCCTCCAGCGACCCAGATGGAACAATCAGCAGTTATCAATGGACAAAAATTTCCGGGCCTGCATCATTTACCATTATCACAGCATCGGCTGCAAGAACGTCTATAAAGCAATTAGTGATGGGAGTGTACCGGTTTGAATTGAAAGTAACAGATAACGGTGGCCTTTCTGCAAAAGATACGGTGCAGATTGTTGTAACCGATTCAACACAGCCTAACCGGCCACCCGTTGCCAAAGCAGGAGCAGACCAAACTATCACTTTGCCCACAAATACAATTAATCTTGATGGCAGTGGCTCCACTGACCCGGACAATAATATTACCAGTTATGCCTGGACAAAAATTGCAGGATCATCCTCATACAATATTACTAATGCAAATACAATGCAAACACCTGTAACAAATCTTATACAGGGTGTTTACCAGTTTGAGCTAAAAGTAACAGATGCGGGGGGATTGTTTTCGAAAGATACAATACAGCTAACTGTTAATCCAGCTATTATTAGCGTTCCGTGTAATAATAGCAACAGGCCAACTATTAATGCGCAACTAATACCAATTGGTACGCTTTCTCAAACGAGAGAGGGTATTGCAGTTGCTTCAGCGGGCAATAAAATTTTATTCGCAGGTGGTCATTTAAGTGGCAATCCTGTATCAAGAGTCGACATATATAATTTATCCACCAACACCTGGTCAACTGCAGAACTTTGTGCTGGCAGGTATGCAATGGCATCCGTGGCATTGGGAAACAAAATATTTTTTGCCGGTGGAGAAACCGGGGATGGAACCTGGCCGGTTGACTCTGTAGATATTTATGATGTGTCCACGAATACATGGGCAGTAACCCATTTGAGTACAGCCGGAAATAGTATTGCAGCAGCAGCTGTCGGAAACAAAGTTTTATTTGCCGGAGGCGATGGTGGTTTTTCCGGTTCTGGTAGAGAAAGGAGAGTAGATATTTATGATCTGAGCACAAATGCCTGGACAACTTCATCGCTTAGTGAAGTCAAAAGAGGAGAGCATGCTGCTGTCACCCTTAACAATAAAGTTTATTTTGCCGGAGGTGAAACATGGCCAGCCTGGCCCAATGGTTCCTGGGGCGCATCAGATAAGATTGATATTTATGATAACATCACCAACTCATGGTCTGTTTCAAATTTAAACGTAGGTAGATTCAATCTGCTTGGTATTGCCATATCTGATAAAATTTATTGGGCAGGAGGTCAAACAGGATGGTATCCATCGCTTTCACTTACTTGTAGCGTCGAAATACAAAATGTAAATACAGGCAGCAGTTCAACACAGTATTTATTCAATCCGTCTTGGTGGTGGAATGTATCGGGCCAAAATGCTGTTGTAAAAGACAACAAAATAATATTCTACAGAGCTCAAGGTTCAGCGAGAAACAAGTTTGACATATATGATATCGTCGCCGATAGCTGGTCAATTGGCATATTACAGCAGCCTATACCAGAAGATGCATCTATTATTTCTGTTAACAATACAATTTATGTGGCTGGGGGTCTTGTAAATGGTGTTAGATCTGACAAAGTGTGGAAGCTGGAGTTTTAATAAGCCCAGCCAATCATTAAAACAGTAACTTTATTTTTTAAGTATGGGATGATAAAAACAGGACTCATATTTTTTCTCACTGGTTTGACATTAATATCAAAAGCTCAGAATGCAAGTTTTGTTTGGGCAAAGCAAATTGGCGGAACCGGGTGGGATAAAGGTTCTTCTGTTGGGGTGGATGCATCCGGAAATATTTATGCCACAGGTTATTTTGAAAATACAGTAGATTTTGATCCAGGACCGGACACTTATAAACTTACTGCCGCTGGCAATTCCGACCTGATCGTCTATAAATTAAATACAGCTGGCAATTTTATTTGGGTAAAACAAATGAAAGGGGTCGACAATGCTTCCAGCTCCTTCGGTAACTCTATCTCATTGGATGCTATCGGAAATATATATACAACCGGAAGTTTCCAGGGTGCCGTAGATTTTAATCCGGGAAGCGGAATCTATAACCTTTCCTCAACCAGTAGTGATGATATTTTTGTACATAAGATGAGTAATTGTGTCAACAGTACATCAGCTACAATTAATGTTTCGGATTGTAAAAGCTACACCCTGAATGGTTATACTTATAATACATCAGGAACATATATACAGACCATTCCAAATTATTCCGGTTGCGACAGTATCATTACACTGAATTTAACTATCGATAGGATATGTGCAGATAAGTATGTAACCACCTGCGGTAATTATACATGGCATTGTCACACCTACAGCAGTTGTAATAACAATACAACCCAATGCCGCACTTACAACAGCAGCGGCGTATATACAGACACAGTAAGTACAACCAATGCTTGCAATAGTATAATAACATTGCATCTTATTGTCACGCCTAAACTATTTTCTACCATTTCGCAATCCATTTGTAACGGGCAGACTTATCTTGGGCATGGCAGCAGTGGCACATATATTGATACATTAGTTGCAGCCAACGGATGTGATAGCGTACGGACACTACAACTTACGGTGTTATCTAAAAAGGTTTCAACAATCTCTCAATCCATCTGCAATGGACAAACTTATTTAGCCGAGATGAAATCCTGGTCAAAGAAAACAGTTGCGATATTTATTTTCCATCAGCATTTACTCCCAATAACGATGGTAAAAACGACTGGTTCAAAGTTCTTGGCGGGTATAACTTAAAGGAGTATCATCTCATGGTTTTCAATCGATGGGGACAAAAAGTATTTGAAACATTTGATTATGCAAAAGGCTGGAATGGCAGTTTTACCGGGCAGTTGCAACCTACTGCAACATTTGTATGGTTTTGTGAATTAAAAAAAACTCGGTAATGCAGATAAAACAAAAATGAAAGGTACAGTTACACTGATAAGATGAAACTCTAAGTTATTTATCCAACCAGGGTTGGAAGTGTAAGCTGGAGTTTTAATTTTAATATTTTATTAATTGCCAGCTACAACTAACTAGCTAACTAATCTTTTAAAATCTTCAATGGATATTTCAATATCCTCTCTTAGTATCTTTCGCAGAAGTCCTTTTGGAACGGGATTATTTTTATGAACAGGCACTGTTGTAATACGGCCATCCGGGTGTTTCAGCCTGTGGTGTGAGCCATTGATACGAATAACAACAAATCCAAGTTTTTCCAATAGACTGATTAACTCTTTTCCACTAATAACAGGTAATTTTTCGCTCATACTGAAGCAGGAATTGTGTATTCCATTTCACGTATGCCGATGAACTTATTCAAATCAACCGAAGGTTGTTCATCCACACACATAGCCACAACTTCTTTAAGATTTGCCAATGCTTCGTCAATTGTTTTTCCGTAGCTGTGGCAACCCTTATAGGCCGGGCAGGAAACAATGAAGAAGCCATCTTCATCCACTTCAACAATCACAGGTAAATGATAAGTTTTCATGGTTTAAAGATAAACAAAAAGTACAATTTCTTTTGTGATGCATCCCCAATTGTCGCAGCATACACCCACCCCTTTCAAAATATCTTTCTATGTTAAAATGTTTCCACCCCTCCGCCGGAGGGACATAAACCCTGTTATTTGGAGATTTTAAAAAGCCGCCATCAGCGACAATTTTAAATGCACCCGTCATTTGCTT
>JBKJIX010000012.1:0-14953 GCA_046598205.1 Chitinophagaceae bacterium
GGCAATGGCAGAGCCGCAGCCAAAAGTTTTGAATTTGGCATCTTTAATAACACCGGTTTCATCCACTTCAATTTGCAAACGCATAACGTCGCCGCACTCAGGTGCACCAACGAGACCTGTACCAACATTTGATTTGCTCTTATCTAATGTTCCTACGTTCTGTGGGTTGGTATAATGACCGATAACTTTTTCTGAATATGACATAATAAATGCCCCTATCCCCTTCCTTCGATAAACTCTGGAGGGGATTTAAACCCTCAGGACAAAGGGGTTTTATTTTTTAAAAAATTATTCAATTTAAAGAACTATTTCAATACTTTCCGCCAGTTGGCGGAGATGGGGGCTTAGTGATGCGCCCATTCGATACTATTCATATCAATCCCTTCTTTAAACATTTCCCAAAGTGGACTCATTTCTCTTAACTTATTCACTGTGTTAGTTACCTGTTCTACAGTATAATCAATTTGTTCTTCGGTAGTAAACCGTCCCAAGCCAAACCTAAGCGAACTGTGTGCCAGATCATCACCCAAGCCCAATGCTTTTAAAACATAGGAAGGCTCCAGTGAAGCCGACGTACAGGCCGAACCAGATGACAAAGCAATATTCTTATTAAAGCCCATCAATAGTCCCTCTCCTTCCACATACTTGAAAGAGATGTTTGTTACATGTGGAAGCTTATGTTCTTTATCACCATTAAGATAAGTTTCATCCACCTTCATCAATTCAGTTTGTAATTTATCTCTCAGTTTACTTACTCTTTTTGTTTCTTCTTCCATCTCGTTCATGCAGATCTCACAGGCTTTGCCAAATCCTACAATGCCGGGTACATTCAATGTACCGCTTCTCATTCCTCTTTCATGACCGCCGCCATCCATTTGGGCCGTTACTTTCACTCTTGGATTCTTTCGGCGAACATATAATGCGCCAACACCTTTCGGGCCATACATTTTATGAGCTGTAAAAGCCATCAGGTCTATGCCGTCTTTAGTTACATCAACAGGTATTTTACCAACTGCCTGCACCGCATCGCTAAAAACCAGCACTCCATGCTTCTTGGCAATAGCACTGATTTCTTTCATTGGGTTAATGGTGCCAATTTCATTATTGGCATACATTATCGCAATCAGTATTGTTGTGGGCTTGATAGCGGCTTCTAATTCTGCCAGGTCAATCAACCCATTATCTTTTACTTTCAGGTAAGTTACTTCGCCACCTTCTTTTTCGATATGCTTGCAGGTATCTAATACGGCTTTGTGTTCGATATTGCAGGTGATGATATGATTGCCTTTGCTGGCATACATTTCATACACACCTTTTATAGCAAGGTTATCGCCTTCTGTAGCGCCGGAAGTAAAAATTATTTCTTTCGGATCTGCACCAATCAGTTTGGCAACTTGCTCCCGGGCATAATCAACTGCTTCTTCTGCCGCCCAGCCAAAAGGATGATTGCGGCTGGCCGCATTGCCAAAATTATTGGTGAAATAAGGTATCATCGCATCCACTACTCTCGGATCGCAGGGAGTAGTGGCGTTATGGTCTAAATAAATGGGAAAATTCAGCATAAAATCTGTTAATAGTTGTTTGTTTCAATTAAACACAAAATTAGCTTAAAAGGTTCTATTCGAAAGGGGTAATTTCAGGCTGCTGACCGATTTTACCGAAATCGAAAAGGGCTAGAATAACGGGTGTTGGGGGCTGGCATCGTCCGGTTCTTTGGTCGGCTTTGGTTCCGGCTGTTCGCTACAAGTCCTCGTTCCGCTTCGCTACACTGTGGGCTTTCCGCTTCCATCCGGCAGCCTTTCAACGATAAATATTTGGGCATCTTTTTTCGGCCAAATGCACCAAAGAAAATAATTGCTGCAAGTCTCCTGTTTCGCAGAATTGAACGCTTTTTGACCTTTACAACAAAACTAACGATTATTTTTTTTCAAATCCTATCCGGTCTTTATTGCTTTTATGGCCTGGGCAATCATATTACAGATTTCGATATAAAAACTCAGGTTTATTTTTTCAAAAGTATCAGTAGGTGCATGGTAATCTGCATGATCCTCCACGCCAAAGTATATAAAAGGAATCTTTCGTTGATGAAATGCAGAATGATCGCTTAGACCTGTCCAATCATCTCTAAATCCACGGGTATCATGCCCCATAAGCAGTTTTACATTTGTTTTGGATTGCACTGAGTCAACTATGTATTTAAATTGGGGATAATGATAAATCCCACAGGCAAAAATCTCATTGTTATCATTTCTTGAAATCATATCCATATTCATATTGATGCTGATTTTTGACAACATTTGCCTGGTTCGAAATAACTCCACTATATTGTAAGCCCCTTCCAGAAAATTTTCTTCCCTGTCCGTAGCCACGAATATTATAGAAAGCTTGCCTGGATTTTGTTTAAAGTATTTTGCCAGGCCAAGCAAGCAGGCCACACCACTAGCATTATCATCAGCCCCAAAATAGGTTTCGTTATTTTTTTGCCCCAAGTGATCGTAATGAGCAGTAAGAACCACATAATCATTTGGCTTTTCAGTTCCCCGCACATATCCAAATATATTTACCCCCGCTGTACTTCCCTGTATCTCTGAAGCCCTGAACACCTGAACGAATGAATTATCCATGCTATCAATGCCTGATTCCCTCATTCTCCTTAGTATATAATTAAATGCCTTGTTATGCCCATTGGTGGAAGGCTTTCGCCCCGCACATTCGCTGCTGCTGAGATATTTAAGGTCATTAACGATTTGGAGACTATCCAGTATCCGGACTGGCGTTACAATTGGCTTTGTTGCCAATACAGCCCTTTGGTTTTCCAAAGAAGGGTACGGTAACTGAATGGCGTTATCCGAAACATTCTTTTTTTGGCAAGCAATTACTAAAAAAAGTAATCCAATAATTTTTTTATGAGTACTCATAGTTGTTGTTACACTAAAAGTATAAATAAGAATTCCTATGTGTGCTTATCAATGTGTTAAACTTTGAGTATGCACATACTTATAAAAAAATAGTGCCTCAGAATTTTATTACCCCCGAAATGCTCTTACTAACCTGACTCGGCCATGTAATCAGCATTATCGCTTGCGATGATAGTAACAATATTTAGCGTTGTGTAGTTTTAATCTTTTAGTTTTTTGAAAGTATAGTGATTATTTAGTTTGAACAGGTTTTAGTTTTCTTCCTAAACAACTCTTTCTAAATTAGCATTTCCCCACCGATACCTTAAATTTGAATCTGCACAGCTAATCATTTCAAAACCAAATCATGCAAAAAATAGAGCATATCGGCATTGCCGTTAAAAATCTGGATACCGCTGTTCCGCTGTTTGAAAAAATGCTTAACAGCCTCTGCTACAAGACTGAATTAGTAGAGAATGAGAAAGTGAACACCGCCTTTTTCAAACAGGGAGAAACCAAAATTGAACTATTGGAAAGCACCGATTCTGATGGAGTGATTGCCAGGTTTATAGAAAAGAAAGGCGAAGGGCTGCATCATATCGCCTTTTCAGTTACTGATATAGAAGCAGAAATGGAACGGTTGAAAAAAGAGGGGTTTGCATTGCTGAATGAAAAACCCAAACCCGGGGCTGATAATAAATTGGTTTGCTTTCTTCATCCCAAACATACTAATGGTGTGCTGATAGAATTATGTATGGAAAGGAAATAGATTACTATTCTTTGTTCATCTTATCAAGCTCTTTCTCCAGATCTTTCTGCACCTTATTATCTATCAGTTTCATACCGTTTTTGCTGGCATACTCCCGTTGTGCACTTTGAAAACTTTTGTCAAGCCTTTCTTCTTCTTTGGTGATATTTTCCACTATGGTGTTGGCCCTGGCCGCATCTTCCTCAGTTATGTTTTCCTGGCCTTTTTTGCGAATGTCAAGAATTTCTGCATAGTCCTCTTCAAAAACCCTTTTATAAAACGAGAAAGATTCAATAGCAGCATTTCTCAGCGATGAGTCACCTTTATAAGGTGGCATACCTTTTAGCTCGCCAATCATGGTTTCTACTTCCCGCACAGATTTGGTGAGCAGTGCCTGGGCAGAATCAAGGTTAGCATCTGCTACTTTTCCGAATTCCAGCACCCTTTTCATCAGTGTTGTTTGGCGATTTACAATGTAATCATTGTAATCAGTCGCTGATTTATAGGTTACGCCATTGGTTCCTTTTACAGATTGTTTACAGGCCATTAAACCAATAACAAGTACTACTGATAAAAAAAGATAACGCATAAAAAAGTTTTAGGTAGCGAAAATAGATTTTTTGACTGATAAATTGCAAATAACGCCGTGATATAATGCTCCTTTATTTCTCCTGTTCATCAGCTATTGAGTCGGCATTTACAATACCCAGTTTCTCCACAGCTACTTGTGCCGCTATCTGGGATGCATCTTTTTTATTGAAGGCTTTTCCTTCAGCAATATTGCGGCCATCCACCACAGCAGCTACTGTAAAGAGGCGGCGGCCACTTTCTAATTTCTCATTCAGGGTTTCAAATTCCAACACTTTACCATTCTTATTGGCCCAGCCATACAATCTATTCTTATGATTGATCTCCAAATTTTCCAGGTCATCCATAAACATGTGTGGCTGAATTATGCTTTCCAGCACCCACTTAGCGGCCTTTTTATATCCATGATCGAGGTAAACAGCTCCTACCAATGCTTCTAATGTGTTACCAAATATCTGGCTTACTTTCAGTGATCCGTCCATTTTATTATATAATGTTACTTTTTTAAGCCCCATCCTTATAGCAATATCATTAAGCTGCTGGCGGTTCACCATTTTGCTCCGCATTTCTGTCAAAAAACCTTCTTCTTTGTAAGGATAACGTTTAAAAAGATAGTCTGCAATCAAAGCACTCAAAACAGCATCGCCAAGGTATTCGAGCCGTTCATTGTTTTCATCTGACCCTTCCCTGATGGAGCGGTGTGTAAGGGCTGTTCTGTATAAAGACATATTACCCGGCTTGAAGCCAAGTATGTTTTTAAGCTCTTTCTTAAAAGCGGAACCTGAATGTTTACGGGAAAAAAATTTGAAAAAGTCCACAGGCGTTAAGCTACGAAAAAAGGATGATTTGTTAATTGGTTTATTAGTTTATTGGTGGCCTTACAAAAATTAGAATGAATCGGTTATAGGAAATTATACACATTGCCGAAACTACAAATTAACCAATCAACTAATTAACCTTGTATTTTTTCACTATCACACAGGCATTGTGTCCGCCAAAACCAAATGTATTACTCAGTGCTGCACGAACGGTACGCTGCTGTGCTATATTAAAAGTAAAGTTTAGTTTAGGATCCAATTCGGGATCGTCAGTAAAATGATTAATAGTTGGTGGTACCATATCATGCATTACTGCTTTAATGCTGGCAATCGCTTCAATAACTCCGGCTGCACCAAGACAATGCCCTGTCATAGATTTTGAAGCACTGATATTTAGTTTATAGGCATGTTCTCCAAATACAGCGGTAATCGCTTTTACTTCTGCCCCATCACCAATGGGTGTGGAGGTGCCATGGGTATTGATATAATCAATTTCATCTGGCTTCATATCAGCATCCTCTAATGCGGCCAGCATTACATTCCTTGCACCCAGCCCTTCGGGGTGCGGGGCAGTAATATGATAAGCATCGGCAGTGGCACCGCAGCCGGCTATTTCACAATAAATTTTTGCACCTCTTGCTTTTGCATGTTCCAGTTCTTCCATCACCAATAATCCTGCTGCTTCGCCCATTACAAAACCGTCCCTGTCTTTATCATAAGGGCGGCTGGCTGTTTTAGGGCTGTCATTTCTTTCACTCATTGCCTTCATCGCATTGAAGCCGCCCACACCTGCTTCGCTTATTACAGCTTCGCTGCCACCAGCGAGTATAATATCTGCTTTGCCAAGCCGTATCAAATTGAATGCATCCATAATGGCATTGGTACTGCTTGCACAAGCACTTACTACAGCAAAATTGGGGCCCCTCAGATTATGCCGCATGCTGATATGCCCGGCAGCAATGTCCAAAATCATTTTAGGAATAAAGAATGGATTGAACCGGGGTGTTCCATCTCCTTTTGCAAATTCAATTACTTCATGCTGGAAAGTTATCAGTCCTCCAATACCACTGCCGAAAACAACACCGATCCTGTCGGGATTAATATTTTCTTTGTTAAGGCCTGCATCTGTCATTGCCTGGTCGCTAACCACCAATGCCAGTTGACTGAAGCGGTCAATTTTCCGGGCTTCTTTTTTATCAAGAAAAGCGGTAGGATCAAATCCTTTTATTTCGCAGGCAAATTTGGTACGAAACTTTGATGCATCGAACTGGGTAATATTATCTGCACCGGATACTCCGTTCAACAGCCCCTCCCAATAATCATCAATATTATTGCCCAATGGAGTAAGGGCTCCCATACCTGTTACAACAACCCGTTTTAGTTCCATAATGTTTTACAATATTATTTTACCAAATATACTATTCGCTTTTCTTTATGTAAGCAGTATAGTACAAGATATAAACAGTCTTGGGCTTGCTAAAAAGCAAAAGCTTTATTACGACAAGTAAAAACCCCGACTTCGATCCGATTATTCATCGGATTCAGAAGGCGGAGTTAATTTATTCCCCCGTTTATAGCGGGGCATTCCAATTATTATTTGGCATGCTCTTCCAGGTAAGCAACAGCCTGACCAACTGTAGTGATGGTCTCTGCCTGCTCATCAGGAATGGAGATGTTGAATTCTTTTTCAAATTCCATGATCAGTTCAACCGTATCTAATGAATCGGCTCCCAAATCGTTGGTAAAAGAAGCTTCATTAGTTACTTCTGCTTCGTCAACACCCAGTTTGTCAACGATGATCTTTTTAACTCTTGATGCAATGTCTGACATGTTCTTAAAGTTTTGTTTATTGGGAGCAAAAATATACTTTTTGAACTAATGAACATCTAAAAGGTAAATTTTTCCCGTTTTGACCCAACAAACTGAAAACTAAGCGATAGTACCCCAAAATAGCTTATAGTGTCATTAAATTAAGCCTGCAAACGGTTGGCAGTCTTGTAAGTTCTTTGTATTTTAATGTTTCTGGAATCAATCTCCCTTGGTTATGGCACTGAAAATTATAGATCATGGCACTTTTGAGTACCGTCAAATGGTAAAATTGCGGGATGATATTCTGCGTAAACCCCTGGGGTTGGGCTTTACACCACAGGAGCTGGAAGAAGAAAAAAACAATATGCTGATTGCTGCGTTTGAAGATGATGATATACTTGGTTGCTGTATGCTGGTGGAAGAAAGCCCGGAAAAAATTCGTTTGCGGCAAATGGCTGTATTAAACGACCTGCAGGGAAAAGGTATTGGAAGGGCTTTGATGAACTTTGCCGAGAACCTGGCAAGGGATCAGGGCTACAAAACCTTAGCCATGCATGCACGGAAAAACGCAACTGGCTTTTATGAGAAAATGGGCTATAAAATTGCCAGCGATGAGTTTACTGAAGTCACCATTCCGCATTATGTGATGGAGAAGAAGCTTTGAGCAGATGATAACTTATAGATGACAGATGATAATTCCTATTCATCAGCAATTCTTTTCCTTTTCAAAAGGAGTTTAACCTCTGCAAGAACTATTATCATCTATCAGTTTTCAACTATCATCTGCTTACCCCTTTTTTACTTTTGATTTTATTATCTGACGTAGTTCTTGTATTTCCTCTATGTCTTTGCATCCGCTTTTTGGAACAAGAAAAAAAGAACGACTGTCAAAATAAAGATGAAAGAAGTGTGGTGTCTCCAGGTAATTTTTCAATGCTGTCCATGGCCATGATTTCGAACCCCGTTCATGGCTGAGTGTAAAGTCTTTGTCTTCAAAAGTCATACTGAATTTATTTTTGAATGTAACCGCCTTTCGATACACCAGCATGGGCAGTATAAACCAGAAACTAACCATCAATACAATCCATAAAAAGGAACCCACTAAAAAAGCCATCGGGGTTATTTTTTTTAATGCATACAGCGTAATAGAGGCTAATGCAAACACATTTACCATTATCAGCATTACTTTTATCTCCCGTCGGCTGATGAAGTGATACCGCAATGCCTGCATCACCTGTGCTTTTTCATATCCGAAATAAATAGTCATACAGTTAGCTTATTCAGTTCCAATTTTTGCAATCTTCCATTGGCCACTCTCTTTTTTCAATACAAATTTTATTACAGTCATTTCTGTTTGCTTTCCATTATCATCAAAAGTTCCTTTTACTTCTGTTGTTGCATTATCTCCGTTTACATTTATTATCCATTGCTTCGCTTTATTCATTTCGTCCAGTGTGTATTGCGGATCCTCTTGTGTGTTGGTGTACCAGTCGTAATCAAACCCGTAAGGCAGTTCATCCTGTATATCTACTTTAAAGGCAGAATCGCATTGCTGAAAAAATTTTTTCTGATTACTAAGAAATTCTTCTCCCAACTGTGGCACCGATGTGCGGATAAAGTCCTGGTATTTTGTTACCTGGTCCCAGTTGATTTTATAAGGGGGTATATCTTTCTTTTTAATGCCGCTGTATAAATTATACTCCTGGAATTTTGCAAAATTTTTATTGTACCAGTTATAAAAATCCATCACTACAGTTCTTATCTCTGTTGAGTCCTTTGCAGTATCGATGGCTACCACTTCCGGATTTTTTTGTTCCCTTGTTACAGTATCTTTTTCAGTTGTTTGTTTTTTGTCTTTACAAGACACTATTAAAACAGTGGTTATGTACAGGAAAAAAATAATTCTTTTCATACTATTTTCGGTTTAAGGTGTTTTTAATTCTTTCTCGGTAATGCTCCATTTGCCAAGCTTCTCCCCCTTTAAGCCGAGGTATTCTACTGTTAACTTACGACTGCCCAGTATACCACTAAAAGAAAATTTTCCGTAATTCTGTTTTTCATCAATCCCTAATATCCTATACGGATTATTTTTTTCCGCCCCTGCGAATTTATGTGTGCCTGATGTAAGCGGCGAAACAGTAATATCATATAAAGGGTAGCTTCCCGGCCTATCCACCTTTATTATTTCGCTGTGGTGACGGTCGCCTGTCAAAAATACTACTCCATTGATTTTATACTCCTTTAAAAAATTCATCAATTCATTATATTCCGCCGGAAAGTTCCACCATGTATCGTAAGGTGAAACCGGGTTAAGTACCTGGCTACCCACTGCAATTATTTTAAAAGTAGCAGAGCTATACAAAAGAGAATTTTTTAGCCATTCCATTTGCTGTGTGCCCAACATTCGTTTTTCAGGATTGGGTTTTCTCCCAGGGAGTCCTTCCGGACCATCTACTGAATCTTTTAATTTATCTGGACTACGCCACCAACGGTCATCTGTCATAAAAATATCTGCATCGCCCCAGCTTGTCATTGTGTAAGTACCCTGCCCATTTTCTCCGGCAGAAGGGTTACAGAAATAAGAATTAAAAACTTTTCTGCTGGCATCCTTTAATATATAATTTTTACCAATATCGTTGGGGCCATAATCATGGTCGTCCCACATGGCAAACTGGGGCATTGATTTTAAAAAATTCTGTGTAATAGGAAAAGCCCTGTCATGGCTGGCCCTGTACCAAAGGCCCCATTCGCTGTAATAATCCACTTCCCTTGTGTACCAGGCATCACCCAGCCAAAGCATGAAGGCAGCTTTTTCTTTTGCCATTGGCTCAAAAATGGAAGAGTCTTTTCCATAAGGTGTACCCGGTCTATCGTAAACAGGTTGATTAAAATAAGAACAGGAGCCGGTTAGAAAACTAAATTCCGGTGGTTGCTTGCGCCATTGCCAAAGGTCTTTGGTTGTAAACTCACCCCCCTTTGGTGTTGCCTTTCCATTCAGCCATATTTTGTATTCGTATGTTGTATTAAAATCAAGCCCCCCGATAGTAAAGAAGAGTGGGTTAAAATCATTGCCGAGTTCGCCTTTATATAAAATTGTTCTTCCTGTCTTCATATCTCCTTTCTTGTTGTATTGTAAAGAGACGACTTTTACTTCCGGGGATACCTCCACCCACACTTTTGCATCCCTCAATTCTACCGGGCCAAGCATGGGGCCGGAAATAATGCGGGGTTGGGCCAAAGCAGATACAGAAGAAAGCAGCAGCGTAAAAGCAATAAGCAAATTTTTCATTGCGACGGTTTTGGCTTCACAAGTTAAGGCAGAAATGAAAGTAGTGAAAAAGAAAAAGCCCCATTCCGATACACAGGACAGGGCTTTGTTATTTTAAAGATTTCTCTTTTTATTTGTTCATCATCTGCTTGGCTTCAATGCTCAGTGTAGCATGCGGTACAGCCCTCAGCCTTGCTTTATCAATCAGCTTACCGGTAACACGGCAAATACCATAGGTCTTATTCTCAATCCGCATCATGGCTTTTTCCAGATGATCAATGAAGGTAATCTGGCGGCTTGCCATTTGACTCAACTGCTCCCTTTCCATACTTACACTACCATCTTCCATTGTCATGTAACGGCCTTCATCCATATCACCACCTTCCTCTTTACGGGTTATCAGACCTTGTAAATAATTCAGTTCTTTTTTTGCTGCGTCCAGTTTTTTCTGGATAATTTCCCTGAATTCGGTCAGGTCATTATCAGAATACCGCATAGTAGGGCCTGTGGGAAGATATACCATTTGATCCAAAACCGATTTGGTGAACTCAGGTTCATATTTCACCGAACTTTTAGTAGTGGTCTTCGGTATGGTGAATTTTGAAGCCTTGGGCGGTTCCTTTTTAATAACCGGTTTTACCTTTTGTTTTATTGTCACTAACGATTTAGGATCAATAGCTCCCGGTTTTCCCACTTTTACCGGGACAGGTTTTTGTTCCGGGGGCTCTGGTTTTGCTGCCACTTTTGGTGCAGGCTTAGCCACTGGCTTAACTACTGCTTTTGGTGCTGGTTTCTTTGCCACAGGTTTCGGGGGGGCCTTTTTAGGGGCCGCTTTTTTAGGTGCAGGTTTCTGCACAGTTTTCTTAGCTACTGGTTTTTTTGCAGCAGCCTTTTTGGGGGCGGGTTTGGCGGCCTTCTTGGGGGCCTGTTTTTTCTTACTTGCCATGATTTACCCTTTTTTTAATACAATCACATTTAGCGAAACGTCGTTTATTTCAATCTCAGTTCCGGCCTGTATTTCAGGCGAAAAGTCCAGCTTGTCAGCCAGAATTTCGGCGCAAATATAGGCTTTAAACTGAGCCAAAGAATCTTTTAATCCACCGACTGCCGAAGCAGTTACTTCTATTCTGTCGGTCAAGTCAAAGTTGCTGTCTTTTCGGATTTTCTGGATGCGGTTCACAAATTCCCTCGCATTTCCCTCAGCTTCCAGTTCCGGAGTAATGGTAACATCCAAAGCCACCGTCAAACTACCTTTATTGGCCACCGTCCAGCCCGGAACATCCTCACTGCTGATATCCACATCAGTAATCTGCAACATTACAGTTTCGCCATCAACTGACAAATTATATTGACCTTCTTTTTCTAACAGAGCAATGTCCTCCTGTGTGAATTGTGACAGGGCTGTAGACACTGTTTTCATCTTTGCACCCAATTTTTTACCAAGGGCAACAAAATTGGGTTTGATCTTTTTGCTGATGAACGTATTATCGGGATCCATGTATTCTATCTCTTTTATATTCACTTCGGCTTTAACCAGGTCTTCCACCAGTTGTAATTGCTCTTTCATGGAAGCACTTAACACCGGTATCAATACTTTTTGTAAAGGCTGACGAACTTTGAGATTCGTTTTTTTGCGAAGCGATAATATTAAGGAGCAAGCATCTTGTGCCAGTTGCATTCTTTCTTCTAAAGGAACATCAATAGCCCCCCCGAACTCCGTTCCTTCCCTTCGCTCCGCTTGAGAACCCGAAGGGGGGTTCTCAGAGTTATCCAATGAAGGATAACTTACATGATGCACAGACTCGGCATTGAATCTTCCTGTTACCTCATTTAGATTTTGGAAAATCATATCGCTAAGAAACGGAGAAATTGGCGCAATTAATCTGGTGATGGTTTCCAGACACTCGTATAATGTCTGATAAGCACAAATTTTATCCTGCTCATATTCCCCTTTCCAGAAACGGCGGCGACACAAACGAACATACCAGTTACTTAAATGACTGTCCACAAAATCTTCTATTAAACGACCAGCTTGTGTTGGCTCAAAATCGTCCATATATTCTGTTGCTTTCTTTATTAAAGTGTTTAATGAAGAAAGAATCCAGCGGTCAATCTCCGGACGTTCGGCCACCGGGATATATTTTTCTTTGAATGCAAAGCCATCTACATTGGAATAGAGTGCAAAAAATTGATAAGTATTATAAAGTGTACCGAAAAACTTTCTTTGCACTTCTTTAATTCCATCAAGGTCAAACTTCATATTATCCCACGGTGATGCATTAGTAACGAGATACCATCTTGTAGCATCGGCACCGAATGTTTCAATGGTCTTGAATGGGTCAACAATATTGCCCAGCCGCTTACTCATCTTTACTCCATTCTTATCCAATACGAGGCCATTTGACACACAGGTTTTGTAAGCAACCCCAGCCCCCCTACCCCCCGAAAGTGGGTTTTTAGAGTTCTTCCAGGCCGGAACATCTTTCATTACTTCATCAAGACTTTCTTTTAGCATGCAACTAATAGCATGTAAAGTATAAAACCAACCACGGGTTTGGTCAACGCCTTCGGCGATAAAATCAGCAGGATAAGTTTCAGCAAATAATTCTTTATTCTCAAAGGGAAAATGTAATTGGGCATAGGGCATTGCCCCGCTGTCAAACCAAACATCAATGAGATCAGGAACCCGTTTCATTAGCTTACCTGATTTGCTCACTAATATTATATCATCTACATAAGGTTTGTGTAAATCTAAAATGCCTTCATGCAGATAATGTTTGTTAACATCACCGCCTAACACTTCACTTGCTTTCCTGATTCCTGCATTCAATTCTTCAATAGAACCAATGCAAATTTCTTCATCTCCTTCTTCTGTTTTCCAAATCGGTAAAGGAGTTCCCCAAAAACGACTGCGGCTTAAGTTCCAATCCACTACATTTTCCAACCAGTTACCAAAACGGCCTTCACCGGTTGATTTTGGTTTCCAGTTAATGGTTTTATTCAGTTCCACCATTCTTTCTTTTACTGCCGTGGTTTTAATAAACCATGCATCTAATGGGTAATAAAGAATAGGCTTATCTGTTCTCCAGCAATGCGGATAGTTGTGTTCGTATTTTTCTACTTTAAAAGCCCGGTTTTCTTTTTTCAATTTAACGCTGATATCAACGTTTACATCTTCGTAGTTCGGGTCATCTTTATAGTTTTTTACATAGCGGTTACTGAACTCACCAAGGCCATCAATAAATTTTCCCTGCCTGTCCACCATTGTCAGAATACCGATATTATATTTCTTACCAACTTTATAGTCATCTGCTCCAAAAGCTGGTGAGGTGTGAACGATACCGGTACCATCTTCTGTTGTAACAAAAGAATCGACCATTACACGGAATGGTTTTGCGCCCGGTGTTATTTCTTCAATAGCTGCTAATGAATTGGCTTCGTAAGGAAGTAGCTGTTCGTATTCACAGCCTTCGATATCTTTTCCTTTGAATTCTGTAATAACTTCCCAATGATTAATTCTTTTTGTTTTGTTATCTACCAATCTCTTTGATATCTCATCAATATTATTCTCAGTAACACAAGCCAGAGTGGACGACTCTCCTACTCGAATATCTTTAATTATCCCTTCAAAATTAATTGAGTCATAATTAAAATATTTGCTAAAAAGAGATTTTGCTAAAATAACATTACATGATTTGTATGTATAGGGATTAATAGTTTTTACTAGCCAATATTCGATATTCGCCCCAACTGTCAAGCCTAGATTACTTGGCAATGTCCATGGAGTAGTCGTCCATGCCAAGAAGAATATTTCGTCGCTTGCGCCTTGTCCCTTGTCACTTGTGCCTTGTGCCTTAAATAAGAACTCACTCTTTTCATTCCTAACGGCCTTAAACATCGCCACCGCACTCGTATCCTTCACATCCTTATACGTTCCGGGTTGGTTCAGTTCATGTGAACTCAAGCCTGTTCCTGCTGCGGGTGAATAAGGTTGAATGCTTACACTTTCATACAGCAATCCTTTTTTATACAACTCACTCAGTATCCACCAGAGTGTTTCTATGTATTCATTCTTGAAAGTGATGTAGGGGTCATTCAGGTCAACCCAGTAGCCCATTTTACGGGTGATGTCATCCCACTTGTCTTTGTAACGGAGAACTGCTTCCCGGCATTTCTGATTGTACTCTTCTACCGATATTTTTTTACCAATATCTTCTTTGGTGATGCCGAGCTCTTTTTCAACACCCAATTCAATTGGCAAACCATGTGTATCCCATCCGCCTTTTCTTTTTACCTGGAAGCCCTTCATGGTTTTGTAGCGGCATATCAAATCCTTTAATGTCCTTGAAATAACATGGTGAATACCGGGCATACCATTGGCACTGGGCGGGCCTTCATAAAATACAAAAGGCGTTGCCCCTTCCCGCAGGGAAACACTTTTTTCAAAAGCCTGTTTTTCAGACCATTTAGCAAGTATTTCCTGCTCAAAAGCCGGTAAATTTAATCCTGAAAATTCTTTGTATTTAGCACTCATAGCCATTCTAAAATGGCTGCGAAGTTAAGAAAAAACAATCCTCGTACAGCAGTTAAAAAAGGTCGGTTACAAGTATGAGTGCATTTATTTCTTGTCCCGGAGCAGTTTATAGATTTTAATGGCACTCATCAGGATAATTACAAATAATATCATTCCGCCAACACCCCATACAAGGCTCATATTCTGCTTTACCACTACCAGCATTACTATTGCTACAAGAAAAATAGTAGCCACTTCATTCCAGATGCGTAATTGTTGAGAAGAGTATTTAAAGATGCCTTTCATTTGCTG
>JBKJIX010000162.1:0-32149 GCA_046598205.1 Chitinophagaceae bacterium
GAATCAACTGAAACGATTATTACGTTGGAAGTGCAGGAGCATTTCCTTTGTTATTTTATTACAGCTATTTGCCATAGCTGCCACAGCCCAAATTAAAATCAGTGGTAAGGTAACCGGACCGGATGGAAAAGGTGTTCCATTGGCATCTGTACAGGTACGTACCACAACGATTGGAACAGTTACAGATGAGAACGGTAGCTATGATTTTACTGCCAACCTTAAACCAGGTACGTATACACTGGAGTTTTCGGGTGTAGGTTTTAAAAGCAAAGAACAATCAATAAGTGTGACCAATAGCGTTGCTTACACAGCAGATATCCAGTTATCTGAAGATGCATTGAAAATGGATGAAGTGGTGGTTATTGGTTCTTCTTTAAAGCAATCGAGGAAGCAATTGGGTAATACAGTTAACTCTGTAAGTGCAAAACAGCTTATGAATACTGGTTCAGGTAACCTTTCAGCAGCATTGCAGGGTAAAGTGCCGGGAGCACAAATTACCCAAACTTCTGGTGATCCATCAGGCGGCATTTCAATCCGGATGAGGGGTACCAGTACTATTAAAGGTTCTTCAGAACCATTATATGTTATTGATGGTGTAATAGTAAGTAATGCAACTACCAATGTTACTAACCTTAATGTGGGGGCTGGTGCAAGTGCCGAATTAGGCACCAACAGAATGGCAGATATTAATCCGAATGACATCGAAAAAATTGATGTTATTCCAGGCGCCTCCGCATCTGCTATTTATGGCTCAAGAGCCAGTAATGGTGTTGTATTGATTACAACCAAAACAGGTAAGGCAGGTCAGTTAAAAATTGATTTTGGTACAAGCCTTATTTCAAACTCTTTACGTAAGAAGGTTTATATAAGTACGTATGGAAAACAATTTGGATATACAGCTCTCCGGTTAGGCAATATCAGTAATGCCGGTGGCCCGCCTACTTACACAGGTGCAACCACCACTTATACAAGACCTGATGGACAAGTGAGGATATTGGCAACTGATCTTGTAGATGTTACCCGGTATGATTACCAGGATAATATTTTTCAAAAAGGTATGGGAACGGATAATTATATCTCATTAAGCGGCGGCTCAGAAAAAACAAAATATTATTTCTCCGGGGGTTATTATAAAAATGAAGGTATTATCAAAAACACCGATTTCAGAAGGTATAATTTTAAAACGAGGATAGAGCAAACAATCAATAAGTACCTGACCATTATTGGTGGCATTGCTTACACCAATAGTTTCTCCAATGAAAAACCAAATGGTAACGTTTTTTGGAGCCCCATCAATGCTGTAAATATTACCAACAACCTGTATGATATTACACAAAGGGATGCGGCAGGAAACCTTAAAAATGTAGAGCCTACAAGGGTTAATCCGCTGAGTGTAGTTGAAGACATGTCTTTAACACAATCAGTAAACAGGACAATAAGCGATATACAGGTGAAAATAAAACCATTCAAAGGGTTAAGTATTGATTACATCCTCGGTATAGACAACTTTAGCCAGGAAGGAAGAAACCTGATTGAAAGGTATCCTTATATAGCAGCACAGGAAGGACTTGGATATGTGGCCAGTGCATTGGTAAATACTTTTTTGATTAATAATGACGTAAACATTTCATATCAGGCTAAGTTTAAAACTATTTCTACTTTGACTACTGTTGGTTTTAATCATCAGTATCAGAAAATAACAGGGTTATTTAATGAAGGAAGAGATTTGCTGAATGGTATTACAACAATTAATGGAGCTGCGGTAAAACTTGATCCAAGATACATACTTGATCAGCGTCAGATATTTGGCGGGTTTCTCCAGCAAACTTTCGGATATAAAAATATATTCTTTTTGACGGCTGCCGGCCGCATTGATGGAAGTACTTCTTTTCCACAAGACACACGGACATATTTTTATCCGAAAGTGAGTGCTTCATGGTCAATTAGTGATATGGATTTTTGGAAAGATTTGACTAATTCATGGTTCAATTCTGCCAGGGTAAGAGCTTCATGGGGTGTAGCCGGTAACCTGAGTGGTATTGGTTCTTACGACAGATTTTCCAATTATATCTCCAGCAATATTAACGGAATCGCTACTTATAATGCTAATACTGCCTTGGGTAACGGGCTGGTGGAACCGGAAAGATCAAGTGAATTTGAATTTGGTACCGACCTTTCTTTTTTGAATAATAAATTGGGTCTGGTATTTACAGTATATAATAAAAAAATAGTTGATAATACACTGCTGGTTGACAGGGTTCTTGCTCCATCATCAGGTGGAAGTACCAGAACTGAAAACGTAGGAAATCTTACTAATAAAGGCTGGGAATTAGGTGTGACTGCAACTCCGGTATCAGGAAAAAACTTCAACTGGACCTTGTTTGGTTCTGTAAATAGAAATAAAAACCTGGTTACAGCATCCAGCCAGGTATCTCCAGTTGCATTGGCAAATGCCGGAGGTTCTCCTTCTGTTATTTTAGCTGGTTATCCGGTAGGTGTTTTTTATGGCAATTATTTTGAAAGGGATGCCAAAGGGAATTTAGCCTTAGATGCCGGTGGCCGTCCTATTGCTTCAGTTAATAACCCGACTGCGAAAGTATTATTAAGAAAAGCATTGGGTGATCCGAACCCTGATTGGGTAATAAGCCTGAACAACAGTTTTGAATATAAAAAACTCAGCTTTAGTTTCCTGTTTGATGGTGCTTTGGGGCAGGAGGTTTTTAATGCAGACAGAAGAACAAGACAAGGTGTTGGAATTGGAGATTATTCAGAAAAAGAGTTAAAAGGCCTTTTACCAAGAGGTTATATTTTCAGTATTTATAATACAGAGGAATGGAGGATAGAAAGTGGCTCTTATATCAAACTAAGAGAGATTGCTTTATCTTATCAACTCCCATCTTTTGCCAAGTTCATAAAATCATCTTCTATTTCTTTAATTGGTAGAAATCTGGTAAGTTTTGATGATTATGACGGATATGATCCTGAGACTAATGCTGGTGGTAATAGCTCAGTATTAAGAGGAATCGATTTTGGTAATGTACCAATTCCTAAAACATTCCAGTTGTCATTCAGAGCCAGTTTTTAATCTTTAAAAATCAGAAAAATGAAAATGCAACAAATAAAACAAATCACTTTACTTTTCTTGCTGGGAAGCAGCATTATGTTTACTTCCTGCAAAAAAGAATATATCAATCCAAGCGCCGCATCAGTACCTAGTGTTACTACCAGTGTGGATGGATTAATGAACCTTTGTGCAGGCTTGCAAAGAAGGTTTACTATCGGAAGGCAGAGTCCTTTATATACAGCACCGATTGGGGGTGCATACAGTGTATTCGCATTATATACGTTGAATATTGGTAATACTGCAGAGAAAGAATTGGAAACGGGTAAAGGAGCAGTAACGCAGGGTAACGCTATTGTATCACAAATGTGGGCACAGTGTTTACTAACCAGGACTGAAGCAGAAACTGTACTTGATAATTTAAGTGTGGCTGCTGATCCTACAGACCGTGTTGGCTTAAAAGCTTATGCAAGTATTTTTTATGCAATGAGTATGGGAACACTAGTTCAGTTTTTTGAAAAAATGCCATTGACAAAGGGTAACAATGCTGTGTTCAGTACTAGAGCAGAAGCATTGCAAAAAGTAATTACAATTTTGGAAAGTGCCGATGCTGATTTGGCAACGACTAACCCCAGTCCAAAATTTTTAACTAAAGTCCCCGCAGGAATTGATATAAAAAATACAGTGAAGGCCCTGCTTGCCCGTTATTATAATATGCAAAGCATGATTATGGGAACATATAATGCCACTTCTGGTAATAAAGCAATGACCTATGCAGCAGCGGCAAGTCTGACAATAAAATCTGAATTCAGGTTTACAGCCACTACCCCTAATCCTTTAGGGGAATGGAACTTTACGGTAAATGTATTTGGCGCCATTGATTCTACCTTAGGATTAAAGAATGGGCTTGCTCCGGTTCCGGCCGCTACAGATCCACGCATCGGTTTTTATATCAGCAGAACAGGGCCTACTACATTTCCGCTGAAGGCTTTTGCTTTGAATACAACGGCATCGTATCCTGTTTATTTGCCCGGCGAAATGAGTTTAATAGTAGCAGAGAACCTTGCCCGCCAGAATTTATTTGCGCAAAGCAAAACAGCATTGGATCTTGTTCGCACAAAGACAACAGATATTTATGGAATAGGTGCAGCACAGGCTCCATACAGTGGCCCCCTGGCAGCTACTGATTTATTACAGGATATTTATAAGCAAAGAAGGATTGAATTATTTTTAAGCGGACAGGAATTGGAGGACAGCCGCAGGTTTGGCCGTCCGGCACCCAATGCGCCCAACGAAGAAAGAAACAGGACATTCTATCCTTATCCATTAATTGAAAGGGATAATAATACGAATACTCCCGCAGACCCGACTATTTAAAAATGATATATTAATTTTAAGAAAAGGCTGCTTATAAACAAAGCGGTCTTTTCATTTTCAACATGGACAACGAAAAAAAAATAATTGACTCCTGGACGGCCAATGCAGCTAACTGGATTGAGATCATTGACAGCAACGGCATTGAGTCAAGAAGGCTGATTACCAACAAAGCTATTGTGGATGCTGTTTGCACCAACAAACCAACAACAGCATTGGATGTGGGCTGTGGAGAAGGCTGGCTGGCAAAAGAACTTTATGATAAAGGAATTAAAATGACCGGTATTGATGTTATTCCTGAATTGATAGAGAGGGCTAGAGAAAAAGTGAAGGGTGATTTTCTAATAGCATCGTATGAAGATATTGCGACGGGAAAAATCGTATTCTCAAAATTATTTGATGCTATCGTTATCAACTTTGCATTGATAGCAAAAGAATCTACAGAAAATGTACTGGCAGCATTACCCCGCTATCTGTCAGAATCTGGGAAACTTTTTATACAAACACTTCATCCGCATAGCCGCAAGGCTGTTGACGATTATACAACCGGATGGAAGGAAGGAAGCTGGGATGGGTTGGGCGAACAATTCACTATGCCTTACCAATGGTATTTCCGCACACTTGAAGATTGGTTGATGCTACTGGACCGGTCTGGGTTTCATTCCATAATAGTTACAGAAGTCTTACATCCTCAATCTGCCAAACCGCTGTCTGTTATTTTTGAGTGTACTCCACGTTAAACCCATTCCTGCCTGTACTATTCCGGTCAGTTATCTTTATTTTTGAGGCGAAAGAATTTTCTATGAATTCAGTTATGCGGCTTTGGATGGCTATTTTTTTGCTACCTGCTTTTGCAGTAGCGCAGGCACAGGAGGATACAGTGTTTTACCAAAGAGATAGTGTAATAGAAACCGGAGACCCGACCACTCATTTTTTTAAAACCGGGGAGAAAACCACTGATGCCGGTAAAATATCTGTTACGCTTAAATCAGGCAAGGTTCTCACATTGGCTGCGTTGTTAAAAGCAGTTAATCTCAATACAGGTAAATGGGTAGCCGGAGACAAAGAAAATGAGTTTATTGATTATACGTTTGCCGATCTTGATAATGATAATAAAAAAGAACTGGTGATTTCCAATTTTACCGGCGGCGCACATTGCTGCGATGAAATTTACATTTATAAAAATATTGCTCCCAATAAATTCCAGTATGTGGTAAAAATGTTTGGCGGGCATACAATCATTACTCCTAAAAGAGAATTTGAATTTAGCTTTGACGAATCTTTTGGTTATTTCTTTACCTGTTATGCATGTGGCTATGCCGATACCAGCGATGCAGCACCCATACCCTTACGGAGTATTACGTTGAGATATAATAAAGGAAAAATAAGTATCGTTCCCGGTGATAAAGAACTCAGCAATACTATTACTGATAACCTTGGAAAATTAGGAGAGCTGCCCTTTGGAAAATTGGACGATGAGCTGGCCATGGATGATGGTCTTCGCAAAGAAGTGGCCATGAACCTTGCGGTGTTCTATTATTCTTTTGGAAGAAATTTGCCTGAAACACAAAAACTGTTTAATAAATATTACCGCTACCCGGATGCCACTAAAGTGTGGGCGGCCTTCACCAAAAGTCTTCTCTATATAAAGAAAGACAACGATTTCTGATTACCCCCTCTAAATAAGATGTTTGCCCTGTGCAACGATTGATAGTTGACCGTTGTCAGGCTAATTGCAGCAAGTATGGAAGAACACCAATTGGTAAAAGATTGCCTGAAGGGAAAACCGGAGGCGCAACGAAAGTTATATGAGCAGTTTGCCAAAACCATGCTTGGGGTTTGCTATCGCTATACCAAATCGCTAAAGGATGCTGAAGATGTGCTGCAGGATGGATTTGTAAAAGTTTTTTTGGGTATGCACCAGTTTAAGTTTGAAGGAGAACTGGGAGCCTGGATTCACCGCATTATGGTGAACACCGCATTGAATTTCCTAAAAAAAAACCGGAAGTACAGGGATGAAATGTATTTCAAAGAGCAACCACTTCACCCGGTGGCAGATGATAATCCTGCCATCAACCTGCAGGCAAAAGAACTGGCCGACCTGATACGGCAACTGCCGCAGGGCTATCAAACCATTTTTAATATGTATGCAGTAGAAGGATACACTCATGTGGAAATAGGAGAGCTGCTCGGCATCAGCGACGGAACATCCCGTTCGCAATATGCCAGGGCCAGGGCTTTGCTCATCAGTTGGATTGTAAAAAATTCTTTGGAAACAAAAAATGAGAACTATGCGGGAAAATGAATTTGAGAAACGGGTACAACAAAAAATGGGGGACTTCAATCTCCGTCCATCAGAAGAAGTATGGACAGCAGTAGAACGCCGTATCCGTAAAGAAAAGAAACGGAGATTTATTGCCTGGTGGCCTTTGTTTTTCCTTATAACCGGGGGAGGAATTGCTGCGGGTATTTTGCTGAGGAATAAAAAAGAGAAAGAGGAAATTATAGCCGCTAATATAGAAACAGAAACACCAATTCAATCATCTTTGGAGAAAACAAGTGTACCTGAACCTGTAAGTAATTCAATAAACACACCAAACTCAGATACAGCAACGAACAAGAATACTGCTATAACAGTAAAAGGTAATAGTGAGGATAAAAAAATTACTGCTTTCAAATCAGCGACTTCAGTAAAGCCTGATAGACAACTGAAAGAAAAAGAGGCCAACGGAATAAAGAAAGAGGAAAACAATACGGAGGTTAAAAATAAAGATATTGTAACTGCTGATAGTAAGAGCAACAACAAGAATGAACAAACAATTATACCCAACACTGTTCCTGCAACAAAAAATGAACCTGTAATACCTGGAAGGGATTCAGCTAAAACGAGCAATATTGCTGTAGTAACGAAACAAGATATACAGCAAAAGAATCAACAGCAGCAGCAAGTGCTGCAACCTGCTGACAGTGTTTCCAAAAAAGAAACAAGAACACCAGCCAATAAGAAAACGAAGAAGTGGGATTGGGGAATCCATTTTTCGGCTGGCCGGTCCAGCATTGGGCAGGGATTAAGTTTTGCCGGGCAGCATTTATATCTTGATGCTTTAGCATCGCAGTCATCATCATCTCCTGCTCTTTCCAGCTATTCTTCTCCGGTACGTTCCTCTTTTTCCTTGGCTACCGGTGTATATTTTAAGAAAGCAATTTCTAAAAAATTAGATTTTAATGTTGGTCTTGGCTACTCTTATTTATCCACTAAAATAAATGCAGGCAGCCGGGTAGATAGTGCAAGGTTGATAAACAACTATAACTCACAGGGATTAACTGTGAATAATTTTTATCGCTCCGATGGTAATTCATCTCACATAAATGGGTATCATTTTATCAGCCTTTCAGCAGATCTCTCCTGGCGCATAATAGCAGGGAAGAAAATAAATATTTACTGGGAAAACGGGTTAAGTTATAATGCCATGCTTGGCGCAAGTATGTTGCATTACGACAGGAACCTGCAAGGCTACTATAAAGACAATAGTTTACTGGCAAAGAACCAATTGGCTTTTTCCACCGGCTTTTCTATTCCGGTCTCCAAGCGGTTACAGGTTAACCCGTTTGTTTCTTATAATTTAACGCCAGTGTTGAAGAATTTGGATACACTCCATTTTACTAATTATGGCATCCGTATCAGATTTTTAATGAATAAAAAATAATCATGCAACGGTTTTCAACAGGGCGTTGTCAACCTCAAAAAAGAAGCTTATGAAGAAGATTACTTTATTACTCCTGCCGGTTACACTTTGTTTCATCCTGCAGGGATGCTTAAAAGATAAACTGACAAAAACATACACCATCTTAACTCCGGTGTACAAAGAAAAAACAGAAGTGTATGCCAATATAAAAAGTAATGCACCAAGACCGGTAGAGGCTCCCGGAAAAATATTCATGTATGGTAATTATATTTTTCTGAACGAAGTGGACAAGGGTGTACACATTATAGACAACTCTAACCCTGCCAGCCCGGTTATGAAAGCCTTTATCAATATTCCCGGCAACCTGGATATAGCGGTAAAAGGAAATACAATGTATGCCGATTTATATGCAGACATGGTGGTAGTGGATATTACAAATCCTTTACAGGCCAGTTTTGTAAAGCATATCAATAAAGTATTTCCCGACAGGCAATATACCAATGGCTTTGTTCCTGATAGTAATAAGATAATTGTTGATTGGACAAAAAAGGATACGACTGTTGATTTAAACTCACCATGCAGAAGGTGTATGTATGATGTTAGGGCTCTTTCCAGCTCACAAAGCGGCGGAACTTTTAGTACCGGTGCCGCCGCAACAGTTGGAATTGCCGGTTCTATGGCCCGTTTTTCAATCGTTAATAGTTATTTGTATGCAGTGAATAACAGTAATCTTATTTCTTTCAATATTGCCACTGCCAACAATCCTGTTCGCACCGCCACACAATCAGTTGGCTGGAATATTGAAACTATTTATCCTTTTAACAATAAACTTTTTATTGGCTCTATGACGGGCATGTTTATTTATGACATTACTAATCCGGCAACACCGGTAGCACAAGGGCAGTTTTCACATGCAAGAAGGTGCGACCCGGTAATAGCAGATGGCAATTATGCGTATGTAACGCTTAGAGGGGGGACTGCCTGCGGGGGCAATACCAATCAACTGGATGTTGTAAATATCAGCAACCTCAATTCACCCACACTGGCTAAAACGTATCTTATGGACGGCCCCTATGGCCTTACCAAAGACAATAACATCTTGTTCATCTGCGATGGAAAAGCAGGCTTGAAAATGTATGATGCAGCCAATCCGCTGAATATTATATTGAAGAAAACTGTTGCAAACATGGAAACCTATGATGCCATCGCTTTTAATGGCAACCTGCTGGTAGTGGCAAAAGATGGATTATATCAATATGGCTACTCATACCCGGCTACACTTGATCTTAAAAGCAAAATTTCCGTGAACAAGTAAACAGATGACTATGAAAGCAAAGAAAATTATTTTAATGCTGGCAGTATTCTGTAGTTGTTCATCTCTTTTTGCACAAAAGAAGGAATGGAAATTTGGCTCCCAGAATTATGCAGGTATTACAGAGGGAGAATCAGGCACGGGATTTCAATTACAAACCATCAACGGGTTCAGGTATAAAACATGGTTTACCGGCGTTGGCACCGGCATTGATTATTATTTCCAAAGAAGTATCCCTTTGTTTGTTTCTGTTTCAAAATTTTTACCACCGGGCAAACTGCCATTGTATTTCAGTGGTGATGTGGGTATTAATTTTCCCTGGGTAAAAAATGGCCTTTATTATTTTGAGAATCCCGGCGACTATTCTTCTTCGCTTTATTGGGCTGGCGGACTTGGCTATAGATTTGGTTTCAAAAAAAATAGTAATGGAGTGCTGCTGAATTTTGGATACAGTTATAAGCACCTCATCAACGAAACACAATATGCCAACCCTTGTTTTATTCCACCCTGTCCTGTCTCAACAGAAAGGTATGACTACCGATTGCGCAGATTATCAGTAAAGGTTGGCTGGATGTTTTAATCCGGGTGTAAGAATTTCAGGTTTCGCTGAATGCCCTTGAACTTTGAACGCCGGAGAGGCGAGTCTTTAAAAATTTTTTGAAAACTTTCTTCTGTCATCATCTCCCATTCTTTGGTGGACAGGTTTAAAACTTCAGGAACAGGAGTGAAGTTTATTTCTTTATTGGGATGACTAAACCGGTTCCACGGGCAAACATCCTGGCAAGTATCGCAACCAAACATCCAGTCGTCAAATTTTCCTTTCATTTCACCGGGTATCAGCATTTCTTTCAGTTCAATAGTGAAATAAGAAATACACTTGCTGCCATCTACCACCTTATCCGGGAGTATGGCATTGGTAGGACAGGCATCAATACACCTGGTGCAGGTACCGCAAAAATCTTTTACAAAGGGATTGTCATATTGCAATTCCAAATCAGTAATTAATGTGGCGATAAAATAAAAAGAACCACTTTGTTTGTTGATCAGGTTTCCATTTTTGCCAACCCATCCTAATCCGCTTCGCTGTGCCCATGTTCTTTCCAGCACCGGCGCACTATCTACAAAACCACGGCCATGTATTTCTCCCACCGTTTCTTTTATTGATTCAATCAGTTCTGTTAACTGTTCTCTTATCACTTCATGATAATCTTTTCCAAAAGCATATTTGGAAATTTTGGGTGCATTTGCATCCTGTTGACTGGAAGGATAATAATTTTTTAATAAGGTAATGACTGACTTTGCTCCCGGCACCAATTTAGAAGGGTCAATGCGCAAGTCAAAATATTTTTCCATGTATTGCATACTGCCGTGCATTCCTTTTTGCAGCCATTGTTCCAACCGCACTGCATCATCTTCAAGCTTTTCAGCCCTGGCAATGCCACAATAGTCAAAACCCAGCCGGGCGGCTGTTTTTTTTATAAAAGCAGTATTTTCTTGTAACGTATTCAACGATATGTCATGACTTTTAAAAAGAGAATTGGTATACGACATTTGGTAAAGAACCAATTGCTTATTTATCTTCCAAATGCAGACGGTGAAAGATACGATGAACTGCTGGTGCAAGTATAACGCCTACATTAGTGATGAATACAATACCACTAAACAAAGCATAAGCCGACGAAAATATTTTCCCTGTATCTGATTTTATTTCAACAACTGGCCCCATACCGCTTAATATCATAGAGGCATTATGTAATGAATCTATCCACGGGATGTTATCTGTATAATGATAACCAACAATGCCAATAATAAGGCACACCGCCATAATGAATAATGCAATGATGATATTCTTTAATATCCGTTGATAGAAAGTTGCTTTGGTAGCCAGTGGTTGTTTGCGGTGTTCGTACATAGCAAAAATTATTTACAGGCTGATATAATTTGCTTGTCAACTATCTTCTTCAACTCCCGGTGCACACCGGCCCTTTCTTCCCCCAGCAGATTTTTTACAAATACAATGTAAGCATATCCCCGGCAGTAATCAATCATAGGCCAGGTGCCAAATAAACCGGGACAGGCTAATGAAGTAGCAATTCCGTTTTTCTCTTCTATCACCCAACTGCCTGAAGCATATTTATAACCTACGGCTGCTTTTGGTGCATACTTTATCTGTTCCGGTTTATTCTGTACTATCGTCATTTGCTGTATTGCTTCTTCACTCAGCACCTGCACCCCGTTGTATTTTCCTTTGTTCAGCAGCATCACTAAAAACTTCATGTAATCACCTGCTGTTGATTTGGCGCCACCGGATGGATTTACTGGCCCACCTGTTAACTCTGCAAAAGTGGTCTTATTCATTCCCAGCGGAGTAAAGAGTTTTGTTTTTATCAGCACTTCAAATTTTTTCTTGCTGATAACTTCCAGCACCCGGCCTGCAATATTAAGTCCCACACTGCCATACCAGAAATCTGTTCCCGGATTAGCTCTTATATCTCTCGCAGCAAAACCGTTTACCTCATCTTCCAGCGAACTAACTTTTCTTCTTTCAAGGATGCGTTTCAGAAAATTAGCATCATCAGCTATGCCTGTCATGTGAGAGAGGCATTGACGGATGGTTATATAGCCTTTGAAATATTTATCAAACTCCGGCAAGTATTTCACCACCTTATCATCCAGCGATAACTTTCCTTCATCCACAAACTGCATTACTAATGCGGCAGTCAGCCATTTATTGCAACTGGCAATGGGTGCCTGTGTCTTACTATTAAAACCACCCATTTCATTTTTATAAACTAAAGAATCACCTTTCCATATCAGGGTGACGACATTATTCCCCAACAATTGCTGTTTGGCTTTTAGTTCAGCATCCAGTTCGGTCCAATTGTATTGGGCATGGGCAGGCTGCAACAATAGCAGGAATGCAGCTACGGATAAGACTTTCAGGCAGATAGAGCTAACTTTATATGACATTGTTACACCCCCTAGCCCCCTAAAGGGGGAATGAACGATTTTTGCAGAGTGTTTGCGGTTTGTTTTTAACATGAGCTATAAATTAAGAAGTATAAATTTAATCACTAAAAAGCTAATCCCCCTTTAGGGGATAGGGGCATGAACTTATCAAATTTTACCATAAAAGCAGCCGAAGCCTTTCAACAGGCGCAGCAACTGGCATTTAATGCGCAGAATCCGAATATTGAGACGGAACACATTTTAAAAGCATTGCTGGATCAACAGGATTCACCAGTGGATTATTTGCTGAAGAAAAACAATGTTACTGTTAACCTGGTTGATAGTAAACTGGATGAGCTGGCGAATAAGTTACCCAAGACTTCCGGCGAAGGTGGTCAGAACATCAGTCGGGAAGCCAACAGTGTGGTATTAAGGGCGGGTGCTGCTCTCAAACAATTCAAAGATGAATTCATTACACCAGACCATTTGTTGCTCGCCATTGTACAGGGTAATGATGCCGCCGCCAAATTATTAAAAGATGCGGGCCTTACAGAAAAAGGGTTGCTGGCAGCTATTAAAGAATTAAGAAAAGGAGAGACGGTTACTTCGCAAACACAATCGCAGGAATTTAATGCACTGAACAAATATGCCAAGAACTTAAATGAAATGGCAAGACAGGGTAAACTCGACCCGGTGATTGGCCGTGATGAAGAAATAAGAAGAACCCTTCATATATTATCCAGGAGAACTAAGAACAACCCGATACTGGTGGGTGAACCTGGCGTTGGCAAAACAGCTATCGCCGAAGGTATTGCCCACCGTATTGTAAACGGCGATGTGCCGGAGAATTTAAAATCAAAGATTATTTATGCATTGGATATGGGCTTATTGATAGCCGGTGCAAAATATAAAGGTGAGTTTGAAGAACGTTTGAAAGGGGTAGTAAAAGAAGTGTCGGGCAGCGATGGAGAAATTATTCTCTTTATTGATGAAATACACACATTGGTTGGTGCAGGTGGCGGTGAAGGGGCAATGGATGCAGCTAATATTCTAAAACCTGCACTGGCCAAAGGTGATTTGAGAGCTGTTGGTGCAACTACGCTAAACGAGTACCAGAAATTTTTTGAAAAAGATAAAGCATTGGAAAGGCGTTTCCAGAGAGTAATGATTGATGAACCCAATGTGGAAGATGCCATTTCTATTTTGCGTGGATTGAAGGACCGATACGAAACACACCACCATGTCCGTATTAAAGATGAAGCAATTATTGCAGCAGTGGAATTATCCAGCCGATATATTACCGATCGTTTCCTTCCCGATAAAGCGATTGACCTCATTGATGAAAGTGCAGCGAAGCTTCGTTTGGAAATGAACAGTATGCCGGAAGAACTTGATACATTAGAAAGACAAATTCGTCAGTTGGAAATAGAAAGAGAAGCTATTAAAAGAGAGAATGATGATAAGAAACTACATGAACTGAATACAGAGATTGCCAACCTGTCTGTAGAAAGAGATACTTACAAAGCCAAGTGGAAAGAAGAAAAAGAATTGGTGGAAAAAGTACAGGCCGCTAAAGAACAGGTAGAATTATTTAAGCAAGATGCAGAAAGAGCAGAACGGGAAGGTGATTATGGAAAGGTGGCTGAAATAAGGTACGGAAAGATTAAGGAGCAGGAAACACTAATTAACCAATTAACTAATGAACTAATTAACTCTGGTGAGAAACGGTTGCTGAAAGAAGAAGTAGATGCAGAAGACATTGCTGAGAGTGTAGCCAAGTCAACCGGCATACCGGTGACGAAGATGCTGCAAAGTGATAAAGAAAAATTATTAAATCTTGAACAGCATTTACATGAAAGAGTAGTGGGACAGGAAGAAGCGATTACTGCCGTATCCGATGCAGTACGAAGAAGCCGTGCAGGATTGCAGGATCCGAAGAAACCCATTGGTTCTTTTATGTTTTTAGGTACAACTGGTGTGGGTAAAACAGAACTGGCCAAAGCCCTTGCAGAATATTTGTTTGATGATGAAAGTATGATGACAAGGATTGACATGAGTGAGTACCAGGAAAAACATACCGTAAGCCGTTTGGTAGGTGCGCCTCCCGGCTATGTGGGGTATGATGAAGGCGGACAATTAACAGAAGCCGTTCGGCGCAAACCTTACAGTGTGGTATTGCTGGATGAAATAGAAAAAGCAAACCCTGATGTATGGAATGTATTATTGCAGGTGCTGGATGATGGCCGCCTTACCGATAACAAAGGCCGGGTGGTGAATTTTAAAAACAGCATCATCATTATGACCAGTAATATAGGCAGCCACCTGATACAGGATGCATTTGAAAAAGTAACAGAGAAAAATGTGGAAGAAGTAACGGAAAAAGCAAAAGTGGAAGTGATGACCTTGTTGCGACAAACCATACGGCCTGAATTTCTGAACAGGGTAGATGAAATAATCATGTTCCGCCCATTGATGATGAAAGAGATAAAAGGAATTGTAAAAATACAATTGAATGGCTTGAAGAAATTAGTTGCCGACAGCGGAATACAATTACAGTTTAGCGATTATGCTTTAGAGTTTTTGGCCGAGCAGGGCTTTGATCCGCAGTTTGGTGCAAGACCATTAAAGCGATTAATACAAAAAGAAATTGTAAACCAGTTGAGTAAACGGATACTGGCGGGGGATATTGATAAGAGCAAACCGGTGTTGGTAGATGTGTTTGATGGAGTGGTGGTATTTAGGAATGAAATACCTGAAAAAGTGAAATAAAGTGTTTGACCTGTCCGCTGAAGTCTAAGTTTAGGCGGATGGAGTAGTGGTGTTTTGAAATGTTATATCCTTAAAATCATACTACTACGGGCATTTAAAGTTTAATAAATCCTCGTATTGATTTTTAGTTAGCTGAATTGCAGTATTATGACAACATAGATATATGTAAGGTGGTTTGCCGTATGCGTCAAAATAATGCCCGGCTGCCCAATCTCCTATATGTTCAATATCATAATGACAAGCATCACCGCTTGGGCTATTGGTTTGATTAAGATTCCATTGATGGACGCCGAAAAAATTGCTTAGATTTTCAGAATGTATAATCCAAAATAAAACTGGACTACCTACTGTGGTTTGATAAAAATTTATAATATGTGAGCAGATTGAACCTGATTTGTGCAATCCGCATCCTCCGTCAAAAATAGAGATGCCGTCTCCGTGATTACTGAAGCAGTCACTTTGGAATCTTCGCTTACTTGGAATGTATTTCTTGATGTGTAAGGCTCTAATAAGTTGCATTGGGAATAGGTTTCATTAAGCATCTCTTCTATTCTATCAATAGTTACATGTTCTTCCTCATTAATTACTTCATAATCGACACCTATGCCGACCTCCTTTCTTAAGTCTATTTGTTGATTGCCCTTAATCCTAATATCAATAAAATTATCTCCCATATAAAATATGAGAGTAATACCACCTTGGGTTATCGGAGTAACATCAACATTAAATCCAATTTTTTTAAACTTGTTATATAAATAAATTGCATATTCAATTACTAATAAATCAGGTGCTATGCCTTTCCCATAATCCCATCCAATCTCTAAATCAGAGAAAGATTGAATTTTTTCAATGACTCTATCGGGAATCATTTCAGTATATACGCTTACCGTAAACATTTTATTATTTTTTTATTAATGTTGCTTGAATTTCCTCAAGACTTGATATTTTTATCCCTGTTTTTTCTTCAAAATTACTTACTCCAGTACTCAATGCAGCAATGAGGGATTTAGTAATAGGAAAAGGAAGCTGTATAACACATTGAATTTTTCCATGTTCACTTAATATCATATGTGCTTCAGTTGCTGAATATCCAATTGTAAATCCATTAATATAAAAAGTGGGCACATTGCCTTCTTTTATTACTTCTGAAATATTTGCCTGTATAAGGCGTGCAGTTTGAATTTCTTCGGCCATAAAATGGTTTTAAAGAAGTTACAAGATAATACAAATTTATTTATTAGAACCCTAAGAAGAAGCTAAGAAAAAAGCTATTTTTCGGCCTTTTTTACTAAGTTTTTCTAAAATGTATCTGTTCCATAGTTTTTCAAAACAGGCATTGCTCAGCGGGACTTCTCAGCTCTTCGAAACATGTACCATTTTCTTCCCCGCCGAGTCTTCAAAAATAAAATTCTCAGGCGAAGTCTCGGCCAGCAGTAGTTGGTAATAAAAAGAATATAGCGGCCCGACTCGCTGTGTATAAGCCGACTCTGTGTAAATGTAAACTATTGGTATTATTTCTTAATTTTACTGAAAGCAATACTGTATGGTACTCGTAATAAAGAAAAATACTAGCACAGATGAAGTGAGGGCTATTCTTCGTAAGAGCAGAGGCAGAAATGCAAAGAAGAAAAAAGGAATCGAATCTTTTTTCGGCAAACTGCCTAAGATAGAAGATGGCTTAAAGTACCAGAAAAAATCCCGCAATGAGTGGAAGTAGTTACCTGCTTGACACCAATATCCTGGTGTATGCACTTAAAGGTCTTCCTTCTGTAATGCCTTATTTTGAAGAAGATTGCTACCTGTCTGTTATTACGGAAATTGAAATTGGTGGTGTAACAGATTTAGATAAGAAGGAAATCAGCATATGACAGGCCTCTATTGATTTCTGTACTGTTATTCCATTAACTAACTCTATAAAGAACGAGGCTATAAGATTAAAGCAGCAATTCAAAGTAAAAGTTCCTGATGCCGTTATCGCCGCAACGGCAATAATAGAAGGCTATACATTAATAACTGCCGATAAAGGGTTCAGGCGATTTTCTTCTTTATCAATGATATTGGTAAATCCATAATCTGGTTTTCAGATTTTCGCAATATTTATTGCTTTTCCGCCCTTGCAGGTGTTCCCCAAAAGCAGCAGGCCTTTGTTGGTGTTGTGTGCAGGCAAAGTAGCAAGGCCGTCACCAACAACTAGAAGTAAAGGCTTCTCTTCCCAGCCGAGTCTTCAACAATAAACATTCCCAGGCGAAGTCTTCTTCCCAGCCGAGTCTTCAAAAAAAAAATTCACAGGCGATGTCTCGGCCAACAGTCGTTGGTCGTAAAAGAATATAGCGGCCGGACTCACCGTTGTTAAAAAGCTAAATAAATTTGTACCTTTAATCTATGACACAAATCGTAATTGATAAAAAGAAATATGTACTTCTGCCAGAAAAGGAGTATGAGGTATTGCAATTAAAAGCGGCGTTGAAAAACAAGCCAGCAAAAAAACTTTCTCTTGCTACCGGAAGGAGCCGGGCCCATAAACTCATAGATAAATGGGCAAAAGGAAAGTAACGATTCTTGATACAGCCACAGATGCTGTTGCAGAAGCAGCTTTCTTTGCCGAAGGAAAGGGGTTGCTACAAATAGCTAAAAAATTTGCAGATGATGCATTTGAATTCTTCGCTAAACTTTCAGACGATAGAATTGAACATCATTCCTGTACATATCCACTTTGGAAAAGTCTGAATTACCGTTGCGTTACATATAAAAAATATACCGTCGCATACCTTTATTTTAAAGATGAAATTGTGATTTGTGAGTTTGTGCCATCAAAACTTATTCACTGCTAATTTTCTTTCTTGCGGCCTTACTTTATTATCTCCTGAATTTGTTTATTTGCTTCTGTAGCTGTTACCATTTTTCCGCCGGATTTATAGTAAGCATATCGTCTGTCAAGCTCTTTTTTAAAATCATCGGTATATAGAACTACAGATTTTTCGATTTCATCCTCTACCATAACATAAAGGGCTTTTACTTTCTTATCATCAGCTACTTCAAGGTAGTTATGCAGTTTATGTCGTATAGCACTTGTAGACATGTTGTTTTCGTTTATTACAAATTTAAACTTTTAAATGGAATTTTGGCCTTTACAGGTCTTTCTAATAAAAGAATACACCGTTGTCCGCCGTTGCAGGTGTTCCCAAAAAGCAGCATGCCGTTGGTGTTGTGGCTGGGCAAAGAAGCGGTGCAAATCACCAACAATACAAACTAAGGAAACCCTAAATCCGGCTGTTGGTGAAGCCATCACACTAAGCCTGGCTCAACACCACCAACCCGAAAATATTATTCTCTTCCCACCCGAGTCTTCAAAAATAAAATTCTCAGGCGATGTCTCGGCCAGCAGTAGTTAGTTGTAAAAGAATATAGCGGCCGGACTCGACGGTGTCAATTAATATTCTTTCGGTTCACGGCTTACATGTCTTGCTCTTAAAACCCTAGTCACTTTATCAGTAAACCGGTACGCAATTCTATAGCGGTGTTTCTCAAAAGCCCGGTAGCTGCCATCATTATTTTGTTTGTATTTATCGGCTGCATAAAACCCGGGATTGCTAACAGCTTTATTTACCGCTGCAACAATATCTTCCAGCACTTTCTCCGCATTTTGAGGGGAGTCTTTGTAATGTATTCAAAAGCATTTTTCATGTGTAGCTGCGAACGTTTCGTTTATACTATTTCATATTTTTCTACTGCCATTGCTGTATAAGCTTTAGCAGTTCTTCTGATGATATGTGATTGCCTACCTGGTATTCTGCTTCTGCTTCTGCCAGCTCCTGGTTATACTGTTCAATGCTTATTCTTTCCGGTACCTGAACAAAAGATTTAATAACCCCCAGCACCGACTTTTTTTGTACAGGTGATAATAATGCCCAGTATTTGCTGAACTCAATATCTGTAGATGATGCTTTCAAGCCTGGTTGTTTTTACAAATTTATTGTTTTTATGAAATCATAGTACTATAGTATCGCCTGTGGGAATGTTTAAAAGCCTGGACATCTCTCATCTTTTGTTCCTAATTTTAACCAATGGCAGAACCCAAAAAATACCGGATGGATAAAACAGCTTTCAAGATGCAAACTTTTGAAGAGGCGGCCAACCATTACAGTCCATGGGAGAACAAATCCACTGTAGAAAGATTAGATGCGGCTTTCTACCTGATATGCATGGCATTTAAAGTAAAGCCATCTACTAAACTTGAGAGAACAGTCTTCTCAAAACGTAAGCATGGCTGATTACTTCAATAATGATTTCTGGGATTTTCTTAAAGCACTAAATAATCAAAAGGTGGAATACATTTTGGTTGGTGGTATGGCTGTAATCCTGAATGGCTATGTATGAACCACCGGTGATATGGATGTGTGGGTTAAGAAAACAAAGGAAAACTACAAGAAAATTGTAATGGCATTTTATGAATTCAGGATGCCTGTTTTTGACATGACAGAGGATAGGTTCCTGAGTGAAGATTTTGATGTATGGATGTTTGGGGTGGAACCCGTTAAAATTGAATTAATGACTGCGGTAAAAGGACTGAAATTTGAAGATGCCTTTTCCAAGTCACAAATACATGATGATGGTGGCTTGCCAGTTAGCTACTTACTCATGAATAGCCTTATTGATGCAAAAAAAGCAGCGGGTCGCTATAAAGATTTGGATGACATCAATCATCTTCAAAAAAAAAAGAAATAGAATTATAGTATTATCTCCACCCGTTCATAGATTTCCTTTTTCCCTTTTTGCTGTTAGTATGCTACTGGCTTTATCAGTCTTGAGTAAATAAAAAGGGTTTTGGTGTTGACCAAAACCCCTTGTCTCTCTTTCTATTCCCTTCGCCGACATTACCCGGATCAGGTGATTTGGGTATGTTCTCAGATTTCAATTTTGAAACCACCCCGTCGAAAGAGATTTAATAAACCTTTACCAGTATCATGCCAATCAGGAAAAATGTGTAAAAGTTATCCATTCATCTTTTTGTAGAATTTAGTACGGTTACTTCTTAGATAAAACAGTGCATCAATAAAACAACATATTGGGAAACAAGCTCCACACTTATCCCTGTTGATTGGACTTATAATTGCAAGGCTTGTTGCAAATTATAATTTATGAAAAAAAATTTTGGAATATTATTGATTGCAACTGTTGTGATGTCGGTTTCCTGTTCAACGGAGAAGGAAAGATATATTGACCTCAGAACTGGTAAAGCCATAACCATTGAAAAAGATCCGGCGACCAGTGTTTGGGTAAATGCTGACACAAAAGAACCTGTCTATATTTATGTGGATACTAAAAAGAATGACACTATTTACGGTAAAACAGGTTTGGTGATCAATGGCCATGTACATAAGTCAGCCGACAATGTATTTTGGTATGATGCAGACACGGAGACAGAATATAAAGTAGAAGTAACAGAAACTGATTATAAAAAGGAAGTAGAAAAAGATGGCGATGTAAAAATAAAGAATGGCGATACGAAAACTAAAATAGATGGAGAAACGGGGGAGAAGAAAGTAAAAAAGGATGATTAAAAAGTATCGTTGATATATTTCAAATGCCGCCCCGTTTCATGGGGCGGTATTTTTTGTCGTTGCTGGTTTTAGGTGCAGAAAAAACAGGGCAGAAAATAAGATTACATAGCTTCCCCCAACTCTATCGTATCGCCTTTGGCGATGTATTCTTACTAAAAATAATGTAGAAAACTGCTGCAATCCCCGCTTCTCCGTGCTACTTTTAGTAGTGTATCAGTTTGAAATAACTAGGAACCACATATAGGGATAGAATACATTAGAAATACACACAACTTGTCCCGCCTCAGGCGTGGATAGCTTTAGGTTAACCTATGTGAAATCCTATGTTTCTTATATGACTATGTGGTTCAAATTCATTTTAGCTAAGTCAATATTCAAACTGACCAACTGCCGCTTTTTACACTCTTTCGCTTTTAAAAAATAAAACCCTATCTTTGCATTCTACTCCACATAACTGACACGGCAGGTTGTAAGCCGGTGGTACACAGACATTACCTTTCGCTGATTCAGAACCTACAACATCTTAGCCAGCTCCATCCGCAGATAATCTGCGAATTAAATTATAAAACCTATCATGGCTTTTAAACAATTAAACATTATTGAACCTATCCTTAAGGCTGTAGCCGCAGAAGGATACACTATTCCAACACCTATTCAGCAACAGGCCATACCGCTTGTGCTGCAACGAAAAGACCTGCTCGGCTGTGCCCAAACAGGCACCGGTAAAACAGCCGCTTTCGCCATTCCTATTCTGCAGATTCTGCATGAACAAAAGCCAATGGCACCAGGTATCAAAGTATTGATATTAACACCTACAAGAGAACTGGCAATACAAATTGATGAAAGCTTTGCAGCGTATGGCAAACATACAGGCATTCGTCACACAGTAATCTTTGGTGGCGTATCGCAACTGCACCAGACCAATGAACTCAAAAGAGGAGTGGATGTACTGGTAGCAACACCGGGCCGCCTGCTCGATTTAATGACGCAAGGTTATATCCGCTTAGATAAACTTCAAATATTTGTACTGGATGAGGCAGACCGTATGCTCGATATGGGCTTTATTCATGATGTAAAAAAAGTAATAGCAAAGTTGCCTGCTAAAAGACAAACACTTTTCTTTTCGGCTACCATGCCACCAGAAATTCAAAAGCTGGCAAATGTATTATTAACCAACCCTTCGAAGGTGGAAGTAACACCTCCATCATCTACCGTTGATAAGATAGAGCAAAGTTTGTACTATGTTGGTAAGATGGAAAAACCGGAATTGCTTCTGCATTTATTACAGGATAAAGAAATCAGAACAGCACTTGTTTTTACCCGTACCAAGCATGGTGCAGATAAAGTGGTAAAGATTCTGCAACGCTTTAATATAAGAGCTGCTGCCATACATGGCAATAAATCGCAGAATGTAAGACAAGCTGCATTAACTGATTTTAAAAACGGTGCACTCCGTGTGTTGGTGGCAACAGATATTGCAGCAAGAGGAATTGATATTGATGAACTGACCCATGTTATCAATTTTGAAATGCCCAACATTCCTGAAACCTATGTACACCGTATCGGTCGTACCGGCAGGGCTGGTAATACAGGTATCGCCATTTCTTTTTGCAGCCGGGAAGAAAGAGATGAGTTAAGGGATATTCAAAAGCTGATTGCTAAAAATATACCTGTAATACAGGAGCATCCTTTTACAGCTAATGCAAATGCAGCAGCACCTCCGCCACAGGCAAGACCGCCAAGACAACAATCACAACAGTTTAATAAACCAAAGCGAAATAATTTTCAACCACAACAAAGCCAGGGTGCCGGTAATGGCAACCATGTAAGAAGGGGCTATAGTCAGCAAAGAAGCGGCAGCAGGTAAGAAGAGTGATATACTTTGAGAAAATAAGAGGGAAGTAAAAAAATCGTTTCCCGCTTTACATCACCGGCACTGCCGTCATCGTTGGCGAAACGGCAATGGTGGTTGTTCTGGTTGTTTTATTGCCAGCCTCATCCGTGGCAGTAACAGTGATGGTATAAATTCTTACCGAACCACCGGGTAGCCGGCTTGATTTTAACCGGAGTAAATGTTCATCAGTTATTTCCCAGTCTTTAATACCATCGGTGGCATTACTGCTTACGGATAAAGCTGTTTTTACATTTTCGCCATTGTCGGAAGTAGTATAATTCACTATTGTCTTTTTCATTTTATTACTGGCAGGCCATAGCTGCGTTCTCGAAAGTGTAATGGGCGATAAATAAGGGGCTTCATTATCAGTAACGGTTACTGTAAAAGAACATTTTTCGCCGGTGGAAGCAGTAGCAATAATACTGTGCGAACCCAGGCGAAAGAAAGACCCGTTTGGCCGTGAATACGTTACTGTTCCGCAATCGCCTATACCAACAGAACTTACGGGCGGAAAGCTCACCAAGGCACCTTCCTGTCCTTTTTCTGCATTAATTACAATATTAGATGGACAAGTAAGTTTGCAGGACTGTGCGGTAACTATTTCATTACTTAAAACAAGAATACTTGTGACTAAGATGACTGCTAAAAATTTCATATCAGTATTATTTTATGCAATAGAATTGAAAAAGCTGTATGAAGGACAGGGCTATTTAACATACGCAAACAGGATACCAAAATGCCCAAACGGAAATTAGTAAGTAAGTTGAATAATGAAGGGGAAATTTATACCCATTCCTGCCAAGGCTATACGGAAGATAGGAACCTTACTTCAAATCCCTCTTATCATTAACCCTGTAGCAGATGGCCCAGATAATAGCTGTAAGAATGATTGAAAGTATAACATGCAGCTTTATTGCATCCAGTGATTTTTGATAACTGTCCGGGTCAAGGAGCCTGAAAAAGCCTGGTGGTGGAATTAGTTTATCCGATATTTCAAGCGGCATATAATCTCCAATGCTACTATTTTTCCATTTGAATAAGCCCACTAACAGGTTCTCCAGAATGATAAAATAGAAAAGAAATATACCAAGGGCAAGAAATGCTTTTCTTACCAAAAAGCCAATCAGGAAGGCGATAGATAATTGGGCAAAAGTTTGCAAACCAAATAATCCGACAAAATAAACTTTACCCCAGGTATCCCTGATCAGCCTTTCTTGGTTGGCAAATCCGGTAACCAGGCAAACTATTGTGTATAGAAGTGTAACGATTAGCGATATGATCAATACATCCATCAGTTTGCTGGTAACAAACTGCTTCCGGCTCCAACCATCAATAATATTTTGCCGGTGTGTTTTGAAAGTATATTCATTGCTAATAAACATGATTATTACGACAGCCGGAATAAATACAAACCAGGAGGAGAAATAAGCAATAGTTGGCCATACTTCCGGGAAACTAAATGGATTACCCAATGCCAACTTTGCATATTGACTTGCCTGAGAAGGTTTACCTATAATGTCCTGGTAGCCCAGATAGAAAATATAATTGATGCCCGGATAAGTAAGGGCAGTAATGCCTAATATCCACCAAAAGGCATTGTACTTTCTCATCTTCAGCCATTCTGTACGTATCAGCGTAGTCATATATGCAGTAGTTAGAATAATTAATTGTTCGTGAGTTCGAAGAACCTTGCTTCCAGCCGTTTCTTTCTTACTACTAATTGTGTCAGTACTACTCCATTTTTAAAGCAATACTGGTTTATTTCTTCCATGTTCGCCGTTCCTTTCGGAAAAATGATTTGCACGGTATTTGTCTTATCATCAAAAACAACTTCTTTTCCAAAGTGCTTTAATATGGCTGATAAAGCATTTATGTCAGCAGCACTTAGTTCTACAATATCCTCATCCATCATTATCTCTGCCACATCACCGGTGGTGATGAGGTTACCGGTTTTTAATATTGCCGCATGGGTACATACTTTTTCCACTTCATCCAGCAGGTGGCTGGCCATGATGATGGTGTGACCCTGTTCTTTCAGTTCAACAATCAATTTTCTGATTTCAGCTATCCCAACGGGGTCAAGGCCATTGGTTGGTTCATCGAGCACCAGCACTTTGGGACTACCGAGTAAGGCAGCTCCGATAGCCAACCGTTGTTTCATACCCAGACTGAATGATTTAAAGGAACTCCAGCGGCGGTCATAGAGATTTACTTTCTTCAATACCTCATCTATATCTGCTTTAGTTCCTCTTCCACTAATGGCTTGTGTTATTTTTAAATTATCTGTTCCGGACAAATAGCTGTAAAAGTTTGGTGTTTCTAAAAGGCAGCCAATTTTTTTCCGTTGCTCTGGTGAGCCACCCGGTTGACCAAACCATAGAAATTCCCCTTTATTAGCTTTCAGTACATCCATTACAATACCGAGCAAAGTGGTTTTACCACTGCCATTCGGCCCAAGGATTCCAAACACACTTCCCTCCGGCACATCAAAAGATACTCCGTTTAATGCCCGAACGGCACCATAGGTTTTTACCAGGTCTTTGATAGAAAGAACAACACTCATGGTATAATAATTGTGCAATGAAGTTAGCGGTTTCTTTTTGTAGCCCAAAAGAAGCAGGATGAGTTAACCGTTTTTAATGATGAACTACTTCCGCCTTCCGGTGTTATTGATAAATTACCTTTATAATTATTACAATGGCAACTATTCTTATTACAGGCGGAACTGGTTTGGTAGGCAAAGCACTAGGACAGGCGTTGCAGGAAAAAGGTTACAGTGTAATCATCTTGTCAAGACAGGTTGATAAGAAATCAGAAAGGCCTGGTCTTTCTTATGCCACCTGGAATGCAGAAACACAGACAATTGATAAAGAAGCTATCGCAAAAGCCGATTACATCATTCATCTTGCCGGAGCAGGTGTGGCGGATAAGCGATGGACGAAAAAGAGAAAGCAGGAGATTGTTGACAGCCGGGTGAACAGCAGTAAATTGATTGTTGATAGTTTAAAAAATATTCCTAATAAAGTAAAAGTTGTAGTGAGTGCATCGGCGATTGGGTGGTACGGGCCAGACCCTGATATCCCTAACCCAACACCGTTTGCCGAAGATGCCCCGGCGCATGATGATTTTTTAGGAACTACTTGTAAACTTTGGGAAGAAAGTATTGAGCCTATTACACAATTGGGTATAAGATTAGTGAAATTGCGAACAGGAATCGTATTGAGTAATCAAGGCGGAGCATTAAAAGAATTTCTTAAACCATTGAAGATTGGCGTGGCAGCTATTTTAGCAAGTGGAAAACAAATCATCAGCTGGATACATATAGATGACCTGGTAAGTATGTATATAGCAGCCATAGAAAATCAAAATATAAACGGGGTTTATAATGCAGTAGCTCCTAACCCGGTTTCCAATAAAGAACTGACACTCGAATTAGCCAGAGCAAAAAAGAAGTTTTTTATTCCAATTCATGTTCCCTCTTTTATATTGAAAATAATGTTGGGTGAAATGAGCATTGAAGTGCTGAAAAGTACAACGGTAAGCAGTAGTAAAATTCAACTGTCAGGATTTAATTTTAAGTATCCGGCTATTAAAGATGCATTTGCAAATAAGTAATAGCTTATGTCGGATAATCGTTCCAATCCATATCTGAATGATTGGGATGCCACACACTGGTAAATTCTCCGAGAACGGCTTTGCCATTGATAAAATTCAGTTGATGCAGTTTCAGGTTCTCAATATCCTGTTCCAATACTTTCCGGTAAATAGGATACATAGTGCCGCCTTTTGTACCTGCCGGTTTATCCGGCTCATATTGATACTGCGGATCAACCAATGTTCCTCTCGGATACATGATGCCGGGAATTCCTTTACCCCGCAGGTCCAGGTCTTCAGGATGCTCCAACCCGATAGTATGGCCATATTCATGGGCAGCGGTAGTAGAGCTTTTGTATAAATTTTCTAATTTGAAATAACCGGTGTTACAACCCAACCCGTCTACAAAAGAAATATTGCCGTAGGCAAATTCTTCTATCCGGAAATAATTATTGTGGGGATCAATGTTTTGATAAATATCAATGTCTGTAGTTGCCGCCTCGAATGAAGCTGTAATCCTGAACCGAACCTCAAACTGTAAACCATTAAGCTTTAAACTGGCATTGGGCTCATTCCACATTGTTTCTATTTCATCACGGATCATTTCGGTTAGTGCAGCATCCGCAGCATTACCATAGGTAATAATGTGAGAATAAATAATAAGTTGTTGATTGTCTAATTCAGCAGAACCCATAGTACTTAATCGGAGCCAATTACTTTTAAATCAGTTTTTTTAAGCCAGCCATACACAAATTTTCCAGACGGAGTTATAAACTCAGTATAAACTGCTTTCTCTGTTTCAGCAATGCCGGGCAAAGAATCGCCTTTTACAAAATACTGGCTTTTTGCAAATCGATAACGGCAATTTTCATCCTGAAATAATTCTGCTTTCTTCGCAGTAATAATGATGCCAGAAGATTGAAAGTAAAGTTCCTTAAGCCAGGCATTATTAAGTACCGGTTGTATTTTTAACCGGGCATAATCACCATCTGCATTTACACCATTTCCAAATCCACAATTAAAAGAAGTGGACATGCTGTTAAGATGAATAGTGTTACCAGTAATTTTAAATTTCAGAATGCAGGGTTTTTCTGAATCCTCGTAGGTGTTATCAAAAGAGGCTGTATCATTTATAAAAGTCAGAGTGCCATCTGTTTCTCCCCGGTTATATGATGGTGCGCCAATCGTTACCTCCAGCCAGAAACGATATTTATTGCCCTCCATTTTCAGCAATACCAGGTTGCCATTTGGCCCTAACACATCTTCCTTATTATTGTGACTGTTGATCTGTGGCGGAAATGAATAGCCATAAGAGCCGGATAAATTTTTTTGTGCAGTAACAACAATGGCTGTTGTAAGTAATACTGAAAGCAAGAAAACTTTTTTCATACTGATTTTATTTAACTGCTCAACTCTTAATTGACTTATTTGGCGAAATGGGCCTTGAAAGCTTCTGACAGCCGGGCAAATTCTTTTTTTACCTGGTTCATACCGATAAGTCCGCCAGACATACCTGTGGAATCTTTATGCAGCATAACAGAGAAAAGCTCCCCTTCATTTTTTACTATCAGACTTTGCTTATGGTATTTTACAAAAGCACCAAATAAAAGGCGCATTACACGGTTTCCTTTCGTATAAGTTTGTGTTTCACCTTCAGCAGATTTTAAGGTATAACCTTCGGAAGTGAAGAACAGGTTCAATTTATTATCCAGCTCTTCTTTGGTGCAGCCAGTCATATTATAAATAACACGGTCTTTAGCGAAATCAACTACTGCAGCTTGCATGGTGATAAGGTTTTAGTTTTGGAAAACGGAACTCTATTCCGTTGCTATACCGGAACGGAGTTTCGTTTTCTTTTTATTGATTTGAAAGATAAGAAACAAAAATGAAATTTAGCTTTTCATAGGCGCCATCCTGAATTCCCTGTCCAACTCAGGATGAATGTAAGTCCATTTCCAGTCAAAGCAATTCCTAACTAACCCTGCTTTGACCGGATTTTGAATGATGTAATTAACCGATTTAAAGAAATGATCATCATTTCGTATAAGTGTATCATAGCTTTCTTCTACCCAGAATGTTCCGGACCGGCCAAGGGCTTTGTTACTTTGAACAGCAGTAAATTTTTTATGATTCTGTAAAATCACATTTAATAAGGGACTACCTGGTAAAGTGGAAAGCAACAAATGGACATGATTACTCAAAAGGCAAGCACACCAAAGTGTATATTGTTTGTGATTATTAAAAAGGATAGAATTTAGAACAATCTTTGCTACTTCTTCATTTTTCAACCAGTGGGGTTCATTTAGATTTTTTTCCAGCTGCTTTTCAAAAGCATTGAAATTTTCTTCTCTAAGAGCTTCTTTTCTTTCGTTAGTTTGATTTCCTGGCCGGTTCTTTTGAAGGATATATTCCTGTTTCAGATTATTTATTACCGAAACGGGTATTGAGCCAGCTAAACGATAGGTAATAAAAAATGTTCCTTCCGAAGGTTGCCAGTGAGGAAGTTTACGGGTATAAAAATATTTTTCGTCCATTAGGAAAATGGAACTCTGTTCCGTTTGTATTTAATAGTTTAATTGAACAGAGCTCCGCTTTCCTTTCTGCCGGAACAGAGTTCCGGCGTCCCTAGTTGCGTACCGGCCGTCCACTCTTCAACACACTTTGTATTCTCTCTAATGTTTTCTTTTCGCCGCAGAGAGAAAGAAAAGCTTCTCTTTCCAAGTCTAATAAATATTGCTCAGAAACCAAAGTTTGTTCGCTTAAATCTCCACCACACATAACGTAAGCTAATTTTTTAGCAACAACAGAATCATGTTCAGTAGCATAATTAGCTGTCCGCATGGCATGGATGCCGGAGTATAATGCACCGAGTGCAGATTGGCCTAATACTTTTATATCTTTTCGCTGAACAGGAGCGGTGTAACCACTGTCAAATATTTCAATCACTGATTTTTTGGCTTCCGCAATACGGCGACCCTGGTTCATTACCACTTCATCTAATCCTTTTCTATACACACCCAGGCCAAATCCTTCCTGTGCAGAGGTAGCAACTTTCGCAGTGGCGATAGAAAGAAAACGATTTTTCAGCGTAATTGTTTCCGGTTCGTCTTCATGCATTTCATCAGAAGCTCTTAATACAAATTCTTTGGTGCCACCACCGCCAGGAATTAAACCAACACCCAGTTCAACTAAGCCAGTATAGGTTTCAGCAGCCGGGCATACTTTATCAGCATGTAAACTTAACTCACAGGCACCGCCCAATGCCAAACCATGCGGAGCCACCACAACAGGTATCGAAGAATACCTGGCTCTCATCATCGTATTCTGAAAAAGGCGGATCGCCATATCCAATTCATCGTATTCCTGGTCTATGGCCAGCATAAATATCATACCCACATTAGCTCCGGCAGAAAAATTGGAACCTTCGTTGGCAATCACTAATCCTTTGTAACTTTTTTCAGCTTTGTCAATCGCAGTTTGAATACCGCTTAATACATCACCACCAATGCTACCCATTTTGGTAAACCATTGTAATCCTAATACATCATCACCCAGTTCATACAACCTGCAACTTCCATTTTTCCAAATTTGTTTATCGGTGTAATTGCTCATTACAATAAATGCTTCACCACCGGGAAGAGCTTTGTATGTTTTTGAAGCAGGGTCAAAGCAATATTTTTTACCGCCTTCTACTTTATAAAAAGATTTGTTTCCGGCTGCAATCATTTCATCTACCCACGAAGCCACTTTATAACCGGCAGCTTTCATGGCTTCGGTTGTTTTGGCAACACCCAGTACATCCCAACTTTCAAAAGCACCGATCTCCCAGCCAAAGCCGGCCATCATTGCATCATCTACACGATAGATTTCATCGCTGATCTCAGGAATACGGTGAGAGATATACGAGAACAAACCATAATGAAATAGACGATAAAATTCACCGGCTTTATCTTGTCCGGCTACCAGCATTTTTAATCTTGTATAAAGATCATCAATAGGTTTGGCAGCTTCAAGAGTAGCAAACTTTGGCTTTACTCTTGGTTTATATTCCATGGTTTCCAAATCCAGTGTATGGATTTCTTTCTCCCCTTTAGGGGATGGGGGCATTTTTTTGAAAAATCCCTGGCCTGTTTTATCACCAAGCCAGTTGTTGGCAATCATTTTATCTAACCAAACCGGAATGTTGAATTGGTCAATCGCTTCATCATTGGGACAATTATCTGCCACGCCTTTCGCCACTTTTACTAATGTATCCAATCCTACAACATCACCCGTACGGAACGTAGCAGATTTTGGACGGCCAATAATTGGCCCTGTCAACGCATCTATTTCATCTATACTTAATTTCAATTTCTCTTTTACATTCATGATTGCCATCATACCAAACACACCAACACGGTTGGCAATAAAAGCCGGTGTGTCTTTACATAGTACCGTTGTTTTTCCGAGATACAAATCTCCATAGTTCATAAGGAAGTCAACTATCTCCGGGTCGGTGTGTGGGGTAGGAATAATTTCCAGCAGCCGCAAGTATCGTGGTGGATTAAAAAAGTGAGAACCACAAAAATGTTTTTTAAAATCATCGCTTCTGCCTTCGGCCATCATGTGGATGGGAATGCCGGACGTATTGGAAGTGATCAATGTTCCGGGCTTCCTGTATTTTTCTACTTGTTCAAACACTTTTTGTTTGATGTCTAATCTTTCCACTACTACTTCAATCGTCCAGTCATAAGTGGCGATGTCTTTCATATTATCATCAAAGTTGCCGGTGGTTATTTTTTTAATAACGTCTTTGTGATAAACAGGAGATGGGTTGCTTTTGATGGCAGCCGTCAATGCATCATTTACAATCTTATTCCTGTCGTGAGCCTTTGCTCCCCCTTCAGGGGGTTGGGGGGCTACAATGTCCAATAATAATACCTGTACACCGATGCCTGCAAAATGACAGGCAATTCTTGAACCCATAACACCGCTGCCGAGAACAGCTACCTTTTTTATACTTCTTTTTGACATACGATAAAATTAGTTAGTTATGCAACTATTTGGAAATCGAAGATAAGAGTTTTTGAGAAAGTAACACTTTGTTGTAAGTGTAACCCTGGTTAACATTTACTGTTTTGAGTATTTGGTAAAGAGGAAATTGGTAAATCTGTAAGGACTCTTGCATGTCGCCCCGGGCTTGACCCGGGGTCTTTACTTTGGTTCATTTTTTCTTCATTTTGAACTTCTTTATTTTTTTTCTTGGCAAAAAAAGTAACAAAAAGTCAAGGAAAAAGGAATGCTCCGCCTTTTTTCCAGGCCAATGCACGGAGACTCCGACTCATTTATGGATTGCTTATTGGTGTCATAGTGTTAGTACAAGACCCAACTCCGTGATATGTTTCGAATCTGGAGGCACTGCTTTTTCGCCTGGCTTGTTGATAGTAAATATCGTTTTATAGAAAGCGAAAAAGAGGTGGTGATGGATTCTTTTAAATCTGAATATAAACGTAGGATTAGGGAATTACTCAATTCCTTTTTTTATTAGGCATAAAATAAATGAAGAAGACTCAGTAATACAAGTAAAACGATGCAGTATAAAGAATGAATCTGTTATTTTGTTGAATTACGAACTTGCTTACCGACGAACAGAACCCCGAACGGAGATTAATTTATTCTCTTGCACTGGAAGAAAATTAATTAACAAGCCTTCGGTTGCAACAGACGATGCCATTGGTACCGCAGCCCGGCCAACAATCGTAAAACCACGGTAACCACTTCTGTTTTTTTACTACTTAAACAAAGAAATGAGCACTTATACGCAAAACTCATCCGGTAAAATTTCTGTTTTATATTGCGTTTTGCACAATCAATTGTAAGAAGCGACGTTTATATCAATTGTTAACCAATATCTATGAGTAAAACGAACGCCTTACGTTCTGCGGGCACGGAGCATTTGTCTGTTATTCA
>JBKJIX010000198.1:0-10430 GCA_046598205.1 Chitinophagaceae bacterium
ACATCTGCATGATTATATCCAACGCTGTTTGGAAATGACCATGCGGTAATGGGGCTGAAAGAAGTGCCTTCGTTTACCGACTTCCAGCAAATGATACCGGCAATATATACTTCTACAGGATTGACAGGGGAAACATCCATCGCCATATCATATGTTGCCTGGCCACCGGTACCGGCACCTGATGTTTCATATCCAAAATAATTGGTGTTGGTGGAAGGGCTTCCAACTACTGTAGTAGTAAATGTCAATCCGGCATCAGTTGATTTATACAGTCTTCCAAATTCACTTCCATTAGCCTGTGCTATATAAACGTAGTTGGGATTAGCCGCAGATACGGAAACTAAGGTGCGGCCAGTATTGGTAATACCGTCTGTTGTGGTTACCTGTGTCCAGTTAACGCCATTGTTGATAGAACGATATACATCACTACCTGTAGCATACATAACATTTAAATCATCGGGCTTGAATTCTATATCTTCTTTGCTGCCGGAATGAACTTGTGTCCACGATGTACCGGCATTGGTTGACCTCCATATTCCATTAGTACAGGCAGCAAAAACAATATTGGCATTGGAAGGGTGTATCAGAATTTTTCTAACATTGCCACCAGGGCCACCGCCAGCAGGAACCAATGTAGCGCCGGCATTAGTAGATTTTAATATGCCTGAGCCATTTGTTCCAACATAAATAGTATTTGGATTAGTGGGATCAATTGTAATGGCAAAAATTTGCATCCAGGTGGAATTGTTATCGGTAAGTGGTTGCCAGTTGATACCACCATTTGTTGTTTTCCATAATCCACCACCAGGGGAACCTACATATATTACCTGTTCATTAGAAGGGAGAACAGCAACTGCTGATATTCTTCCGGTGCCGGGGTTCCAGCCACTGGTGCGATTCCAGCCCCAGGGGCCAAGTTCTGTCCAGTTACCGGCAGCTACAATATTGTTGCTGTTTAAAGAAGGAAGGCTTGCCTGGTAATTCGCCCAGTCTGTTTGTGGCGAAATGTAGTTGCCATTCTCGTCTGTATGAAATTTATGTTCATATAACCAGCGTTGAAATTGTTTGTAGCCGGTACCACGACCTGTACCAGCACTATCAAAGTACCTGTCAGCCCTTCTCACTACTTCCTGAAGGGTAAGGTCAGTTCTTTCCATCAGTTCAAAAATGCGTTGCTGAGCCGGGGCGTTAATAGAAAAAGAAAATAGTAGTAATAAGGGGAGAAGTTTTTTCATAAATATTGATTAGGAGACAGGCAGGTGGTTTAGGTATGTAAAGCTAAAAAAATCTGATTGTAAATCATAGCCTGGAAAAAAATCAGAGCAACCGGTTGATACGGCCTCTATTATTCATGCTCCCGGCCTTTGCTCCCGGCATTTTTCCAGGAATTGTTTAAGCTTTCAAATTCTTTCAGGTCATCAGCAGAAAAAACTTTATTGGACAGGTTTTTTAAATCCGGCTGACCGGCATTTACCCAGGCAGTGTACCAAAAAGAAGCTACTGCATAGATGGACTGTCTCATTCTTCTTTCAATCATACCTTTCAGTTTAGCATCATAAGCCTTGGAAAAAGCAGACGAATATTGCCGGATGGTAATACCATTGCGGTCTTCAAAAGAAAATTTCTGGTCGCCGGGAAATTGTTGGGTTAATTCTTTTTCATATTTCAATACGGTGTCTGCTGCTGCGGCACTTTCCAGCACTCTTTTCCAGATAAAATCGGATGGATTTTTTAAGAGTTCGGCCTTACCAATAAAAAAATCCCATTCCTTATCAGCCAGCAATTCCGGAATCCGACTTTCCCAAAAACCATGAATACCTTTCTGGTCCGTGTATTGGCCGTTATGGTTTTTGGTGGCATGTAGCGGCACATGAGAGTCGGCAATATAATGACCGATCTCTGCGGATAGTTTTAAAATCTTTGCCTGGTTCTTTTCTTTAAAAGCATCAGTAAGGCGGTAAAGCATTGTTTGTAACCACCAGGGTACTATACCATAAGTGTTCAGCGTATCTTCTGAATATTTTGCAACGGCATCATTCCATTTCCGGGGCAACGAATCGTAGGGGTATTTTCCATAATGGTCAATGTCTATATAATGCCGGGGGCCTTCTTCGGGTATGGCGTATCTTCTTTTATCGGGATCCACCGCATGTTCGTAAAGAAAATCAATCTGCGGTTTATATAATACCATCATCTCTGGGGGCAGCAGAAAAACGGCGTAGTAGTTTATTTTTTTATGTGCATAAAATCCCCAGCAAAAACAATCTTTTGCCAATAAGGAAAACAACAGGATAATAAACAGTTTTCGCATCACTGGTTGTTTATTTGACTGGACGGCCCTTCCGTTTTGGCGACAGCATCTTTTCTTTCAGCATCTAAATCCACCACACCGCCGGTTACAGCATACTTCATCGCTTCGCCGGAAGTTATTTTGTCAATTTTTCTTACTTTACCTTTTGGCAGCACATAGAGTTGCCCTGCAAAATTGTAAGCCTGTGGCACATACACCGCCACATGTTCGGCACCCATTTCAAATTTGCCCATTTCGTCATCCGTTAAAAAACCAATGATCCATACATCTTCTGAAAACACATTGGCCAATACTGCTTTATTAAATTTACGTTTATCGCCGGCAAAGGCTTCAAAAAAATCTTTGGTAGAAGTATAAAGGAATTTTATAACGGGAGTTCTCGCCATCCATTGGTCAAAGAAATTAATAAAACTGCCCATCAGGAAATAAGAGCTTATCCAACCAACAAAAATTACAAAGGCAATTATTACTACAAAACCAAGTCCCGGAATTTTTTTTACGTTTCCCTTATCATCTTCTTTAATCCAGGAAGGAAAGATATTATTGATAAGGTTGGGCAACAGATCATCCACAAAATTAAAAGCGGCAACAATAGCCCACACTGTAATTGCTATCGGGGCAATGATAAGAAGCCCCTGCATGAAGAAACGTAATATTTTCTTAACAATACTCTTTGCCGGTGGGTTGGCTGCAGTCATTTGTTTGATTTACAAGCTAAGATAGCTTAAAAAAGATGTTCCGGACGGTGCAAAAAATCGGTGAACGGTAGAAAAAAGGGTATGGAAACTTTGGCAACGAAAAAAGTTTCCATAGTTTTGTGCCCGTTCCGATAAATATCGGAATACAAAAGAATGGAACCTAAAGAACGCATATTACTAAAAGCCGAAGAGTTGTTTATGCAATACGGTATACGGTCAGTATCCATGGATGATATTGCCAATAACCTCGGGATGAGCAAAAAAACGCTGTACCAGTATTTTGCTGATAAGGACGAACTGGTAGAGGGTGTGGTAGAAGGCCATATTAGTGAAGTGGAAGGTGATTGCATCAATTGCCGGACCAATGCCACAGATGCAATCCATGAAATTTTCCTTACGATGGAGCATATTATGGAAGAGCTCAATAACATGAACCCGATGCTGCTGTATGACCTGGAGAAATTTCACTTTAAGGCCTACCAGCGGTTCAAAAACTATAAGGATAAATTTTTGTTACAGATTATCCGTAACAATATAGAGTGGGGCATTAAGGATGAACTGTACCGGACTGGTTTGAGTATTGACATATTATCGAAATACAGGATTGAATCCATCATGATTCCTTTCAATGTCGCAGTTTTTCCTCCGGGTAAATATAACCTGGCCAGGACATCAGAAGTTATGATTGAAAATTTCACTTATGGTCTTGCCACTATCAAAGGACATAAACTGATTCAGAAATATAATGAACAACGACAAAAAAATCTTTCGTATGAAGAGAGTAAGAAATAATATCCCTATAGCCATAAAGAATTTTTTAGTAATGGCTTTATTCCCGTCTGTTCTTTTTGCTCAGGATACAGCAAAAATTACAAAGCATGAATTTTCCATTCAGCAGACAGTGGAATATGCAAAGAAGAATAATGTAAATATAAAAAACGCATTGGTGGATGTGCAACTGCAGGAGGAGCAGAACAGGGAGATTACTTCAAATGCCTACCCCCATATCAACGCTAATATTAATAGTGCCTATAACCCAAATGTAGCAACACAGGTGGTACCCAATTTTATTTCTCCTGCCACGTACCAGGTATTAATTGACCAGGGCGTTAAAGATGGAAATGGTAACCCTATTGTGATGCCTTCTGATTTTGGATTTATTGCGGCACAGTTTGGGTCAAAGTTTAGCACTACCGCAGGCATCAGTCTCTCACAGATTTTATTTGACGGACAAGTTTTTATAGGACTGAAAGCAAGAGACGCCTCCATACAATTCAGAAAAAAAAATATGGAAGTAACAGAAGAGTTGATTAAAGCTAATATCTATAAAGTTTATTATCAACTGCTGGTGAGTAAAATTCAGGTAGAATTATTGGATGCCAATATTACACTTCTGGAAAAATTGCTGAGAGACACCCGGATAATTTATGAGAATGGGTTTGCAGAAAAGCTGGATGTAGATAAAGTAAATGTGCAACTAACCAATTTGCAAACCGAAAGAAATAAAGTGCTAAACCTTATTGCTAACGGCTATTATGGCCTGAAGCTGCTAATAGGCATGCCGATAAAAGAGGAACTGGTGCTTACGGATAAACTAACTGATGAGCAGGTAAAGGAAGGCACCATGGTTAATGACAATTACGCATATAATGACAGAAAAGAATTTCAATTCGCACAGATTAGCAAAACACTGCTTGAGTATAATGTCCGCCGTTACAAGCTTAGCAAGTTGCCTGCAGTTTCATTAGGGGCTTCCTATGCCCAAAATGCACAACGGAATCAATGGAATTTTATCAAAAAAGGGGATTGGTTCACCATATCTAATATAAACCTCAATGTCAACATACCAATTTTTAATGGGTTTTATACAAAATCAAAAATTCAGCAGGCCAAACTGGAGGTTCAAAAAATTGATAACCAGGTGGAGGCATTGAAGATTTCAATAGATATGGAAGCAGCGACAGCAAAGAATAATTTTCATTCAGCTTTGTCAACGATGGATTTTCAGAAAAAAAATATGGAACTGGCAGAGAAGGTTTATCAGCAAACAAAAAAGAAATATGAAATAGGAACCGGCTCACAAATGGAAATTAATACGGCACAAACAGATATGAAAGCAGCACAAACCAATTATATCTCTGCTTTGTATGATGCCATCATTGCAAAAGTTGATTTTATGAAAGCAACCGGTAAACTGTAAACGCTAATTAAAAGGATTAGAATGGATTTCATGGATTGTTACAAAATATAAAAAGTTAAAACGATTTCAAAGATTAATACATATTATATGAAAAGTATTTCAACTGCATTGGTAGTAATTGTCGTAACAGCTTTGTTTATGGCATCATGTGGTGCTGGCGCAAAGGATAAGAAAGGTGATATCGGCGATATGAAAGTAAAGCTGGAAAAACTGAAGAAAGAAAAAGGCACATTGGATGCTGACATCCGTAAACTGGAAGACCAACTTGCCAAAGCTGATCCTAAAGGAGCACAGCAAATACAGAAGTTAGTATCTGTTGATACACTTCGCATAAAAGATTTTACCCACTTTATAGAACTGCAGGGTAAAATTGATGCAGAGGGAATGGCCTATGTGGCACCAAGCGGACAAGGCGGACAAGTGAAAGCCATTTTTGTAAAGACCGGACAGAAAGTTGGCAAAGGACAATTGATTTTAAAATTGGATGATGCTATGTCACGACAGGGAGTAGTTGCAGCACAACAAATGGTTATTGCTGCACAACAGCAAACCGGGCAAATAAAGGCGAGGGTGGAACAGGCTCAATCAATTTATACCAGGTATCAAAATTTATGGAAGCAGGGCATAGGTGCAGAAATACAAGTAGTAAATGCAAAAGCTGATTTTGATGCAGTTTCAGCACAACTAAGAGCAGCCCAGGCTCAAGTTGGCTCTGCCCAGGCACAAGTAAGGTTAGCACAGGAGCAGGCCAATATGTCGAATGTGTATGCAGGCATCAGCGGAACCATTGATGAGATGAATATAAAAGTGGGTGAATTCTTTTCACCCCAAAGTGCAGCAATGCCCGGTGCTGGTATCCGCATAGTAAACAATAATAATTTGAAAGTGGTAACGAATGTGCCAGAAAATTATATATCAAGAGTAAAGAAAGGGGATAAAGTAGAAGTAGTAATTGCGGATAGTGGTAAGCCACCGTTCCAATCTGTTATCAGTGTGGTAGGTGGTTCTATTGACCCAACTACAAGGTCATTTACAACAGAAGCAAAATTACCCTCTGACCCGATGCTGAAACCCAACCAGACTGCTACACTGAAAATTCTTGACTACGAAGCAAAAGCAACCATAGCTGTTCCGGTAAATGTGGTGCAGAGTGATGAGAAAAGTAAGTATGTATATGTAATGGAAAAAGCAGGTGATAAAATGGTAGCCAGGAAAAAAGTGGTGAATGTGGGTGAAGCATACAATGGATTGATTGAAATAAAAAGCGGACTGACAGGTGGCGAGTTGATAATAACTGAAGGCTATCAAACAGTGTATGATGGCCAGACGGTGACTACGGGGAAGTAGGAGCCTCCCCAACCCCTCCGCAAGAGGGGCTTTGCAACGCACAAGGCCAGCTTATTTGAAGAGGTAGAAAGAATAGGAGAGCAACTATATAATTAAGACACCTTACCCCGAAGGGGTAAAATATTGATAGCTCCGGGTGAAACCCGGAGATAAAAAGAAACGATGTATTTCGAACCCCGGAGGGGTTCAATATAAATTGAAATGAGGAATAGTGTGGTTAGTAACGGAGTATGCAAAAAATGTTGAGTAGCGAACAGGACTCCGAAGAGTGCGACGCAAGGGACGATGATAGTAGTACTGTCGCTTGCTAAACCAAAATCAAATTGATGATTTAAAATATTTCAGATGAAAAGTAATTTTATAGAAGGAGTCGGGAAAAAGTTTAAGCAATTTGGCCCTACCAGTTGGGCGGTTGATAATAAAACCGCTATTTATATTATCGCTATCCTTATTACGCTATACGGATTGATAAAGTTCAACAGTATGCCGAAGGAGCAGTTCCCGGATATTGTAGTGCCAACTATTTCCGTTGCTACAGTGTATGTAGGTAATTCGCCCAAGGATATTGAAAACCTTGTTACAAGGCCGATTGAAAAACAATTGAAAGGCATCAGCGGTGCTAAGGTGAATAAAATACAAAGTACCTCGCAGGCCGATTACAGTTTGATAATAGTAGAGTTTGATACAGATGTAAAAACAGAACTGGCCAAACAAAAAGTAAAGGATGCAATTGATAAAGCAAAAACTGAGTTGCCGACAGACCTTACATCCCAACCAGATGCACAAGAGTTTGCTTTTAGTGAAATGCCTATAATGTTCGTCAACATCAGTGGTGATTATGATGCGATGAAGCTGAAAGTGTATGCAGATAAAATGCAGGATAAGTTTGAAGAACTCAGTGAAGTAACAAGGGCAGAAATCGTTGGAGCACCGGAAAGAGAAATACAGGTGAATGTGGACCCGTATAAAATGACGGCAGCAAGAGTAAGCTTCATGGATATTGAAAATGCCATCAGCCGGGAAAATAACGACATTACCGGTGGATTGATAGAAGTGGGAAATATGAAACGTACCCTGAAAGTGAAAGGGCAGTTTGCCAGTGCATTGGATTTACAAAACATAGTGGTGCGAAGCAGTGCGCAAGGGGCTTCTGTTTATTTGCGTGACGTTGCTGAAATAAGAGATACCATAAAAGATAAAGACAGCTATGCCCGGTTGGATGGTAAGAATGTGGTGACGCTGAACATTGTAAAAAGGGCGGGAGAGAACCTGATCAACTGTGCCGATAAAATAAAAACGGCCGTAGCAGAAATGCAAAAAAGTGAAGAACTGCCAAAAGACTTACGGGTAGAATTTACCGGCGACCAGAGCAAGCAAACAAAAACTTCTTTTGCTGAGCTGATTAATACGATCATCATCGGGTTTATCCTGGTGTTATTAATCCTGATGTTTTTTATGGGTGTTACCAATGCCTTCTTTGTGGCGTTGAGTGTGCCGCTGAGTGTGTTTGTGGCATTTTTATTCTTACCGATTGCAGATAGTATTATAGGAACTACAGTTACCCTCAACTTTATTGTGTTGTTCGCTTTACTTTTCGGATTAGGAATTATTGTGGATGATGCCATTGTAGTAATTGAAAATACCCACCGTATATATAATAATGGGAAGGTCCCGATTGTGCGAAGTGCCAAGGAGGCGGCAGGTGAAGTGTTCATTCCTGTATTAGCAGGTACGGCTACTACACTGGCTCCGTTCTTTCCTTTATTATTCTGGAAGGGATTGATTGGTAAGTTTATGATTTACCTGCCGACGATGCTAATCCTGACACTGGCGGCATCATTGATTGTAGCATTTATTTTCAACCCGGTGTTTGCGGTGAGCTTTATGAAGCCCGAAGGCAAGGAGTATGAAAAGCCAAAGAAGGCGATATTCAGAAATAAATGGTTTGTTGTTTTTGTAATAGCCGGTATATTATTACACCTGCCGGGTATGCATGGCCTGGCCAATTTCTTATTGCTGATGGCGATACTGATGGTGTTCAATGCGTATGTATTAAATGGCTGGATTCATTCCTTCCAGAAAAAAATATTACCAAAGCTGATGAACAGGTATGAAAAATTGTTGCGTTGGGTATTAGCAGGAAGAAGACCTGTGTATGCATTCATCTCTCTGTTTGGATTGTTTATTTTTTCTGCTATGTTATTAATGGTACGGGGAAATAAATCAACCTTCTTTCCAGCAGGCGACCCGAATATTGTATTTGTATATTTAAAATTACCGGTTGGTACGAATGTAAAATATACAGACAGCATCACCCAGGTATTGGAGAAAAGAGTTGAGAAGGTATTGGAAAAAGAAAAGCCGGGAGTACCGGGTAGCATTGTTGAAAGTATTATTACCAATGTGGCAGTGAGTGCCAATAATCCAAGGGATAATAACAGGAGTGTACAATCTCATCTTGGCCGTATCCAGGTTTCTTTTGTGGAATTTGAAAAGAGACATGGCAAAAGAACCATGCCATATAAAGATGCGATAAGGGAAGCCGTGCAGGGCATTCCCGGTGCCAATGTGGAAGTGGCACAGGAAGATGGTGGCCCGCCCACTGACCCGCCGGTGAATATAGAAGTGGTAGGAGATAATTTTGAAAACATTGCATCGGTTGCAACACAGCTATTTAATTACTTAGATACAAACCGTGTAAAAGGTATTGAGAACCTGCAAGCGGATGTGGATTTGAATAACCCTGAAATCACTATTAATGTGGATAGGGAGAAAGCAATGTTTGAAGGCATCAGCACCGGGCAGGTAGGAATGGAATTACGTACAGCGGTATTTGGAAAAGAAGTGAGTAAGATAAAAGACGGCGAAGACGAATATAAAATTCAGTTGCGGTATAATGACCTGATGCGGCAGAATATTACCGACCTCATCAATATGCGTATCACCTTTATGGATATGAATACAATGCAGGTAAAATCTATTCCGCTCAGCGCCTTAGCTACGATTGATTATACAAATACAACCGGTGGTGTAAAAAGAAAGAATGTAAAACGTACTATACAATTACAGAGTAATGTGACTGACCCAACATTGGTAGGGCCAATCAATAAAGAACTGCAAATAAAAATTGATGATTTTAAAAGCAGAGTAAAAATACCGGCTGATGTTACTATTAAATTAAGTGGACAAAGTGAACAGGAAAAAGAAACACAATCATTCCTGGGAACAGCATTTATGATTGCCATCGGTCTTATCTTTTTAATACTGGTGTTGCAGTTCAACTCGATGAGTAAACCGTTTATCGTAATTACAGAAATATTCTTCTCGGTAATTGGTGTGCTGATGGGTTATGCAATCACGGGGATGACGATAGCCACCATCATGTTGCTGGTGGGTATTGTTGGCCTGGCGGGTATTGTAATTAAAAATGGTATCCTTATCATCGAGTTTACCGATGAGCTTCGGGGCAGGGGAATGAGGACAAGAGAAGCAGCGATACAAGCCGGTAGAATTCGTATCATCCCGGTAATGCTAACAGCAATCGCTACTATTTTAGGATTGTTGCCTTTAGCGATTGGATTTAATATTGACTTTATAGGCTTGTTCCAACACCTGCGGCCCAATATTTTCTTTGGTGGCGATAGTGTGGTATTCTGGGGTCCGCTAAGCTGGACAATCATCTTCGGGTTGATATTCTCTTTCTTCCTTACCCTGGTAATGGTGCCGAGTATGTACCTGATGGCAGAACGATTGAAAAGACCAATGGAGAAATTCTATGGATCTAAATTTATAGCATTGTTAGGTTTCCTCGGTCCGTTCTTCTTCATATTTGTCGGTATTATGTTCCTGGTTAGAAGATTGCAGGGAAAGAAAA
>JBKJIX010000046.1:0-9182 GCA_046598205.1 Chitinophagaceae bacterium
TTCAAATGGAGACTCCGTTTACCACTGAAAAAATAAAACGACTCCTGCTTTTAACCGATGAACAAAAACTATTAGCCCAAATGTTCAATTTTGGGTGTTAAAACGAGGAAGTCAGGAGTGAAAAGGATGAATCACTACAAAAAAAATGAAAATTATTTAATCAACCATTCTACATCTCCAAAATCAAACTCTTCTTCAATGGCATGCTGTGTTATTAATTTACCAGTTGGAGAAACACCTTCTATCAGTGCTTCAAATACCTTACTTCCCTTTTTCAATTTTACAGTTCCTTTTCTTTTGTACAGATGTGCCCAATAGCAGGCGTAAATATTTTCAAATCCGGTTTCAATTAGTTCGGTAAAACGTTTATTAAAAAAAAGGCAAAGCTCTTTTGCCAATTCTACCGGGTCAAAGTTCTTTCCTGTAATCTGTTTCAAAGAAACAGGGTTGGGCAAATTGTTGCTAAATACGGTTTGATTTATATTAATACCAATGCCAATAATGGCCCATGGCCAATTGCCAACTGCCAACTGCTGACTTTCAAGTCCTGACTCCTGACTCCTGACTACCGACTCAATCAAAAGTCCCCCTGCCTTTCTGTCCTGCCAGTACAGATCATTGGGCCATTTTATTTTGGTTTCCTCCCCGGCATATTTCAAGAAAAACTCATGTACAGCTACTGCTACACAGGCACTTAACTGAAACTGCTGTGTAAGCTGCAAGGGATGCGGCTTTACCAACAGGCTCAGTATTATATTACTTCCTTTTTCTGTAGTCCAAACCTTACCCCGTTGGCCCTTTCCCGCTATTTGTTCATGGGCAAAAATGGCCAGGCCATGTTGTGCCAAACCAGCATGAATTTGCTGCCGGGCATAGTTGTTGGTACTGTCAACCGATTGCAGTTCAATGAATGGCAAACCAAGAGGTTTGATGGCAGAGGGTTGTGGCAATTATTTGCTATTTTTGACAAAGTAAACTTGTTTCTGGTTACTGGTATCTTGTTCCTGGTAAAAGTTCGTCACAAATTGTACGGCATAACCAGCAGCTAACAACCAACAACAAGCAACAAAACAATAAACGAAAAACAATTTCATATTTGGAACAACTGGCATCCCTCACCAACCGCAAAAAAAGTGCAGCACGGTTAACGAAAAATTCTAAAATCATCAAAGCCATTATTGCAGCTATCCAGGAAAAAAAAGGAGAAAATATTATTTCTCTTGACCTGCGAAAAATAAATGAAGCAGTGGCCGATTTTTTTATCGTTTGCGAAGCAAGCAACCAACCACAGGTAAAGGCTATTGCAGACCATGTGGAGTATCTTGTAAAGGAAAAATGTGAAGAAAACCCGTATCACCATGAAGGGTTTCAGCAACTGCAATGGGTGCTGATTGATTATGTGAATGTGGTGGTGCATGTGATGCTGTCAGAAACCAGAAAGTTTTATCAACTGGAAGAAATGTGGAGTGATGCTGCTGCGGCCGAGCACAACGAATAATGTTAAATAATAGACGCACAACAACTTTTTTTACAATAATTAGTAATTAGCAGGAACACTGAGGAAATAAAATATGTCACAAGAACCCAATAGAAAAGAAAACAAGCAACCCCGGTTTGGTAACCGCCCCGGTGGTGGAGATGATCCGAATAACCCACCTAAAAAAGGCCCCCGCTTTAGTATTTACTGGATATATGCCATCATATTTGCCGTGCTTATTGGGTTTCAGTTATTTGGCCCTTTTTCGCCAAATGCTGCTAAAACAAACAATCTTGCTTTTAAGAAAATGATATTGGCCGGGGAAGTGAGTAAGTATGAAATAGTAGATAACCGGAAAACAGTAAAAATATACCTCACCAAAGAGGCGGTAGAAAAACACAAAGCCGAATTAAAGGATGGTGTTAATGGAAAATTAAGTGAGAAAGGCCCTCATATGTCGTTTAAGTATTCTGGCGACTTTGAAAAACAGATGGATGATTTTTACAAAGAGAATAATGTACCGAATGATAAAAGAATTGTATTTGATGTAAAAACAGAAAGAGATGTGTTTGGTGGAATTCTTCAATTCCTGTTGCCTATTCTATTATTTGTTGGTCTCTGGATTTTATTGATGCGTAAAATGAGTGGCGGTGCCGGCGGTGGCGGTGGCCCCGGTGGTATTTTTAATATCGGAAAATCAAAAGCTACCTTATTTGATAAAGGGACAAAAGTCAATATCACTTTTGCAGATGTGGCCGGGTTGGATGAAGCGAAAGTGGAAGTGATGGAGATAGTTGACTTCTTGAAAAACCCGAAGAAGTACACTAACCTCGGTGGTAAAATACCAAAAGGGGCTTTGCTGGTTGGTCCTCCCGGTACTGGTAAAACCTTGCTGGCTAAAGCGGTGGCCGGAGAAGCACAGGTTCCATTTTTTAGTTTAAGCGGTTCCGACTTTGTGGAAATGTTTGTGGGTGTTGGTGCAAGTCGTGTAAGAGATTTATTTAAACAAGCAAGAGAAAAAGCTCCCTGTATCATATTTATTGATGAGATAGATGCCATTGGCCGTGCCAGAGGTAAGAATGCCATGATGAGTAATGATGAAAGAGAAAGCACCTTGAATCAGTTGCTTGTAGAGATGGATGGCTTCGGTACAGATGTAGGTATCATTGTTCTCGCAGCTACTAACCGCCCCGATGTATTGGATACGGCGTTACTTCGTCCGGGTCGTTTCGACAGGCAGATAACTATTGATAAACCGGATTTAGTTGGTCGGGAAGCTATTTTTAAAGTGCATTTGAAACCAATCAAAATTTCAAAAACATTAGATATAAAGAAATTGGCTGAACAAACTCCAGGTTTTGCTGGTGCTGATATTGCCAATGTATGTAATGAAGCTGCATTGATTGCTGCCAGAAAGAATAAAGAAGCAGTGGATATGTCAGACTTTCAGGATGCGGTGGACAGGGTGATTGGTGGTTTGGAAAAAAAGAACAAGATCATTTCTCCCGAAGAGAAAAAGATCATTGCCTTCCACGAAGCCGGTCATGCTGTATGCGGCTGGTACCTGGAACATGCCTATCCATTGTTGAAGGTAACAATAGTGCCAAGAGGCACGGCAGCATTGGGTTATGCTCAATACACTCCGAAAGAACAATACTTGTATAACATTGATCAGTTGACCGATCAGATTTGCATGACATTGGGTGGAAGAGCCGCCGAACAAATTTTCTTTAGTAAAATTTCTACCGGTGCACAAAACGATCTGCAACAAATAACAAGGATCGCTTATTCGATGGTAACGGTGTACGGAATGAATGATAAAGTAGGGAACATCAGTTTTTATGATCCGCAGCAGGAAACAACATTTACCAAACCGTATTCTGATGAAACGGCGAAAATGATTGATCAGGAAGTGCGGAAACTGATTGACGATGCCTACGAAAAAACAAAACAACTGCTTACCGAAAAAAGAGGTGATGTAGAAAAATTAGCCAACGCCTTGCTGGAAAAAGAAGTCTTATTCCAGAGTGATGTGGAAACGCTGATTGGCAAAAGACCATTTGAAGAAAAGAAACCCCTGACTGACGATATTCCAATTGCTGAAGTGGTAGAAGGAACTGTAGCACAGGCCGAACCAAAAACAGAAGATGAAAAAGCAACTGGTGAACAAACAGGAACTATTGGTTTGGCACCTTCTATTTAATAAGTAAGTATGAATGTTTCCATATCAAAGGAAAATATTTTAAAAAAGATCCGCAAGGCGTTGAGTCACTCAACGCCTTTGCCTTTCCCACAAAGCGAAGGCAATCAATCTGTGTTCCAGCCGTTGCAGCAGGAACCTGAAGTGGAGTTTGCTGAGCAATTTACCAAACTACAAGGCAAGTTTATATACTGTATCAATCAGCAGGAGTTTGCTTTTCAACTAAGCAGCCTGGTAAAAAAACAGGGATGGGAAAAAATATTTTGTGTAGAAGATAAACTGATAGCTGCTGTTGCCGCACCATTAGCAGACAGGTTGATAAAAACTGATCTCGCCGGTTGCGATGTATCTATTACCGGTTGTGAAAGTTTGGTAGCAAGAACCGGGAGTATTGTAATGAGTTCAGCACAAACCAAGGGGAGAACTACCAGTGTATATGCACCTATTCATATTTGCATTGCCTTTACCAATCAACTTGTTTATGATTTGAAAGATGCTTTGCAGGCAGCAAAAGACAAATACGGCAGTAACCTTCCTTCCCTGATAACCTTTGCCACTGGCCCCAGCCGTACTGCAGATATTGAAAAAACATTAGTAGTGGGTGTGCATGGACCTAAAGAAGTGTATTTGTTTCTTATTGAAGGGTGATTACACATTTCAAATTTATTGAGTACTTTTATATACAACCTTTTAAACAGTATTGTAATGAAAGAAGTTTTTTTTGTAGTAGAAGAAGCATTGGAAGGAGGTTTTACAGCCAGAGCCTTGGGCGAAAGTATTTTTACAGATGCAGACACAATTGAAGAATTAAGGATAAATGTAAAAGAGGCTGTTGAGTGCCATTTTGATGCAGATAAAATGCCCAAACTAATCAGGCTTCACCTGGTGAAAGAAGAAGTCATTGCTGTATGAAATTGCCCAGAAATATTTCTGCTGATGAATTAATCAGCTCTCTTTAAAAATTCGGCTACGAATTTTCCCACCAAAAAGGAAGCCATATTCGGTTGACAACATTATCCAACGGAGAGCATCATGTTACTGTCCCCAACCATACACCTGTAAAATTGGGAACTCTTTCTTCTATTTTAAGTGATGTGGCCGACCATTTTAAATTATCAAAAGAAGAGACGTTAAAGAAGCTATTCGGGTAACTATTTTGCGAGATATCTTCCCTCTTTTTCTCTTTTAATCTCTTAGCTTATCTTTATACCATGACAAATCCCGGCGTTTACCAGTTATTTGTGTACGGCTCACTCCGCAAAGGATTTCATAGTCCTGTCTATGAATACATCAGCCGTTTTTTTAAATTTATCGGCGAAGCCAAAGTAAAGGGTAAGCTTTTTGATTTAGGTAGCTATCCGGCAGGTATCGCTGCCACTGATGATAGTTTTATTATTGGCGAACTGTACCAGGCAATAAATGAACATGAATTTTCATGGGCCATTGGCCAGTTGGATGATTATGAAGGTGTGTCTGTAGAAGCAGATGAAATACAACTGTATCGCCGGGAAGTTGCAGATGTACATCTGAATAACGAGGTGACCAAGGCATGGATATACTGGTACAATGGTGATGTAACGGACAAACCATTAATAGCCTCCGGCGATATGCTTGAGTATCTAAGTACCAAAAAATAATTTACATGAAACTGTTTTCTTTTCTTTTCATCATCAGCTTTTCTGTACTTCTTTCATCCTGCGAGTTTAGTTGCTCAGTAGGCAAGAAAGATGAAGTGACCGGCACTGCCGAAGTAAAAGATGGCGCAAGGATTTATAATAATATTCAGCTAAATGCAAGTGGTATTAAAGTAGATAAGGCATACCTGCTTTTCGATAATGGCCAACGGGTGCCCGATGATAATTTTGTTGATTTCAACGGCCCGGTTAAAATGCAAGTATTAATTGATAGTGGCTGGGTAGAAGAAAATGGGAAAGTGCTGTTAGGTGCTTCAGAAAAAATTGTAACAGAAAAAGGAGAAGTAGTGCTGGAAGAGGCTGACCTTTTCCAAAAATATCCTGATGGAATATCTGTTGAAGATTCAAAATCTATTTATTTATCGGCCAGCCTGAAATTAAAGGAAGGTATGCCCCCAACATCTTTCACTGTGTCATTCAGGATTTGGGACAAAAAGGGAAATGGCTTTGTAGAAGGAAGCTATAAGTTGTATTCGAAATAAGTAGTAAATTTATCAAATGTCAGTAAACAGAACATACCGTATTGTTTTAAGAAAAGAGCCAGAAGGTGCTTATACGGCTTTTGTGCCTTCATTGCCAGGTTGTATTACATGGGGTGATAGTGTAGAGCAGGCTTTGGAAATGGCGAAAGAAGCTATTGAAGGATATATTGCTGTATTGCAGGAAGAGGGAGAACCAGTGCCTGATGATAATGAAACACTTGAATATTCATTACAGCTTTCAGCGTAACAAAAACGACAGTTATTTTATTTGACACTTTATCATTTATAAATAAGAGGCTCTGTATCTTAGCCTTATGGACTATTCACCAAAAAGAATAATTTATCTTCTTGAACAAAAAGGTTACATATTGAAAAGAGTAACCGGTAGCCATCACATTTACTTTAATACAGAAACAAAGAAAACTATAATTGTTCCAGTTCATGGAAATAAGGATATTCCCAAGGGTACTTTCATGAGTATTATTAAACAGGCAGGTATCTCAAAAGAAGAAATTTAATAAATGCCGGCAGACAAGACGAAAATATATTTTCTTTCCGATTTCCATCTCGGCGCACCCGACCATGCCAGCAGTCTTGAAAGAGAAAAATTGCTGGTTCAATTTCTTGACGAAATTAAAAACGAAGCAGCCGAGATTTTTCTCGTTGGCGATATGTTTGATTTCTGGTATGAGTATAGAAAAGTTGTTCCTAAAGGATATGTACGGTTACTTGGCAAACTTGGTGAATTAACAGATGCGGGTGTTGCCATTCATTTTTTTGTTGGCAATCATGATATGTGGATGAAAGATTATTTCGTTAAAGAATTGAACATACCTGTTTATTTTAAGCCGGAAGAATTTGAAAGAAATGGAAAGAAATTTTTAATTGGTCACGGAGATGGCCTCGGTCCCGGTGATCATGGATATAAGCGGGTAAAAAAATTATTTCGCAACCCGGTAAGTAAATGGTTATTTGGAATTTTCCCTCCTATATTGGGTATCGGCCTGGCCAATTACCTGAGCCGTCGCAGCAGGGCAGCTGGTTTGGAAGAAGAAGTTTTCCTTGGCGAAGACAAGGAATGGCTTATTATTTATAGCAAAGAAGTACTGAAAGAAAAAAAGATTGATTTTTTTGTGTTTGGGCATAGACACCTGGCTATTGATTATCGTCTTTTACCTGCCATAGCTTCAGCGGAGGCGGGTGTGGACAGTCCGAGGTACATTAATCTTGGCGACTGGATGCTGTACTTTACCTATGCTGTGTTTGACGGCCTAACGATGGAATTAAAATCTTACCGGGGAAAAGATGACAAGATCTTCCGGAATTAAATGAAAAAGGAACTGAACATACTGGTGATTTGTATCTTGTTATCTGTTTCGGGCATGGCCCAAACGGATACAACTTTCCGCCTCATTAAAACAATGAAAGGCGATATTGTTGATTTTACAGTTGACAACCTCGATAATGTTTATGTACTCACCAGCAGGAATCAAATAAAAAAATTCAATGCGAATGGTGATTCTGTTGCTATTTATAATGATATAAAAAAATTCGGACAAGCTACTCTTGTTGACGTTTCCAATCCTTTAAAAATCTTGTTGTATTACAAAGATTTTGCAACAGTGGTAATGCTTGACCGGTTTCTGAATGCTGTCAACAGTATTGACCTTCGTAAACAAAATATTTTCCAGGCCAAAGCTATTGGCCAATCTTACGATAATAAGATATGGGTGTACGATGAAATAGAAAACAAGCTAAAGAAAGTGGATGAAGATGGAAAGGTTTTGCAGGAAACGCCTGACTTTCGGTTGTTATTGGGTACGGCGCCATCACCAATTAAAATATTTGATGAGAACAGGTATGTATATGTGTATGATTCAGTTTTCGGAGTGTATGTGTTCGACTACTACGGAGCTTTGAAGAATAATATCATGATTGACCACTGGCAGAATTTTAAAGTAGCCGGTAAGTATATGTTTGGCTCCCGGTCAGATAGTTTATTTCGTTATAGTTTAAGCACTTTTCAGGCAGATAAATGGAAAATGCCGGAAGCTATTTTCAAGAGCCGTGCATTTAATTTCAGCAGTACCCGCCTCTATGCACTCAGGAAGGATGAGGAAACAAAAGGAAACACTATTTTAATTTATTCCTTTCGCTAATATATTTCAACAAAGAAAAGTGATACCAGGTCTGGAGAAATTTAATCCATTTCAATCCAAGTCATCCGTGATATGTATTTTTACGGTTCAAACTATTCTCTCCAATGAATGACTTCCTTTAACAGGTATGGCTCGATAACCCGGTAAACAATTACTTGATAGTTGCTGGTGTAATTTTTATTTGTCATCCTGCTAAAGCGGTTTATTTCCCGCTACCTGGCCGGCTTGATGTTTAAAGTCGTCAATAAAATATGGAAAGGGGTTGATAAAAAATCATTCACCAATCTTTTAATTCAGCCATTGGGGTTTTTCCTGTTGATTTTGATTGGCATTATCAGCCTTCACAAACTGAATTTCCCCGCAAAACTAAATATAGAATTGTATGGATACAGTGTGAAGCAGATAATGCATAGCATTGCAACCATTGTTTTGATTGTTTCCTTTATCTGGCTGTTGCTCCGCATTATTGATTTTATTGCCACTATACTAGAGAAGAAAGCCAATCTCAGACCCAGCCAATCCGATAACCAGCTCATTGTTTTCTTCCGTGACTTTTTCAAAGTGGTAATTGCAATTGTTGGTGCGATGATGGTACTGAATTATGCTTTTGATTTGAATGTCGGTAGTTTGATCACTGGCTTAAGTATCGTTGGTGCCGGTATAGCATTGGCTTTGCGGGAAAGCCTTGAAAACCTGATCGCATCATTTATTATTTTCTTTGATAAACCATTCACAGCCGGTGATATCGTGAAAGTGCTAAATGTTACGGGAACGGTAGAAAAAATTGGATTGCGCAGCACCCGGCTTCGTTCCGATCAGAAAACATGGGTGAGTGTTCCCAACAAACAAATGGTGGACAGTGTGCTGGACAATTTGTCAATGCGTACCCAACGTCGTGGGGATTTAAAACTTGACTTTGGATTGAAAACAAGTTCTGCTGAATTAGAATCAGTAATTGCCGGAATTAAAAAAGTAATGGAGCGAAAAGATATTGAGGAGGCTAATGTTTTGCTGGCAGAAATAACAGGCAATGCATTTATCGTTCAGTCAGATTATTATACCAATATGAATTATATAATAGACCAAAATTGATTAGAAAAGATATAGCTAAAAGCACAGATACTTTTTATCTTATTTTTTTCAACATCCTTACAAATGGTTTCTAAATAA
>JBKJIX010000202.1:0-5213 GCA_046598205.1 Chitinophagaceae bacterium
GTGTTGAAATTATTTTCCATGTTCAGCAATGCAAGACGTTCTGTTGTAATTTTCAAACCCATTGATTTTTTATCTTCTGCAGATTTGGATTTTATTTCAGCCGCTTTTTGTCTGCCAATTCCGTTATCTGTAATACTGCAATTTAAAACTTTGTTGTCCATACTCAGGACAATATCAAGCCGGCCCTGCTCATGCCGCCCGGATTGAGGATCGGCAAGATGCCTGAGCCCATGCCAAATAGCATTTTCACAAAACGGTTGCAACAATAAAGAGGGGATGTATAAGTTTCCTGCATCAACCCGGTTTGAAAAAATAATGTTGTAATCAAAAGTATTTTTAAAACGTAAGCGTTCCATATCCAGGTAAATGGTCAGCATGTCCAGTTCATCTTCCAGTGTTATCAATGGTTTTTGTGAATTAATCAACACCATACGGATAAGCCGGGAAAAACGGGTGAGATAATCTGACGCAGCATCCGGTTCATTTTTTAAAATAAACTTGTTGATAGAACTGAGACAGTTAAATATAAAATGCGGGTTCATTTGTGCACGGAGGGCCTGCATTTCCAGTTCGGAAGCTTTACGATGCAGTTCTGCATTTATTTTTTCATTGGCGAGTTTTTCATTCTTTCTTTTTAATATGAGCCATCGGAAAACAAGAAAGCCTATTATTAACAAACCTAATAAGCCAAGGAGAAGAAAGTTTTTAAACTGAGCCTGCTGTTTGAGTTTCTGTTCTTTTATTTTATTGTCACGGTTTAAGAAACCTATCCTGGATTCAGTCTTTGCCTCATTCGTTTCTTTCTTATAATTATTTAGCCGAAATAAAAATTGCTGGCTTAGAATGGAATCTTTCAGCAGTATATATTTTCTTAAATAAGAATATGCGCTATCGTTTTTGCCAAGTTGATTGAATAATTGCGATTGTAAATCATAGCTTTTCAATAAAGCCATTTGGGATCTTGTTTGTTGTGCGAATTTGAAGCCTTTTTTTGCATAAGAAAGAGCGGTTCGGTAATCTTTCTTTAATTCAAGGATATTTGCTTTGCCATAATAACTTCTCGTTAATGCAAATTGAGGGCCTGGAATTGTCGATCTGAGTTTTAGAGTATCTATAGACCTGTTATAAAAATATAATGCGCTGTCTATTTTTCCTGTAGCTAAATATACATCTCCCATACCTGGCCATGTAAATGATGCAAAATAGTTACTGGCAGTAATACCAGGTTTAATATAAAAAAAGGCAGAGTCATATTGTCCAGCGAGTAGAAACATATCTCCAAGCTCACCCTCCATTCCCCAAGTATTAGATGCATTATGTTTTGCGTGAAACTGCCTGCTTTCCCGAAGAAAGTTGAGTGCTGTTTCATAATCACCGGCTGAACTGTACAACCCCGACATATTTATCAACCCTTGTTGAACCAGCATATTGCTGAAGTCATCATGACTGGCCGTACTATTGAGTTTTTTGCTAAGTTGCAAAGACCTGTTAGCATATTCAAATGCCTTTTCATATTCGCCATTGGAAGCGTAGCTAAAGTATATATCGTTAGCAATTTCTGCTTCTCCCAACTCATTACCTGCTTTTCTGAACCAGGTTAAAGCATTTTTAAGTGCATCCAGTTTTGGTTTGGCTTGCCAACTCAAAAGACCTGATTGATTGGAATAGGTTCTGCCCCATGTTTCAGCATCATTAATTTGGCTTGCCACATCAAAAAGTTGTTTTTGATAAACTTCCCATTTGCTGAGATTTGTTGCGTTGTCAATTTTATTACTTCTGTTATGAAATCCATATAAATTAAAGTAATTACAAAATACAATTAATGATTTTGCAATCCCATACTTGTAACCGATTATGATTGCTTATGCTTTAGCTATATCTGAATAAAAAAATGCTGAATCTGACTTTATTTTAGCTTGTAGCCATCCCTGCCAAGGAATACTTCAGCAATATTGTTCAAACAATTTATTCTTGCTGTGTCTTTAAGCATTGGTAATGCTTTTTGTAATTTCTCTATGTCGAGGCTATCTCTTTTAATACTTTCTGGATTTTGTGCAGAAAGAATAAATTGACAAATTGTTAAAAACGCAGTTATTAGAAAATATTTTCTTATAATAAAACCCTCCTGCCGGTTTAAGTTTTTTAAAGTAAGAAGTTACGAAATGTAGCGGCAATCAGGTTTTATAAAACTAAAGAGTGAAGGAAGCTTTCACCAGCCAGAATGAGCAGTTTGCGGTAGGGGGCTGATGTTTTGCGGGTGGAGATTATCCAGGAGGTGAATGTTTTTTATTGTTTATAGGTCAACAGCTCCTTCAACAGCACTTTCCTTTTGTTCCGTATCCTGTTTGATTGACGATTTTTTATCTTAATGGACAAAACGAATCCAGACTAAGTTATTTTCAAAATACAGTTTTCAGAACTCGGGTTATCGAATAACAGGATTTCATCTTTACGCCAGAGCAACAGGTTCAGTATATGCAGTGTGGTTTTATTGCCGCAGATAAGATGAATTATTTTGGGTGGACATCCTTCTAACTGACTGCGTTCATCAAAATCATTGTCTTTGGTGAGAATGGTGAAGCCGTTTGACCTCGCATAATTCCAGATGCTTATATCGTCGGAGCCTGTGCTAAGTACTTCTTTTATATGCTGTGTACCCGAAAATTGAATTTGCAATGGCTGAACCAGTTTAAAAGAAAGATTATTATCAACCAGCAACTTCATGAAGTGTGTAATAAATGGGTATGCTTTTCTGAATCGGCTGCGTAGCTAAGACAAGCTTGAATATCTTCTTTTGTGAGTTCGGGGAAATCTTCTGTAATCTGTTCAGGCGTCATACCGGAAGCAAGATAACTAAGCACATCGTACACGGTGATACGCATACCCCGTATGCAAGGTTTACCGTTACGTTTGCCCGGCTCAATAGTAATGATTTGCCTGTAATCTGTATTCATAATTTAAAATTACTCATTTTTTCTATTGAAAGAACTTAATAGTTGATACTATTTCAGTACTACCTGCTCGCTGTCTGTTGAAGTATTGAGAAAGGCAATTTAGAAATTAGTTTCAAAAGCACAACTTTTATTCTTTATGCGGCAGCAACTTCTTCAATAATATTTCTTTTTTACTTCGGGAAACATCAACAGCAGACCCATCACTCATAATGAGATAACCTCCATCTGTTTTGACGAATTTTTCAATTTCATTCATATTGACAATATAGGAATGATGCACACGGAAAAAAGAATGTTCGGCCAGCATTTCCTCTACTTCTTTTAACGGCCGTGACACAACAATTTTTTGTTTGTCCTTCATGAAGAAAATAGTGTAATTGCCTTCCGAAGCACAATAGATAATGGAACTGACAGGAACTAATTGCAATCCTTCCATAGTAGGCAGCGCAATCCGTTGAATAGGATTGCTTGTTTGATTTATTTTCTGAAGCAGAATTTCGAGTTGCTGTGGGAGAGGATTTTGTTTGCGGCTCACTACTTTATTTACTGCTTTTTGTAATTCTTCCCGTTCAATTGGTTTCAGTAAATAATCCAGTGCACTGAACCAGAAGGCTTTGATGGCATACTGGTCATAACTGGTGGTGAATACAAGTTCGAAGTCAATCCACGGCAATTTTTCCAGTAATTCAAAACCATTCATGTAGGGCATTTCAATATCAAGAAAAACCAGGTGGGGTTTTATTTTCTGTATAGCGGAGATGGCTTCGTCGCCTGAATTACATATAGCAGAAACGATTACTTCCGGGCAAAAGCGTTCCAGTAATATTGCAAGCGATTCACAACAGTCAGGTTCGTCGTCTATGATAATTGCTTTAAGCATTTGCCCCATCTCCGCCGTTGGCGGAAAGTTTAATTTAACAAATTTGTGATTTTTTTATTGTTCCGTAGGAATCCCGAAAACTTTCGGGATAGGTTAAATACATTAAGAGGAAGCACCAAACGTCCCTAGGGGACGTCTCGTAAACATTCTTTTTGGTATTACCCACCAATAGTCCCGATGGGACTATGAAATCATGTTTATTCCATTTAAAATATAATGTTACCAAGTTATTCATACAAGTTCTTCAACACTTTCTTTATAACTGATCTTTAATTCAACCCTTGTACCTGCCACTTCGTTGTTATCATTCAATACATCTTCAATTTTGTAAAAGGTATTGAAATTGTTTTCTTTATTCAACAGGGCAAGACGTTCAGTTGTAATTTTTAAACCCAATGATTTTTTATCTTCAGCAGATTTGGATTTTATTTCAGCCGCTTTTTGTCTGCCTATTCCATTATCTGTTATACTGCAATTTAAAACTTTGTTATCCATACTCAGGACAATATCAAGACGGCCCAGCTCTTGCCGGCCTGATTGTGGATCGGCAAGGTGCCTGAGCCCATGCCAGATGGCATTTTCACAAAAGGGTTGCAGCAATAAGGATGGTATATATAAAGCTCCTGCATCTACCCTGTTTGTAAAAGCAATTTGGTAATCAAAAGTATTTTTAAAACGTAAGCGTTCCATATCAAGGTAAATGGTCAGCATGTCCAGTTCATCTTCCAGTGTTATCAGTGGTTTTTGCGAATTGATCAGCACCATACGGATAAGACGGGAAAAGCGGGTAAGATAATCGGATGCAGCATCCGGTTCATTTTTTAAAATAAACTTATTGGTAGAGCTGCGGGAGTTAAATATAAAATGCGGGTTCATTTGTGCACGGAGGGCCTGCATTTCCAGTTCGGCCTGTTTTTTTTCATTTTCCAGTTGTCTTAATTCAAAATCTTTTTGCATACGGAGTTTTTCATTCCTTCGCTTTAGTGAAAGGCTTCGGAAAACAAAAATGCCTAAAAGAAAAAGTAAGAGGATCCCAACAATTAAACCTTTTTTTACAAATGCCCCTTGCTTTATTTTTTGTTCTTTTAGCTGGTTGTCTTTGTTCAATAAATTAATCTGGCCGGTTTTCTTTTCATTTTCAAGTACCTTATTATAGTTGTTCAACTGCATATTCAATCGAGAAATGGTATTGATATTTTTAACCTCGTCCTTGTAGTAAATGTATTTTTCCAGGTAGATATATGCGCTGTCCACTTTATGAAGGCCAAAGAACGATTTTGACAGGCCATAAGAAATGTCCATCAATTGGCTAGCTTTTTGAAACGCAGTTTTATTGGGTGCGGGTTCATTAAGTATTTTCAGATACTCAGGCTGCTGGT
>JBKJIX010000183.1:0-3046 GCA_046598205.1 Chitinophagaceae bacterium
TTAATGCAATGTTTTATTGATTTCACTTCTAAAAATAGTGAAGTCATTAAAAATCTGCGTAATCAGACAAAAAAATCCGTGCAATCAGCAACACAGTTTCCGATAAGCTGGGTGTTGGATAGGTCGCAGTCAGCAACCGTTACGTATAAAGGTTATACAGCAGGAAAGAAACCCAGCGAAATTTCAGGTTTACCAAGATTATTTTACGACCGCAGTAAGCCTTTTGAAAAACAAGTTCCTATTTATAACTATTACAAAACGGAGAAGGTTGTAGAAAAACCAGTTGCCTATATTATTCCACAAGGATGGTGGAAGGTGATTGATTTGCTGAAATTGAACAAAGTGGATATGCGCCAACTGAAAAAAGATACTGCTATTGAAGTAAGGGTTTACCGGATTGATGATTACAAAACAGCGGCCCGTCAAAATGAAATGCATCACCGGAATAATGAAGTGAAATTATTGGAGAGCAAACAAAAAATGAAGTTCAGGAAAGGAGATTATTATATTCCATTAAACCAGGTAGCCAACCGGTTTTTAATAGAAACACTGGAACCACAAACGGAAGATTCTTATTTCTCCTGGAATTTTTTTGATGCGGTGCTGGGGCAAAAAGAAGGCTTTTCCGGTTATTCTTTTGAAGATATAGCAGCGGAATATCTTAAAACAAATCCTGAGTTAAAAAATAAATTGGAAAGGCGAAGAGTTTCAGATACAGCATTTGCAAAGAGTGCAAATGCACAACTCAATTTTGTGTTTCAAAATTCACCCTATTTTGAACCAATGTATCTTCGTTACCCTGTTTATAGCTTGATGAAGTGATTAGACCTCATCTCAAAAGTATTAAGTAACACAAAGAACACCACGAACCACAACGGGCACAAAGAAATCAGTATTTTATTATCAATACGTTGTGTTCTTCGTGTCTTCTTTGTGTTCTTTGTGTTCTTTGTGTTCCGTTTATTCGGGACTTTTGATACATCTTTTAAGAATTATTTTCCAATAGTTGTTCTGCTTCAAAACTGTTCTTCTTGTCTAATTTACGAAAGAGATGGCGGCCAAGAAATAAGCTGCACATTAGCACCACAGCACTTAGGTAGCCCAGCCAGTTATAATTAAGTATTTTACCCGAAGGTTCTGTAAATACAATTGCTCCGGCTGATAAAGAGGCGATACCCGAACCCAATTGTTGCACACTTCCATTAATGCTCATAAAACTTCCCCGCTGTTCCGGCTTTACTACTTCGCTTATCATTGCCTGTGAGGTAACGGCTCTGCCCGTGGCCAGCATAAACCATACAGCAAAAAAACCAAGTAATACAGCATAATGAACATCAGGCATCCTGGTAATAAGTATTACCATAAACAGGGAGAAGAAAACAGAAAATAAAAAAACGGGCAGCTTTCCAATCTTATCAGCAATTCTTCCAAGGTAAAAAGCTGCAATCAACGATGCAATACCACCAACGAGGTAGATCATCGGGATCATATCTTTTGAAAATCCTTTATTGAATTCTATATAAGGGTTAATAAAAGGAATAATAAGAAAATGCCCCATCATCAGCAAACCGGCAAACAACAAAGCTGAACGCTGGTCAGGGTTTTTAAGCACTATAACCAGTGATTGAAGAGGGTGACTGATACTGTCGTTAGATTGAATGTGATCAGTCATTTTAGGAACATACCTGATTACAAAAGGTAATAGTACAATACCAACGCCGCCGATTATCAAAAATGGCACATGCCAGTTAAAATTAAAAAGGTTCGTAAAATATAATGAGAGGGGTACACCCAAAATGGAAGCAATAGCGAAAGCACTCATAACAGCGGCCATGGCCCTTCCCCTTCTTTCATAGCTAAAAAGGTCTGCAACGATTGATAATACCTGTGCCCCGATAATACCGCCAAATACGCCGGCTAATATCCTTGCTGCCAGCAACAAACCATAACTGGGGGCTAAGCCGCAGGCAATAGTGCCTATTAGAAAACCACTATAAGCAAGCACCAATGCTCTTTTTCTGTCGAACCGGTCTATAAAAATGGCTATAAGTAATCCTGAAAAAAAAGCACTTATTGAATAAGACGCCACCAGGATGCTGAACTGCATCGCTGATATTTTAAAATAAGGAATCAGGTAATTACTGAGCGGCATCATGATGATAAAATCAAGGATATGCGTAAAATGCAGCCCGGCCAGCAGGAATAATATTATGCGTTCCTTTTTCGTCATAATGCAGATAACAAAGATTCATTGTAATTAGTAGAAAAACAAATAATAGCAATTAGGCATTAAAAATACATTTTGCACACGGATGACACGGATTGGAAAGATAAACACAGATTATTTTGATAAATCAAAATTCCGGATTTCTGCGTAGCAGAAAAATCCGTGTTTATCCGTTTAGTCAGTGTCATCCGTGTGCAAATTTCTGCTTAATAAACTCCTTGACCAGTTTACTTTTAAAGTCTAATTGGTATAAGCCTTTATGCCGTATCAAAGAACATTTCGGGCAAAGAAAAACCCTCCGTATAGCCTGAGGCTATGCGAAGGGTTTAAAATATTATAACAGTCAAATAGATCCGATTCCGATAACTATCGGGACTATCGGATTAAGCGATTTCAACTTCTGCTCCGGCTTCTTTCAGCTTGTTAGCTATTTCTTCAGCTTCTGCTTTAGAAACACCTTCTTTGATATTCTTAGGTGCACCATCAACCAGATCTTTCGCTTCTTTCAATCCTAAACCAGTCAGATCTTTTACAATCTTAACTACACCCAGTTTAGAAGGTCCTGCACTCTTCAATACCACATTGAAGGCAGTTTTTTCTTCCACTACTGCTGCGCCTTCGCCGCCACCTGCTGCTGCCACTACAGTAGCTGCTGCTGGTTCAATTCCGTATTCTGATTTTAAGAAGTCAGCTAATTCCTGAACTTCTTTTACTGTTAAGGCTACAAGGCCTTCTGCTAATGCTTTTACGTCTGCCATTTGATTTAAATTTTTGCCGCCTTCATTGTTTTTGACTCCGGCGGAGTTATTAAAAAAATTG
>JBKJIX010000171.1:0-22017 GCA_046598205.1 Chitinophagaceae bacterium
TAGCTATCGGGTCGTATCAACAAGTAAAACACATAACTGAAGAGCCGTATGACGAGAGATTGTCAAGTACGGTTCTGTGAGGACGTAGGGGTGAAATTCCCCTGCGTTACTCGATTATTAGCAATCATTGCCGGGTAATTTCAGGTATCATTAATAGGTATAAAATTATTAACTAAACAATTGATTGTAAACAACTCAAAGGCCATCCCAGTCTTACCGGATGGCCTTCGAATTGTCTTACTGAAGCCCTTCTATTATCAATTACGATATACTACGATTCGTTTAGCCCCTAAAATTTTGCCAACTGCTCCTCTAAGCTCCACCAAGTATATACCAGATGATGTGGCTGCATTAAGTTTTACCTCTATCCTTGTATATGGCAAATTTGCAGGGGATACCTGCTGATGTACTTTTCTTCCTTTTGAGTCATACACTATCAGTGTCAACTGCTCATTCACAAGATTGTAATATCGTATCCAAAACTGACCATTGTTCGGATTGGGTGCCACATAGAACCGTTCTGATAATGCAGCACTTAATACCAAATCTCCGGATGTGGCTACACAACCATTTGGATCTGTATAAGTAGCCTTGTATGTTCCAGCATCATCCACTGTCAGATTTGATAATGTACCTGTGGTTACCGTCGGCACCCTTGCTACTCCATTTTTAAACCAGGCAAAAGTTCCACCTGTTGGATTTACGTTGGCAACTATACTTGTTGTCTGGGTCGGTAATAATATGGGTGGGTTGGAAGCGGTTAAATTTATTGTTGGTAATGGGTTTACATATAAGGTTGCTGGATTAGAAATAATCGATGTACATAATCCTATTACATTAACCCGGTATGTATTGGTGTTCATACTTTGTGTTACTGCAGTAAAAGTCAATGATGAACCTGTTTGACCTGCTATATTCGTCCATACTCCTGATAGAAATTGCTGCCACTGATAGCTTACTGCATTGCTTGCAATTACACTGAACACCGCAGTAGACGTTGCACACACTGTTCTGTTAGCAGGCTGTGTACCTATAACTGGTAACTGGCCATCCGTCACCGTTATATTGAATGTACAGGTGGATGAATTACCACATGCATCTGTAGCTGTTAGTGTTACTGGTGTTGTACCCATTGCGAATACACTGCCCGATGCTGGCACCGACGTAATCGTTACAGCACCTCCACAGTTGTCGGTAGCTGTTGGTGTAAACGTAATTACTGCTGTACAAAATCCTATTGGTGTTGCTGCTGCGATATTGGATGGACAGATAATGACCGGTGCTGTCTGATCATTTACAGTTATTATCTGTGAGCAAACTGCGGAATTACCAGCCACATCAGTAGCCCGGTAAGTTCTTGTAATGGTATATCTGTTTGCACAGGTTTGAGCACTGATGACATCTCCCACATGAGTTACTACAACACCTGAACAATTATCACTTGCCGTTACCGATGCAATATTGACAACAGGAACTGCACTTGCACAGCTTACTGTTACATTCGCAGGACAGGTAATCGTCGGATTTATATTATCAGTAAATAAAATATATGCAACCGGGGCATCATGATCTGATATACGTTCAGGACGGTTAGCATCAGTTCTGTACACTTCAGGAAAATCAGCGTCAACTCTAGCAATGCTAAAGCGGCTGATTTTACTTGCTAAATTGGAACTTACCAGTATATGATCCAATACCTGGGCACTTCCGCTAAAACTATACGTATAGCGTTGAGCTGCCGGATATGTTTCAACTAAATTAGTAAGATTAGGATTGACCAGGTCAGGCGATGCATTCACAACATCTGATGCTGGTGTTGGTGTGCCTTTTATAGTTCCCATCATATCTACATACCCATCGCTGAACTCAAATGCATTATAATCTCCAACGGAAACAATATTAGCAGTTGGATTACTTGTTTGAAATCCCTGGATTAGATTGGCGAGAAATTCTGCCTGTGCTTTTCGTTTTGCTCTTACACGGGTACCGGTTGACCCCACATCATCAATACCATTAAGCGAACGGAGGTGGTTAACAATTACAGTTATATTATCAGGAGTAGTACAACCAGGTTTTGTAAACGTTGCATTCATTACCAAAGGGGGCCTGTCATTGAGCAAAGCAGGCAAACCTGTTGTTGGATCGGTATAGGTTGTCGTTAATCCATATTGCGTAACAGTAATAACATTTACTCTTGCAGGTTTAACCAGGAATCCTACATCAATACCTCCCACATCATTACCTTCCGAAAGGTAGGCTTGATAGTTTGGACTGGGATTGCCGGCAGCTATCGCATCAGCGTTTACTTTTGTGGCAATAGCTTGTAATACGACAAGTTTTTCAACTTCAATAATACAAAGTATATCAGGTGTGCGAAGAACATTGCGGATAGCCAATGAAACTTTATTAAGGCGGTTGTTATAAGCTGTTGTTGTTAATACAGCATCTCCATTGGGGTCATTAATATCATCATAAAATCTTTCAATATTAAATGATGCTACCGTCAGTTCATCAGCAGTCTGTGCAGGAACTGCCGTAAAGGTTAATCCGTTATTGCTGACAACAGGTGTAATGGAAGGATCAATGTCAATAGTGTAAACACGGCTTCTGTAGTCAAGAGGGCCGACTACATTTGTAAGGATAGCACCGGTAGCAACATTAATAGCAGCACTTCCGATTGAATTACTTCCGACACCAATCAATTCAGGATTTGCATCCCAACGGGGAACAGTTACTGGTGCACCGGGTGGTAAAGGATCAGGCTGTTCAACACCTGGCTCACGGAACGGCCTGGCCACACCAGTAATAACACCATAGAAGAATCCATTACTAACTGAGGTTGCAGTTGATTCGGTTTTGTTTCCCTGGGTAGGTGCAACAACTGTCATTGAATTTACCTGTACCCTCATACTTTCAAATTTTTCTAATTGGTATAATCCACCGGCCGGATTAGTATTTGCACTTGTCAGCACAATAGCTGCCGGTAAAGGGTTGCCGGTACTTAAAGCTGTTACTCCGGGTGAAGTGATTTCTGTTTGAGATGGACTGTTAGGATCGGTTGAAGGAATAAATTCTACAATTGTTCCGGTTACACAAACCCGGTTTCCGATTACTGCTGCAGCTGGCGGCGCACTGGATGTAAAAACAAAAATTCCTTCCGACGTATTAGGGTTAGCATCTGTATTTGCATCTGGTGTTTGCATAAAAAAACCATTCGACCTTACACCTGTTACTACTCCACTTGTTGTCTCCACATTTCCCACAAACGGTGAGGCATTACCAGTTCCCTGTATTTCTGCTATGGTATGGGTGGGTGGATTGCATGGTGCATTGATTATTGTAATTACAAATGCTTTAGAGTTAGTTGCAGAGGCACCATCGGTAACCTGCACAGTGAAATTAAAAGTGCCGCTTGCCGTTGGCGTGCCGGTAATAGCACCTGATGCAGCTAAAGAGGTGCCTGTTGGCAATGTGCCGCTCAATAAATTAAAAGTGTATGTGGGTGTACCGCCCGAGGCTAAAATAGTTTGGCTGTAGGCCATCCCTATAGTTCCTCCGGCCAAAGGTGAGGAAGTAGTTATTAATAAGGGACCTGCTACACCGCTGGAAGTAATATTTATATCATCAATACCCACCCACTCATCACTCCCCGCCGCATTGGTACTAATTATACGGACTTCAACCTGTGGCTGATTATTACAGGCTATTGGAAGAGTAACATCTACTGCTGTTACCAATGTAGCAATGCTGGGTCCGGTAGTGGCATCTGCTATATAACCTGCTGCTAAATTGGTAAAATTACCAGTGCTGCCAATTCTGTATTGCAAGGCAACTTGTTGCACAGCATTATCTGCCGTACCATCAATATCCCGAACATTATATTGAACCCTTACGCTGCTTTGGCCTGTAGAGTTCAAATAAATAATAAGATGAGGCGCATCTGCTGTACCAGAACCCTGCAAGGCAATGGTGGGGTTTGGTATGCCATCAAATTCTGCCACACCTCCATTGGTAATGGTTGTATTGCTTTGGTTAGCTATCACATCCAAATCATTAATTACTGATGAAGCTCCTGTCAATAGAGTTTGAGGGTCTACACCAGTAGCAGTAGTTATATCCTGTCCCAAAAAACCTTGAATGCTGGCTACCCCTGCCCAGTTATCATTAGCTGTTATTAATGTGGTGTTAGTCCAGTTTTGTGTAAAGGCTGCACCGGACAAGGCATAATAATTTGCATCGTAAATCCTAAAGGAAAAGGTGATAATAGCAATAGCTAACAGGCAAACCTTTCTCATAAACAACAGTTTTATTTTTAGAGATAAAAAATATCGCTTTATTACAACAATGCAAAATCATGTAATCTTTTCAACATTAGTAATAAAGAATGTTATCAGATTATTATCTGGCTTTTGATAAAGCGTGGATTAATTATAAACGATGCGGCTAAGCTAAGTAAAAACTTTTTATGATGTCATTCTGAAAAGCAACAAGCTTTTTTAGAACTAATTATACAGAATTGATTTATCAAGATTGAGACAACCGGAAATCAATAACTATCAGTTGCAGGCTCCTTTCACCATTCCATTCATTCATATCGATGGTAAAAACAATATCGACCGGCTGTTCCAGCAAGCGAAACTTATCAGCCATGCCAAAGCCAATGCCTGTGATTGTTACATTATCCTGCTTTATAGAAAAACGTATATGTTCTTCTTTTACAATTTTTGACCAGCCGCTATCCGTCACTTTTTTTACTACAAATATTGGCCTGAGATTTTCTGGTCCAAACGGTTCCATCTGGCAAATAATATCGTAGAAAGATTGTTTGATGTCTTTCAAAGTAATTTGTGCATCTACTACAATCTCTGGTATTAATAATTCGGGAGGAATAGTGGATGAAACTACTTCTTCAAATTTCTCTCTGAAAGCATCTACCTGATCCAATTCCATAGTCATACCAGCAGCAGCAAAATGACCACCATACCCTAACAGATGCTCCCGGCAGGCATGAATGGCTTCGTACAAATTAAAGCCTGGTACACTTCTTGCACTGCCCGCAGCGAATTCTCCTGATTGTGTAAGTACAACTGTGGGACGATAGTATTGTTCAATTACTCTTGAGGCTACGATGCCTACCACTCCTTTATGCCAGTGAGGTTGAAATACTACAGTTGACTTTCGGTTGATCCAGTCTGTGTTTTCGCTGATTAGTGTAAGTGCTTCTTGAGTAATGTTTTTATCGGCCTCTTTCCTGTCAATATTATCATTGTGCAACAGTTCCGCATATTGTAAAGCATCTTCTTCACTATCAGCAATAAATAGTTGTACCGCCTTTTTTGCGTCATCCATTCTTCCGGCTGCATTTACTCTTGGGGCAATCATAAATACCAGATTGGTAATATGTAATTCATGCCGCAAGCCACTAAGTTTTGCCAGTGCCTTTATTCCATAGTTTGGATTCTTGTTTGCTTTTATCAGTCCATGAAAGGCAAGCACCCTGTTTTCTCCTGTCATCGGCACAATATCTGCTGCAATGGCAGTAGCGAGTAAATCAAGATATTCAAATGCAGATTCGGGAGGGAGGTTCATTTTTTCTGCCAACGCTGTCATCAGCTTAAAACCAACACCACAGCCGCAAAGTTCTTTATAAGGATAATAACAGTCTTTTTGTTTGGGGTTAAGAATGGCAACAGCCGGCGGCAAAATATCATCAGGCAAATGATGGTCGCAAACGATAAAGTCGATTCCAAGCTCTTTAGCATAAGCGATAAGGTAGGCCGATTTGATACCACAGTCCAGTGATATGATTAATGTAAACCCATTTTCTTTTGCAAAATCAATTCCTGCTTTGCTTACACCATATCCTTCCCGGTAGCGATGCGGTATGTAAAAGTCAAGATTGGAATGTAACTTTTTGAGGAATTGATACATGCTGGCAACAGAAGTAGTGCCATCAACATCGTAGTCACCAAAGACTAATATTTTTTCATCATCATTAATGGCCGTGATAATTCTTGCCACCGCTTTTTCCATGTCTTTCATCAGCCAGGGGCTGTGCAGCTCCGTTAGTTCCGGACGAAAAAACTTTTTGGCCTGTTCAAATGTTTCAATATTCCGCTGCACAAAAATTTTACATAAAACCGGGTGTACTTTAAGGGACTGATGCAATGCTTTTACTTTTTCCTCGTCAGCAGTTAATATGTTCCATCTTTTTTTCATCATTCTGGCAATAAAATAATTCTATGTTTCAATAACGATTTTTGCATTCATCAGAGCAATCAGTTACAATCCCTGTAATCTGTGGTTAATATTTTCGATCTGTTACATAAAGAACTAAGTCTTGTAATCCCTGCCGGATGCGGCTTTCAGGAAACTGGTAAAGAATTTCAAGGGCTTCTTTTTTAAAAGCATTCATCTTTTCTGTAGCATAGGCAATGCCACCTGTTGCTTTCACTTGTTCAATAACCCATTCCACTTTCTTTTTATCCTGGTTGTTATTTTTTACAATGTAAATTATTTTCCGGCGGGTTGCTTTGTCTGTATTATTCAATGTATAAATAAGCGGCAGGGTTAGTTTTTTTTCTTTAATGTCGTTACCTGTAGGCTTACCTACATTTTCACTGGCATAGTCAAACAGATCATCTTTCAGTTGAAAAGCCATCCCGGTTTTTTCACCAAACAACCTCATTTTTTCAGTAACTGTTTCGTCTTTACTGCTGCTCCATGCACCTGCAGCGCAGGCAGATGCCAGTAACGAAGCTGTTTTATTCCGGATAATTTCATAATAAATATCTTCATCCAGATTCAGGCTCCGGGCTTTTTGCATTTGCAATAATTCACCTTCACTCATTTTTCGTACTGCATCGGAAAGAATGTGCAACACTTGGTAATCGTTGTTGTCTAACGAAAGGAGCAGCCCTTTTGCCAGCAGATAATCGCCGATTAATACATTGGCTTTGGCTTTCCACAAAGCATAAGTGGAAAAAAAACCACGACGTTCCATAGAATCATCCACCACATCATCATGAACCAGCGTTGCTGTATGAAGCAGCTCTACCAATGAAGCTGCCCTATATACAGGTTCGTTTACTTCTCCGCATAGTTTGGCGGAAAGAATGACAAACATAGGCCTCAGTTGCTTTCCTTTACGCTTAACTATTATACGCATAATACGATCCAGCAAGGGTGCCTGGCTTCGTACGGCCTCTTTGAACCGGGCTTCAAAGATTTTCAGCTCATCGTTTATTAAATCAGTGGGTAAATGCATCTATAAAGTGGGCAATTTACGCCACAAAAAAATAAATATAGCCTCAGGCAGCAAATTGAAGCCCCCGGCTGACTAACTATTTGGAAACTAATAAGCAAATAAGAGCAAATAAATATTCATAAAAATTTGGTAATTAATCTTCAATCTCTATTTTTGCTAATTATTTGGACATTGTATTTCAAATTTTAATCTTAAGTTATGGCAAGCAAAAAGTACTTATTTCTGGCAGGCATATTCTGTCTGTTAGCGTCTACCAGTGGTTTCTCACAGCGAGTTGGGGCCAGCTACGACGTAAAAGACTCATCTGTGGTTCGTTCAAAAGATATGGCTCAGCACTCTGAGTTTTTGAACGGAACTCAAAATTTTCCTGCAAAACCCCGCAACCAGTGGGAAATTGGTATTAAAGCAGGCTTATTCACCGTTTCTGGTGACGTTCCTGCTAAAACCTGGTCACCTGGTTTTGGTGTGCATGTAAGAAAAGCCTTTGGTTACGTTTTTTCCGCCCGTTTAGAATACCTATATGGTATAGGTAAAGGTCAGCATTTCCGTGCTGCTGAAAACTTCAGGAAGAATACAGCCTGGAATAGAAACGGATATGGCGCACCGATCAGACTTAATTCTGGCCTGATGGCTTTTGTATCTGGCCCTAACAACACCCCAACTGCAAAAGATGTGGTTTTCTACAATTACAGAACTAAAGTGCAGGATCTTTCATTGCAAGGTATAATCACCTTTAACAATATTCGTTTCCATAAAGCTAAATCAGCAATGACTATGTACGGTATTGTCGGAGTAGGCGGTACAGTTTATGAAACTATGGTTAATGCTTTAAATGGCACTGCTAAATATTCTTCTTTATTTAATACCGTTGCTGCTGGTGGTACTGCTTATACTAAACGTAAAGATGTAATAAAAGCATTAAAAGCCGGTATGGATGATACCTACGAAACAAAGGCTGAAGGCCAGGGAGATCGTCGTCCATCTTTGTTTGATAAAACTCTCAAACCTTCAGGAACTTTTGGTTTTGGAATTGCTTTCAAACTGAGCAACAAAATAAACCTGGCTCTTGAAAATCGTTATACTTTCGTTAAGGATGACCTGCTGGATGGACAACAATGGCAAGAACATCCTTATGGTGATGCTGCCTTAACCGGTGATTTCGATTCTTATAATATGTTTAGTCTTGGTTTGAACATTAATCTTGGTAGCAAATCTGTTGAGCCATTATGGTGGTTAAATCCATTGGATTATGCTTATAGCGAAATTCGCAATCCACGTCTGATGAAGTTTCCAAAACCATCATTACCTGATAGCGATGGTGATGGTGTAACTGACCAGTTCGATCAGGAGCAAACACCTGCTGGTTGCCCTGTTGACAGCCATGGTGTTACTAAAGATACAGATGGTGATGGTGTTCCTGATTGTAAGGATAAAGAGTTAATTACTCCAACGTATTGCCAACCAGTAGATGCTGATGGTATCGGTAAATGCCCTTGTGATCCAAATTGTGTAGGTAAAGCACCTCCTGTTGACACGAAAACTTGTTCTCAGCTTCTTGGTTCATTACCAAGTGTAGCATTCAAATCTGGTACTAATAATCTGGATAATGATGCGAAAGCTGCTTTAGCTACTGTAGCTTCAAGACTGCGTAACAACCCGGGTTGTAAAGTAGTGGTGATAGGATATTGTGCTTCTACTAAAAAAGAGCAACAATTAAGCTGGGATCATGTAAATGCAGTAATTAATTACATGGTTGATAAAGAAGGTATCAGTAACGACCGCTTTATCTTTAACTATGGACAAGAAGGTGGTGACTGTAATACAGTTGACCTCCGTGCTGCTGCAGAAGGTGAAGATGGACCAAACAATGTTGAGCCTCCTCACCCAAATCTTCGTAAGAATTAAGAGTTGATACTTTTTGCTGATATAACCCTCCCGAATCTTCGGGAGGGTTTTTTTTAACACTGATTTCAGGATTTTAGTACAATGGATTTCTCTGGTTAGTACAGTTTGATTTTAGGGTTGTTAATCTGCGAAATTCTATAAAATCCAGTATTAATCCGTGATATCCTTTATCAAAACCTTAACTGCCCTGCTTTGGCTGCTTATCTTTTTTACGCAAAATTTGCCAGTATCTGTTAACTTTGCCTTCCTTTTATGAAATATATCTGGTTAATAATAGCAGCTCTCATTTTAGGCGGCTGTAGTAGTTTAAAATTGTTCTCGAAAAAGAGTAGTAAGAAAAAAACTACTGACTCAAAAAGTATAAGCAAAATACTAAAGAACCCTGATCCTGCTTATAAGCTAAGGATTGCGGAGCAATATTTTGTAAATAAAAAGTACAGTAAAGCCCAGATATTGTATGAGGATGTAATGCCTTATTACAAAACCGGGAAGGAGTTTGAGGATATATATTATAAGTATGCCTATTGTGCATATAACATAGCGGATTATATGAGTGCAGAGAACCTGTTTAAGACTTACCTCGAAATATTTCCCAACAGCCCCAAGGCAGAGGAAGTGGACTATATGAGAGCCTATTCATATTATAAGCAATCTCCCAAGCCGGAACTCGATCAAACTAATACGATTAAAGCTATGGGTATGATGCAGACTTTTATTAATACACACCCTGGCTCTGCAAGAAATAAAGATGCAAATGAGATCATGGATATCTGCCGTGGAAAATTAGAAACTAAAGATTATAAAGGGGCACAACTGTATTATGACATTGGACAGTTCAGGGCGGCCGCTGTAGCATATGCTACTTTATTAAATGCCTACCCGGAATCACAAAAAGGCGATGAATACAAACTGATGATAATAAAATCATATTATCGCTTTGCAGAACTAAGTGTGGAAGAAAAAAAGGTAGAACGATTTGAGCAGGTTATTACTGAGTGTAACGAATTTACAGACCGGTTTCCTGATAGTAAATTTAAAAAAGAGGCAGAACAATTCTTAAACTTATCGCAAACAAATATTAAACAACTAAATAATGAGCAAATTAAGACGGCAGCTTAGCGCAGGTATTACTAATAACGTAGAGACCCGCCACCTTGATGATATTAAAGGCAAAACAGGCAATCTGTATGAGTCTATATCAATTATTGCTAAAAGGTCAAATCAAATTAATATTTCTCTTAAAGAAGAGTTGCATAATAAACTGGAAGAATTTGCCAGCCATACCGACAGTCTTGAAGAGATTCATGAGAATAAAGAGCAGATAGAAATTTCAAGGGCTTATGAAAGAATGCCTAATCCGGCATTACTGGCTACCCAGGAATTTCTGGAAGACAAAGTTTATTTCCGTAAAGGTGAGGATGAACTTTTTAGCTAATTCTGGTAAGGCAGATTTATAAATTACTTACAGCGATGGGTTTCCGTCGCTTTTTTGATTTAAACAGGAACTTGACAGTTGGTTATCAGCTTTCTTCAGTAAATGGTATTTTTGTTATAGCATGTTGCAGGGAAAAAAAATAGTATTGGGTATTACAGGCAGTATCGCTGCCTATAAGTCAATCTACCTGGTTCGCCTGTTGGTAAAAGCCGGGGCGGAAGTAAAAGTTATAGTTACCCCCGCTGCAAAGGATTTTGTTCCCACCCTTACGTTGTCCACTCTTAGCCGAAACCCGGTGCTGGTTGACCTCTTTGACGAACAAAGCTGGACGAATCATGTAATGTTGGGCCGCTGGGCTGATCTGATGGTAATTGCTCCTCTTAGCTGCAATACACTGGCAAAAATGGCCAATGGGCAATGCGACAACCTTTTACTGGCTACTTATCTCTCTGCTACCTGCCCGATAGTAGTGGCTCCTGCTATGGACGAAGATATGTGGCATCACCCCGCAACAAAAGAAAACCTGAAAAAGCTTGAATCTTTTGGCAATAAAATAATACCCGTGGAGAAAGGTGACCTGGCAAGTGGCTTGCACGGCGAGGGACGAATGGCTGAACCGGAGCAGATATTGGACTTTATCACTACCAATTTTTTTTTGATCCCGCCTGAGGCGAGACCGCTGGAAGGTAAAAAAGCCATCGTAACGGCAGGCCCCACATACGAACCTATAGACCCGGTTCGTTTTATTGGAAATAATTCTTCCGGGAAAATGGGTTTAGCTATCGCAAAAGAATTACACCATCGTGGCGCAGAAGTAACCTTAGTAATGGGACCATCGCAACTTGATATAAATGCAAACGGAATTGCCGTAGTGAGGGTGAAAACAGCCGATGAAATGTACAGGGCTTGTAATGATGTGTTTCAGAGCATGGATATTGCGGTATTGGCGGCTGCAGTTGCCGATTATTCACCCATTGAGCAGGCGAAAGAAAAAATTAAGAAGAAGGAAGAAGCACTAACTATTGAATTGGCTAAAACCAAAGACATTTTGAAAAGCCTTGGCGAAAGGAAAAAAGAAGGTCAGGTATTGGTTGGGTTTGCATTGGAAACTAATAATGAGAAGCAGTATGCTAAGGAAAAATTACAAAAGAAAAATGCTGATATGATCGTACTCAATTCACTCAATGATACCGGTGCCGGCTTTGGACATGATACGAATAAGATTACTATATTCGAAAAGAGTGGGCAAGAGTTTGCTTTTGGGACTAAATCAAAAAATGAAGTGGCAAAAGATATTGTTGATACTATAATCCGTCTTTATTATGCATAAAAAAATAATTATCACTTTTGCTTTTGTTGTTGCAGCACTATTTGCACAGGGCCAGGAAATACAGGCCCGCCTCACCATAATGGCTGCTAAAGTAAGCACCAAGGTGGATAAGAAAGTGTTCCAGACACTGCAAACGGCATTAATGAATTTTTTGAATAACAGGAAATGGACCAATGACCCTTTTCAACCCGGTGAAAAGATTCAGTGTAATTTTTTGCTAACCATAGATGAGGATCTTGGAACTAATATTTTCAAAGGTAAGCTTACCGTTCAGGCTGCCCGCCCTATCTATAATACAAACTACGATTCGCCCATCATCAATTTTTTGGATGATAATGTAACGTTTCGCTATGTGGAATTTCAGCCCATCGAATTCAATGAAAACAGGATACAGGGTAATGATCCGCTGGCGGCAAATATTACGGCCATACTGGCTTATTATGTCAATATGATTTTGGGATTTGATTATGGTTCATTTTCTCCACGGGGTGGTGACACTTATTTTCAAAAGGCATGGAACATTGTAAACAATGCTCCGGAAAATTCTTCCATTTCCGGCTGGAAGTCATTTGATGGCCTTCGCAACCGGTACTGGCTTGCAGAAAATCTGAACAATAACCGCTTTGCCTTATTGCATGATGCCTTATATTCCTATTACCGTACCGGTATGGATATTTTTTATGAAAATGAAGATGCAGGGCGCAACGGCATTCTAAATTGCCTCAATTTTCTTAACACATTGGACTCGGGCAACCCCAACTCCATGATCATCCAATTTTTTTTCCAGGGCAAAAGTAATGAGTTGGTAAAGGTTTTCAGTAAGGCCAATGCAGACCAGAAGAGCCGGGCAAAAGATTTCTTATCCCGGCTTGATATTACCAATGGAGCAGTTTATAAAGAACTGCGATGAGAACAGGTCTGCTGATAGTGTTGGCAATAATTTTTACCGCTGGTTGTAAAAATAAAAATGCCGTTCCCAACAGTGTGTTGCCTCAAAAAAAAATGCAGGCTATATTGTGGGACATGATGAGAGCTGATCAATTTTTAGCGGATTACGTACTCAACAAAGATTCAACGCTGAATAAAACAACGGAAAGCCTGAAATATTACCAGCAGATATTTGCTATACATAAAACAAGTAAGGAAGAGTTTCAGCATAGTTTTTCTTTTTACAAGTCCCATCCTGTTTTGTTGAAAGTGATGATGGATTCAATAAGCACTCCCCCAAGCGAAACAGCACCGGTATTGGCCAAACCAGATTCTCTAACTACTTTTCCCATTATTAATAAGGATACAGGAATAAAAAATCCGCAAAAAAAGTTGCAGGACACATCGGCAACACCTAAGAAAAAAATAATACCGAAAGCCATTTAAATGCAAGGCCGTTTTGATAAAAGCAAGTTCCCTAATTTTACTGTCTAATTAATTTTCCATGAACAAGGTTGTTAGTTCTGCTGATGAAGCTATCAAAGATGTTTTTGATGGAGCCACACTAATGTTAGGGGGCTTTGGCCTCTGTGGTATTCCTGAAAACTGTATTGCTGCGCTAGTGAAAAAGGGTGTAAAAAATCTGACTTGCATTTCCAATAATGCCGGTGTGGATGATTTTGGAATTGGACTGATGCTGAAACAACGCCAGGTAAAGAAAATGATTTCTTCTTACGTAGGAGAGAATGCAGAGTTTGAAAGACAATTACTTAGTGGTGAGCTGGAAGTGGAACTGATACCACAGGGTACACTGGCCACCCGGTGCATGGCGGCAGGATATGGTATGCCGGCTGTGTTTACACCGGCTGGTGTGGGCACAGAAGTAGCCATCGGAAAAGAACTGCGGCAGTTTAATGGGAAAGAATATTTACTGGAACATGCTTTTGATGCTGATTTCGCCATTGTAAAAGCATGGAAAGGCGATACAGATGGTAACTTAATTTATAAAGAAACAGCAAGAAACTTTAATCCATTGATGGCAATGGCCGGAAAAATAACTATTGCGGAAATAGAGCAATTAGTACCTGTGGGAGAACTTGACCCCAACAATATTCACACACCGGGTATTTATGTACACCGTATTTTTCAGGGCCGCAATTATGAGAAAAGGATAGAACAACTGACAGTAAGAAAAACCAAATAAAACATTATGAGTCTTAGTAAAGAACAAATAGCACAACGAATAGCCAGAGAATTGAAGAATGGTTATTATGTAAATCTTGGAATTGGTATCCCAACATTAGTCGCCAATTACATTCCTTACGGAATAAATGTAGTGCTGCAAAGTGAAAATGGTTTATTGGGTATGGGTCCCTTTCCATTTGAAGGCGAGGAAGACCCAGACCTTATTAATGCAGGTAAACAAACCATTACTACGGTACCCGGTTCTGCTTTTTTTGATTCTGCCATGAGTTTTGGAATGATAAGAGCCGGTAAAGTTGATTTAACGGTTCTGGGTGCCATGGAAGTAAGTGAAGAAGGCGACATAGCCAACTGGAAAATACCCGGCAAAATGGTAAAAGGAATGGGCGGAGCTATGGATCTGGTGGCCAGTGCTAAAAATATTATTGTGGCTATGATGCATAGTAATCCAAAGGGAGAATCAAAACTGTTGCCCAAATGCAGTTTGCCGCTAACAGGAGTGAGATGTGTAAAGAAAATCGTTTCTGATATTGCAGTGCTTGATGTTACAGCAGATGGATTCCGGTTACTTGAAAGAGCCCCCGGTATAACGGTGGAAGAGATAAAATCAAAGACAGCCGGCAAATTAATTATTGAAGGAGAAATTCCTGAAATGCAATTTTAAAACAAGGAACAAGGAACAAGGAACAAGGAACAAGGAACAAGGAACAAGGAACAAGGAACAGAAGATTGACCTGGCAAGATATATTACTCTATCAAATTATTCTTTACGGCAAAGAACACAAGCCCTGCTGTATTCTTACTGCCAAAGCGTTCCATCAGCCTGTCTTTAATCGCCTCTACTGTTCTTGGGCTTATCTCCATTTTTTGAGCTATTTCCATGGCGGTAAACTCCATGCAGATAAAACGAAGAACATCTTTTTCTTTATCGCTTAAAGTGATTTCACTGTTTAGCGATGGCACTACCTTTTGGCGGGAATGAGATTTTTTCAGTAATATACGGTTCACAAAATTGTTGAGGTAATACCCTTTTTCATATACTTCCATAATGGCCCGGCGTATTTCCTGCGGCTCTGCATTTTTCAGTAAATAACCATTAGCTCCGTTCTCCATCAGGTGATAGACAAATCGTTCATCCTCATACATACTCAATATCAGCACTTTTATTTGCGGAAACTGTTTGCTGATGGCTTTAGTGGCCTCTATGCCATCTTTACCCGGCATCCGGAGATCCATCAATACTACATCAGGTTCGGAAGCAGGCAACCCGTTCAGCAAATCATCCCCGTTTTCGGCTTCTTGTACAAACTTAACATTGGTAAATGGACGAAGGGAGAGAATAACCCCTTTCCGGAAAATTTTATGATCGTCTGCAATAGCTACCTTAATGACTGCCATAATTGTATATCAGATATATAAATAAAATTAACGAATTTAATTGGGCTTAGTTGATAGCTTATTCGTATGGCTCGTCTTTGGGCATCTCAATGGTTACTTTATAATAGGTTTGCGAAATATCTTTTTCAAAATTGATATTGCCCTGCACTAACCGTAACCGGCTGCTGATGTTTTTTAACCCCAGCCCCACATTACTTTTATTAAGCTTGTCAAAATCGGCCTGCACAATACCACGGCCATCATGATGGATGCGAAGGTAAAATTTATCAGCATGTACATTTTGGGTAAGATGTATAAAACTGGCATTACTGTGTTTGATAATATTATTGATAAGCTCCTGTACAATGCGGAAAATAACCAGCTCTTTTTCTCCTTTCAGACGTTCTTTATATTCATGAAAGCGGCTGCTGGCATTCATAGCACCGGAGCCACTTATTTTCTGAAACAGGTCGTTGATGGCAGATTCTAATCCAAAATTTTTGAGGGTAGGGGGCATCAGGCTATGGCTTATGTTGCGGACAAGCTGTATCGTATCATCAATAATCTGCCGGGCCTGAAAGATGGACTGCAACTGGGTGGCCTTATCCTGGTTTACCAGGTTTTCATTCAGGTAAAGACGGGCGGTGGCCAGCAGCGGCCCTGCATCATCATGCAGGTCGGCAGCAAGGCGTTGGCGTTCCTCCTCCTGTAGTTTGATGGAGGCATTCAGCAATATTTTTTGCTGCTCCTGTTCCATCAGGTTTATTTTATTCTGGAAGCGGAGTACCCGCCGCTGGTGCAATACTATAAAGATGATAAGGCTGACAGTAAGCACCACCATGCCCAATGTGCCAAGAAAGAGCACAGTGGAAACTCCGGATTGATTGGTGGCTTGCAAAAAGAACATAATGGGTGGTGGTTGCTTGGTTTAAATCAGGTCTAAATATGGAATTGGTTCGTTTTTTTGTTTGTTTTCTTTAAAAGGGTAACGGGTTTGTATAAAAATTGCAAAGACAAAGAGTATGTTCTTAATTATCTCAGCTACATAAGTCATATTTCCAAAAGATTCTTTCTGTGCCCTGCTGAGGTGAGGAAATAGAATAAAAAAGAAAAAAGAACCACCCAGATAAATTAATATTCCTACTGAAATCCAGAATCCATAGTGATTGTATATATATGCGGTACTCAGGTCTCTTGAAAACTGGTAAAAGAAATAAATGACATAGAATAGTATAATTATAGTTTCGATACCGATTGGTACTGAATCAAGTCCTTTCGTTTTTGTAGTTAAAAGATAGAAGACTTGGAAGGCAAAAAACAGGATAGAAATAATGATAATAACTCCTTTAACCCTTTTGCTCTTGATATTGACCCAAAAAATGAAAGTAAAAACAGAATATTCAAAAAATGTATAGGCTGTTTGTATGCCTTGTTTCAGGTTTTTAGGGATATCATAGTAGAAAAAAATGGAACAAAAGCATATTATCCCATATATGGCAATGACCTTGGGAACAATACTGTTGTTCTTTTTGCTAACTATTAAGAAACTTATCGGGAATAATAAGTAGGAAAAGGCTACGATATAATAAAAAAGATTTTCTATAAATTTGGATTTACTCCAAAAATAGAAAATCTTTTTAATGATTGAGAAATTTCGATGTGCTCAGTCAGAATTAGTCTTCCCAAGCGATTAAAACATCAACATCCCAAGATCTTGAATTTTTTACATTCTTTTTCATAACAGTAACATTTTAAGCCTTTTCAAATCATATTTGAACTATAAAAATTGATAATTAGCCCCTGTAATGCAATTGGGTAGTAAACCAGCATTTGCCCCTAAAAATGGGCTAAATGCAGGACGGATAAGGGTTTCAACGATTTATTGATAGTAATGTTACCTGTCAAAAAGGGGTAACATTACTACGTAAAAAACGTATTTTTACGGGCATAAAAATAGGAAAATTCCGGGTAAAACCACGGTTATTAACATTTGGGGATAAGAAAAGAAGGGTGAATTTGGTTGGGAAGAGGGTGTTTTATATCTCAATGTTCCTTTTCGGGTCTACCAGAGCTACCGGTTTAAAGAATGAAACCTACCTACGCTAAAGCTACAGCGGACAAGGAAAAAAGTTGATTGACATTGGATTTCGCTACGGCATTCAAAGGATTTGGAAATGGCATTCGGACGGTTTCTAAGGACATTGGATTGATTTGAGGGGCTCCATCTTCCGTCAATCAACTGGTACAAAAATAAATTCACTGGTTGATGTGTGCAATAGGAATATCCCTGTCCTGATGGGTTTCGGTATTTACTGCGGCCGTCGTATTGTTACGGTGGGTAAATGAAAATGTACGATTAAGAGGATGAAAAATTACGATAGGGGGTTTTAGCAGCAGAAATATTAAACTTTAGTGAACTTCCCCGCCTTGTCGCAGATTCCGATGAAATCGGAAGGCGGGGCGAATTGAAGGCATAACACACTTTCGAAAACTGGGGTGGGTTTGACAGTAAGTTCTAAAAAGTAACCACCCCCTGTTTTATCGCCACCATTGCCAACCCCACCCTGCTTTTTACATCCAGCTTTACAAACAACTGATCTCTTAATGTATCTACCGACCGTGGGTTCAGCCCCATCTTTTGGGCTATTTCTTTATAAGTAAGGTCGGAACAGGCCAGTTTCAGGAATAGCAATTCCTGTTCAGACAGCATGTTTTTTTGCAGGCTGATATTCCCATCCGGATTATTGCGAAACAGGTTTACCAGTTTGCCGGTAGAATGGTTGGAATAGTAATAGCCGGACTGTACCACCGAGTGGATAGCAAACTTTAGTTCTGAAGGATGCACATCCTTTTTTAAAAAACCCTTTACACCGGCCTTCAGCAGGCGGATCATCGAAAGTTCAGAATCATACATAGTAAGCATCAGCACCTGCACCTGCGGATAGTTTTTCTGTAGCCATTCTGCTGTTTCAAAACCATCCATATCGGGCATATTAAGGTCAAGTAGCACCACATCCGGCAAACTGCCTGAGGCAATACTTTTAGTTAATTCTTTACCCGTACCAGAATGATGGGTGACTTTGCAGTCGCCAAAGCTGTCAATCAGCGAGGCCAGTGCATTGCGAAGTAACACATGGTCATCGGCCATAGCTACTTTTATTATGGTTGTCTTGTTATGCATAATTTTTCAAAAGGAATAGTAAAGTTAAGTGTGGTACCCTGCCCCGGCTGGCCGCTGATGTTCATTTGGCCACCCAGCATTTTAGTCCTGGTCTCCATGTTCTTTAATCCTGCCTGCCGGTTTATGGAAGAAAACTCCTGATCGAACCCTATACCATTATCATGAATGGCAATGGTTAATTCCAATTCATTATAATGCAGCAATAATGATGCTTTAACAGCCTGTGCATGTTTAATGATATTATTAAAGGCTTCCTGAATGATGCGGAAAATAATCAGCTCCTTTTGGCTGTCCATGTAAACGGGCATTCCGGTTAGCTCAAATTCTATAGTAAATAAACCAGCCTGGCGTATGCGGTGGAGCTCTTCTTCAATTGCATTCAGCAGGCCATGCTGAATAATGATGTCAGCATTCAGGCCTTTTGATATATTACTGAGTTCAGCTATTGACTTCGTAAGCAAGTCAATTGAAATATTCATTTTATTAGTGGAACCTTCTTTATCACTCCAATCAAATGTGTGCAATTGTAGTTTGGCCAAAGTAAGGGAGAGGCTGATATTATCATGAATTTCACGGGAGATGTGCTGAAAAGTTTGTTCCTGAATTTCGAGCTGGGTACTCATCAATGTTCTGTCATTATCCAATTTAATCTGCTCAAGTGATTGCTGAAAACTATTCTGCCTTTTGCGGTACAGGGCTAGAATGAAAACGATAAAGGTCACCATGCCAATAATTAATGCTGATACTACAATCAGGAAAACAATTATGTCGTTAGTATTTTTTTGCATAAAAATGCTTTTATAAGAAATACAAAATTGGTAGTAAAAGGAATATAGTAAAATAGGGCATCAAAGAGGTTTCTATATTCATATTTGTTAACCTTAAAAAAATTTATCAAAAAATAGTACGGAATTGATATTAAGGAGAAAAAGAAAATTCCGGTTACTATCCAAAATGACGGCCTCTTGGAAAGGCTAGTGGTAGAGATGTTCTTAAATAAATCCAGAAGAAATAAAATACAGGGGACTAAGAGTAAAATAAATTCTACTGAAGAAACAAGGTAAGTAACATAACTATATCGGTCAGTAATAAAACTGAATTTTGTGGTTAAATAAATTATTACAATAAATAAATACAAAATAGAAAGGCCGGTTAAAACTATTTTGATTCTTTTGCCGGATAAAATCTGACCAAAAAAATAATAGTATATCAATAGCTCATTTAGCCCAATTAATGTGTTTGTTATTTTTAAAAAAGAATTTTTGAATTCAGACGATATGGAAATGCTAACCTCAAAATACGAATCAGCTAACAAAATGCAAAAATCGAAAGCAATATAAAAAATAAAATACCTGCCTGTTTTATCTTTTCTTACATAGAGCATGCCTATAATAAGTGCAGTAAACTCTACTAAAAGCATTAATAAATCTGTATGGTAAAATTCCTGAGAACGTTGTATTAGCTTGCTAAAATCCATTTATGAGTATTATATGGCTAAGATACTTACCTGTATTAGATAAACTTTGTAATAGCTACCCCGAAAAAAACGTTTAAAAATGTTTTTTTCCTGATTGGTTTTCCGAAAAACACTGCCAATTTTGTTGAAAGCAGCTCTTTGAGGCGGGAAAAACAACAGCCGGTTTGTTGTTTACAACAGCAACATGTCAGGAAAAAACATTTTTTTCATGAGGGTTTTCTCATGGTGGTGGTTTTAGGGGCGGGTAGTTTTGGTGCATCATTTGGTGTGCCTGCTAGCGGTAATACCAACTGCCACGGGTAAGCCGAAAACCGGTGAAAGAGAGTAGGCGAAGAAAATTTAAATACAATGAGATTTATATTATTTTGCCTGACAATTTTTTTTTATTCAACCTTATCCGCACAAGAAATACAGCTATCTGAAATTGAGAGTAAAGAAATAGTGCAATCTAAAGAAGTAACCAATTTTTGGAATAGTAGAAAAATGTTTCTTATAAAAATTGATGAGGCAGTCAAAGGAGGTATTAGTATAGACAGTTTAAAAAAGGCAGCCATTATTGAAGTTTCTAACCCGGAACAGTCTCCATTAACAGAAACTTTATTTGGCTCAAGAAGTGTCGGAGATAATTTTTATAAAGAATTATCTGATAAAAGACAAGAGGCGGCCAGCAAAATTTTATCCAAAGTGGGAGATAAAAATTATTTTATATGCAATAGTTGCCACCTTCCTATAGTACAGCAGATTAATTATCTTTTTGAAAACTATAAAACATTCTTATTCTATATGGATGAATTTGGGAAGGAAAAGGAAATTGGAAGTTACGGATTGAATCCTAATAGTTATAAGAAAAAGTCAAGTAAAGCAAATATCTTAGAATCCGGAAATGGCAATTATTTAAAGAAAATGCCTACTTGTGGTTCTTGGTGGAATCAAATAAAACTAGTTGGTTGCACAGGTCTTTGCACTGCCACAACTGTAGGTCTTGGTGCTGGTTTATGCGGATGGGGATGCTGGTGTACATTTTGTACTAAAAATTCAGAAGTAGCAAAAGTAATTTGTGCAGATTAAATCCTAAATTATGAACGAAATTCTATTAGTAACTATTATAGTTGTTGTTATTGCAGGAACACACTTATTAGTTAGGAAGCTTAGTTTTCAGGCAAAACTATATGCAAAAATAGGCTGTGCCGTGCTGATGCTTTTACTGATATGGCTTACATTCAAAGGGGACAGCCTATGGTTCAGAATTATTCTGACAGCACTATGTGTTACCAGTATTTACAAAGAGTTTTTAAGCTTGAAAAAACCTCTTTGAGGAATTTTTTTTCTTTTCATCATTCCTCATCTTTTTTACTTAATGAAACCTCTTTTGCCAATATTATGTTGGCTATGGCAATCCCTTGCCATAGCGCAGGCAAAAGAGGTTTCTTCTTTTTCTAAAAACGATACTACCAAAACCGCCTACGCTAAAGCTACGGCGGTTAAACCTGAAATCCTCACCTCCGGTTTTATTGACATTGTAAACAACGGCCAGGTAAATGCCTCCGCAAGATTTATCCGTTTGTTTATTGGTGAGCCAGGTAAGTTTGCAATACCTCTTTCTATATACAGCGGTGTATCAAGCAACAATTTTCAAAACCAACAAACACAGGCCGGTCAGCGATCAAATGAGCATTTGGTAAATAGTTTTATTAACCCATTAAGTGGGCTGGCTAATATTTCAATAGACGGTATTATTTTCTTCAACCGGAAAGAAATTAAAATTACAAAGGCAGGTTTTTTATATCATAGCGGCATTCGAATTTTAACCGGGTACAAGACGGGGTTGGTAACAAACCCCTCCACCGGCAAGCCCATTAATTTTTTAAACAGTTATGGAACGGCAGGTTTGTATTTTCAAACAGGTGCCTGGGAG
>JBKJIX010000175.1:0-44312 GCA_046598205.1 Chitinophagaceae bacterium
TTTTCCATTACTCATTGGTTTATAACATGACTTATGCCATTCATCTAAGCCGCATTTATTCTTAACGTACTACACCTGTTGGATTTAAGAGATTCTATGCGACTCAAAGAATGGTTACAAGCCTATAACAAATTAATACTGTACTTTATAAAATATGCTGAAATAAAGAATCTAACAATTCGTACGGGGACAACGATTTTTAAAAATGTAGCAGGAGAAAACTTAAAATATCCTGCAATGAAGCTAATCATAGCAAAAGGCAGAGGCGTAGTAGCGGCAAGTATGATAATTACCCATCCGTATTTTAAAAACATGTCGCCATATTTTTTAAATTTTTTCTGAAGCACTACCATCCTTGCAATTTTTGCAGCATTCAAATACCTGCCCGCTAAAAAAGCAATAAATCCGCATAGAGAAGATATAATGCCTAAAATAAGTACGATTAAAAAGTATTCATCCAGGCTTTTGGATTGATAAATCATCATGAACAATTCCGCTGGAAAAATTCCTATTAATATTTCACTGAGAAAAAAAGCTACCCCGGTGATGGTATAATTATGCGATACCCGTTCAGCAATATCGCTAAAATATCCTCCTGCATACTTGTTGATCAAGATATTAATAACAACTACCAGGCATAAGGCAAGGATTGTCCAGCATATTTTCTGGAGGATAAATTTTTTAAAAAATGACTTGTCTCTGTTATTGTTTATATTTTTTCCCGACTGTTTCAATTATCAGTTTGAAATTTTAATTTATTTTATCATACTTTTTGTTTACACTTTCTTTAATTGTATAAGAATTTTGAATAATAAGCCATACGTTTAAATTATTTTTAGATTCTTCCCGTTTAATACTCAGCTTATTTACTGTGTGCGATAAACAAAGGCGTATCCAATTCTTTCATTAAGATATCCGCCATGCTGGTTTTAAACCAACGGGACAGTTCGCTTCGACGATAGGCCCCTAACACCACCAATTCATTTTCTTTATGTTTTCGCAAATAACCCAGGATTTGTTCTTCTGCATAACCTTGAGCAATAGTATAAGTTGCTTTTGGAAAATGGTTCTTAATAAATTCTCTCATCAATTTATTATCCGGTAAGCGATGGTTATCCATCCGGTCATTTACTGTATAAACCTCTACAGGTAAATCCTTGAAGTTGCCAAACAAATAGCTAAACATCTTTAATGCATACAAAGCAGAAGGCCCACCATCATACAGCAATACAATTTTATCAATCTGTTTAAAAACGTTTGGCACTACCAGTACAGGACACTGAACATCACCCAGCAAATCTTTCATAAAACGGGTTGGCAATTGTTCTTTATGTTTTGTAAACGTTTCATATTCGTTTATTATGATAAGGTCTGCAAACATGCTTTCATGCTTTAGTTCCTGCAGGGCTATATTTGTATCCCTGTGAATGGAAAAAGTAACTTTTGCTTTTTCACAGGCTTTTTGAAACTCTATTACAGCTTTATCTCTTTTTGCTTTGTCTTTCGCATCCAGTTTTTTTATTACTGAATCATAGTTTTCATACGTTTTTATTATTTTGGTTACACTGTAGGTACGGTAAATAAATTCGTCTAAGAAAACACCTATAAGGTTGGCATTGGTAACCTGTGCCATCTGTATAGCATAATCCAATGTGCTTTTCGACATTTTGTATCCATCAAAAACGGCCAAATATTTTTTCATACAATACATTTAAGGATGAGTGATAAAAAATCAGTATATCTAAGTTTTTAAAAAAAAATTCTTTTAAGCAGGTAGTGCCAGGAGTGGAATTCTTGTATGGTATGACATTTTCTTTGTCATACTCCGGTTAAAAATACTTTTCAGGAAGGTTCGCTTATGAGTTATCATTGCCAGTATATCAATACGCTGTTCAAGTACGTATTCTTCAATGGTTTCCTGAAATCGATGACCATCTAAATGAACAGACTTTATATCGGTATTCGGGTATTTGGTTTTAAGTTTTTCTTCATAAGAAGTGACTCCCCTTTTATCTTTTAAATAGTCGACACCTACGGCAGAATCTACGTCAGTAAATATGGCTATATATACCGTGGCATTAAACAATTCTGCCAGCTCAAACACAGACCTGGCCATATCAGGCTGCTCATCAGAATTATTTACCATCAATAATATTTTTTTAGGAGTATCCCATTCACTCAAAAGTGGAACTGCCATCACCGGTATGTTTGTCTTCCCAATAATACCGGCAGTTATGCTTCCAAATATCTTTTGCTGTAAACTTGTCTCGCCCAGCGTACCCATTATAACAAGGTCAGCATGATGCTCTTCAGATGTGTGGAGAATGGTATCAGTTATGTTGCCCCTATACAACTTTATGTGTACAGATAGTTTTTCAGTGTCTTCAATACTCTTTTTTAATAAGGATAGGCTCTTATTTGCCTTGTCACTTATTGTCTGGTTATGTTCTTTATACATTGTTTGGTGGTCTTTGAAAACAGTGTCAATCAAATCACAGGCATGTATCAAGTGGATTTCTGCATTTGCTTGTTTGGCAATTTGAACGGCAAAATCGAGGGCTTTGTTGGCATTCAAAGAAAAGTCGGTTGGTACTAATATTTTTTTCATATCTAAGAAATTTACTCAAAGTGCAATTAAATGATTACTAATTATTTATATAATGACAATAATCATACCCTATAATGATTAAAGAGGATTTACGCCGTTGTCGGCGTTCCGCAATCAAACTTTTTCTCCATAAAGTCTTCGACCAACAACATGAATTAAAGACCTTTGAATACCTAAAAGAAATGCCACACTTTTTGGCAGTTTTGGAGCAGTTATCCGAAAGTATGCCTGGTAAAGCCTTTTGTAAAGAAAAATATGGCAAATTATAACAGGAATCTTCACGACAGTATCGAACATACCTCATTACCACCCCTGCAAATTGTACTGCATAAAAAATATGGATACAAAAGAAAAAGTATGGTTTTTTGAAGCCATTAAAAAACTGGCATCATTTTTTCCTACCAGTACTAAAACCAACTTATGACAAGTACCTGTTCTTCACCCGTATCAAAAAAACTAGCATTGAAATTTATACTGGATAATATAGATTATCGTAAAAGATGCACTGCCCTTCAGGATATTATTTTCCTCAGCAAAAAATATGATATATGGCGGCAGGCATTAATTACCTTTTTGGATACCCCTATAAATAGCCGTTCGTTTAAAGCATTCAACAAAAATTGAGCAATATAAGGAAGCTATTGCATTAATTAACAGGAGTATAAACGTCTTCATCAATATTTATCTACATAAACGCTGCTGGTGTTAATAATCTAATCAGGAAATTTTACTGAAACAGATTAACTTTGTCTCTTATTAAGGCCGGATGATTATTATTGCCGGACGAACCTAACCGGGTTCATTGCAAAACGAAGGCTTGCCCCAATTTTAATTTAAATACAAACAAAATGATTGTAAAGACGTATTACAAAACCAAAGATTATTGCAAAGTGAAATTTTCTTTCACCGTAGAAAATGCTGAAACTGTGGAAATTCTTGGCCTGAACAGCGACTGGGAAAATTCCATCATTATGAGCAAAAAGAAAGATGGCACTTTCAGTGCAGATGTAAACCTGCCTAAGGATTCAAAACATGAGTTCAAATACCGGGTGAATGAAACAGAGTGGCGCAACGAACAGGAAGCCGACAGCGAAGCACCGAATGAATTTGGTGGCAGTAATAGCGTAATCGTTCTATAATTCCACTGCCCCCATCGGACAATTATTATAATACATTCCTATAAAAATTAAGGGATTGCTACCGGATAACGGTTGTAGTCCCTTTTCGTCGTATAAGGTTGCCCTTATAATCCACTCCTTCCGCCATCCTTTTACAATAAACTTTATACTCCCGTTTGAAGTTATAAGATACTATTATTTGGTAAAGAGTCATATAGGAAAACGTTAAGGTATGGCAGCTTCTCATCTGAAGGAGATTCATATCAATAACAATTGTAAATCATTTTTCTTATAAGATTAAGCAGGTAGAGGGAATTTTTATACAGGGGTTTTCCATTCAGTGCTGATGGGCTTCCCTTTACTTTCACTTTAGTAGTTTTGTTTCCGTTGGTAACTGTTGTAGTGATAGCTGTCGTTACCTTGTTTGAATTATTGGAGGATGAGTTATCAATCAGGGAATCCGTAATGTTCAGTTGCTTATCACTGATAGCTTTCCGGATATTACTAACCTGTTCAGCACTCAAAGTACATTCTTTTCTTTCGTCTTTTTGGTCGGGACCTTTTCTTCCGGTGTACTTCACAGAATAGACAACTGAAGTTCCAGAAAGGCTGATATTTTCGGTTGTAGAATGACTATCCTTACTTTTTTCAGAATAAAAATTAATTAACCGTTGCACTTGTCACTTGAATCTACCAAAGAATAAACAGTCAGGAAGGGTTGCTGAGAATAGCTTGCTTTGCTGAATATAAAAAACAAGACAATGAAAACATATTTGTACTTCTTTTTCATGTTCCTAATATACGAAAAAGGCTGAACTATCCTTACATAGAAATGCTTTTCCAACATTCCACAGACATTTCAAATTTTATTTCCCCTTTTCCATAGATTCCTGCTTCTGCCCATCCGGCCTTGCGATAAAATTGTTCGGCTCTTGTGCCCGGCGAAGTGCTTAACCATATAATGTTATTGGTTTGGTTGAAATACCAGTTCATCATAACATCATGCAATCTTTTACCAATCCCCTGCTTGTCATAACCGGGTTGAATAAATAAAGCCCATACATTATTATCAATAATTGACACAATGGAAAACCCAACAATCCGGTTATTGATTTCGCAAACCCAACCCCTTCCCCTCCGGGTAATATAATCTTGTACATCAGCATCCGGCACCAATGCAGGGTCAGATAATATGTTTTCAGTTACTGCGTTTCGCACCACCTGAATTTGTGGTATGTCTGCTGGTTGTGCTTCTCTGAAGACCATACGATGAATTTAATTATTTGCAAGTGATAAAACTTCTTTTAAAATTGAGTTTATTTTTCTTAGCGGAATATTCTTACCCGGGTCAATCAATAGTATTTTCATCCTGGCCCTTTTCTCCTGTAGCAAATCCGGGTGATTGATTTTTTTTCCTTCTACAATACCAAGATAAGGTTGCTTAAATTTTTTATGCACCCAGAGATAGCAAGCTCTTTTATTGTTACAATAAAAGAAAGGCATTCCGTATTCCCATTTTTCAGAAATCCCTTTATCAAGTTTCAAAATATATTCACGGAGAAATTGCAGGCAACTTCTAATGGGTTCTTCCTGTTGCAAAAAATAGTTATCTATCGGGCGGAGCATTATAAGTTTTTATTGCAGGCGGGAATAAATGATAGTGTCCGAAAATTGTCCCCGGAAGAAAAACTCTTCTTTCAGGTGGGCTTCTTTTACGAAACCAGTCGCTTCCAAAATAGAACCTGAGGCAATATTATCAGCACTAGTCCGGGCTTCTATGCTATGCAGTTTCATTGTTTCAAAACCATAGTGCAGCACTTTCAATATTGCTTCTTTCATAATTCCTTTTCTCCAGTGTTTCGGATGCAGTGCATACCCAATTTCTGCCCGATAGTTCTCCGGCTGCAAACGCCAATAACAAATAGTGCCAATCACTTCTTCAGTATTATCCTGCAAAGTGATGGCCCATATAATACTTTCATTTGCATCAACTGCATCGCTGATCAGCTGAATAAATGCCTTTGCTTCCTCCATCGAAGCAGCAGGTTCTTTACCGATAAACTTCAGGACTGTTTCATCTGACCGCAGAAAGAAAATATCAGCAGCGTCATCCATTGTTATCCGTCTTAATGAAAGGCGTTCAGTTTTTAATTCCGGGAATGGGGTGAAATTGAGCTTGAGCATTGTTCCGTTTTAAAGTCTGTGAAAATAATTTTATATACTTCTTATTCCAATCTTTTCATTCTTGAAAAAGGGAAGCCTCGGCAACCAATTTTTGGGTTTTGCCTGTCAGCCTGTGCTTTAGTTGCTGCTTCCTTACCCGTCTTCGCATTATAAACAGTAAGGCAAAAGCCCCATGTAAAAGGTTCCATTTGCTGAAAAAACATATAATCTATCTTGGTGTATAATCCTGCTTCAGATGGATTGTTGTTATCATTTCTTGCAATAAGATACTTTTCTTTATCGTTCCAGCTGATGATATGATACTTTATGTTGGGATACTGCACCCATAGTTTGTTGCTGATGCTGTACCGGATACCATAATCGTCTGTAAAATTGCCGGTAACCGATGAAAGAGCTGAAGTAGGTTGATTACGGGCTGTTTTTGCCGGTGCTTTGCAGGCTACTAAAAAAAGCAACAACCCTGTAATTGGTAATGTTTTTTTCATTTGAAGATGGCGGGTTACATTTTTTGCCTGGTAAAAATAAATCTATTCAACACTGCAGTATAAAAAATGTTGCTGAGAAAAAATTACTGAAACCGTTATTAATATTTAATTTAGAATAATCATTTCTTAATGATACCACCAATGGCTTCAACTACTGATACTAAAATAGCCTCTTTAAAAAAATATATTCCCCTTCTTGTTTTTTTATTGCTTTCTCCGGCAATATTCTCTCAAAAAGCAAAAACGGACAGTCTTCTCAGGTTAGTAGTAAGAGAAAAGGAAGACACCACAAAGATAAAGTTGATGCGGAACCTCGCTTCTGCAATTAGTGTTTATAATCCCGACACGGCACTAACCATAGCATACGATGCTTTATCACTTTCCAGGGCCATAAAACATCTTGAAGGAGAATCTCTTTCTCTTGGTGCTTTGGCAAGCACCTTTAGAAAAATTGGCAACTATTCCCGGGCATTGGAGCTTAGTATTCAAAAACTAAAACTGGAAGAAAAGAGAAATAACCCCCGTAGCATGGCGAGTGCACTGATAACTATCGGCACTGTTTACCGGGAACAGGAAGAATACCGTAAGGCATTGGAGTATTATTCAAAAGCTGACTCCGTTATTATTAAAAACGATATTGAAAATTTAAAATATTATACGGCTTTAAATATTGGGGATGCCTATAACCTGCTCAATATCTCGGATTCGGCTTTTTCATATTTCAACAAGTCACTGGAACTTGCCCGGGTATTTCCTGATAAAAGCCAGGTAGAAGATTTTATTGGTACATCCATGACAGGGCTGGGACATAGCTACCTGAAATTGGGAAGCTATGAAAATTCATTAATAAATTACAAGGGTGCCATTAACTATCTGCAAGCTGCTAATGATGATGAAATTCTTTGCGAAGCTTCCTTAGGTTTGGCCAATTTGTATAAGCAGCTCAACAAAAATGATTCGGCTGGCTATTTTGCAAAAATGTCTCTTTCCATAGCACAAAAGGATGGGTTTCTTTCTAAAGAACTGGACGCTGCCGAATTTCTTACCGATCATTATAAAAAGGCCAAAAACATAGACAGTGCTTTTACTTACGTTAGCTATGTAAAGAGCCTTAATGATTCTGTAAATAGTAAAAGTAAAATAAGAGAATCGCAGATTATTTCCAGCAATGAACATTTCCGGCAAATGGAGCTGGAGGAAAAAGGAAGGGAGGCTAAAAAACAACGGGTAGAACAATTGCAAATGCTACTAATAGCAATATTTATTCCTGGCTTTTTCTTAATTACCCTTTTACTGAGCCGGGTAAATGTGCATGTAAAATTAATCAGGCTGCTGGGAGTACTTTCACTCCTCTTTCTTTTTGAATACCTCACCCTGCTTCTTCATCCAACTGTGGCAAGACTTACGCATCATACTCCTGTTTATGAAATATTGATTTTTGTAGCCATGGCTGCCATATTAATTCCCCTTCACCACCGGCTGGAGCACTGGCTGATACATAAACTGATACACCACCGGCATAGAAACAAGACAAAAAATATGAAGGCTGTATAATAAAAAATCGTTCCGGTCATTCCTTTTTCGCTGTAAGAAGAAAAAGTAACCGAAACGATTAGTAATAAATTACACTAAATCGCCTTAACCGGGATCCTTAACAGGTTTTTTCTTAGCTGTATCAACCGGAGGCGGATCCATCGGTGTTACGGTGACACTGTCTTTTACCGTTTCTTTTTTATCGCTCTTGCTGTTACAGGCTACAACTGTAAAAGCCAGCAAAAGAAAGCCTAAAAGGATTTGAAAAGCAGGTTTTGGAATCTTGTTGGTCATAATTATTTAATTTAGGATATAATTGTACGACAAGTATTGAGAAGTACCAAAAAAAAGGCTGATAAAGGAATTTAATAAAGCCCCCGTTGGTTTCATGTTATTCATCCTTCTTGGGTTTTGCCACAACAAGTTTAAAATAAGTCGCCTTGAATCGGTTGTCAACTATTTGTCCCTGCACTTCTGCCTTTCTGATGGCCTCACAAAAACCATCTTTTGCATGGGCATCACCATGATTATCAAGAGTGGTCCCATCTACGAAATAAGTTTTGCCGTCAATTCGAACTGCCAGGTGGCAGCCTTTGCCCTCCATGTGAAACTGACATTCGCCGCAGGATGCTTCTGCTTTTTGTATTTTTTTAGTTGAATCAGGCTGATTAATCGTTAGCCCGGTGTTTTGTGCCCCGGCGTTCAGCATAAAAAAACTGCAAAATGCCATTATAAACAATGCCTTCATAAAATTTAATTAGAGGTGACCCGAATTGATTTGACATTCCAAAAATAGCCTTTTACTCCGAAAATAATTTAGTCGCCAATCGAACCAGAATGAAAAAAGGATGCATAGAGAAAAAGCTTACCTTTAATTGAATTCTGGAAGACTATAGCACCTCTTCAACGGATACAGATGCTCCTTATACTTTCAGATTCAACAATATATTCTACAACCAAACAGTAAACCACTATGGCGGAAACATGGAACAAAAAAGAACGGGAAAAGAAAAAGCAACAAAACAAAAAAGAGAAAGCAGAGAGAAAACAGGAACGTAAAGAGAACTCAAAGGAAGGAAAAAGCCTTGATGACATGCTTGCCTACTTAGATGAGAACGGAAACCTGTCTTCGAAACCACCAGATCCAAGAAAAAAAATTGTAGTGAATGTGGAAGACATTGAAATAGGTGTGCCCAAACAGCTACCGGTAAACCCTGAAGATCTTATCCGCAAGGGAGTTGTTACCTTTTTTAATAATGACAAAGGATACGGATTTATAAAAGATATAGAAACACAGGAAAGTGTTTTTGTACACATCAATTCACTGTCAGAAGAGGTAAAAGAACATACCAAAGTTACATTTGAAGTAGAAATGGGGCCAAAAGGTGCCAATGCAGTGAACGTATCAGTTGTTAAATAAAACTGAATCAGGAAGGGGTAATCATTTCACGGTGATCTGTTTCCAATGATAGCCCTTTTCTTTCTGAGATTCATCCTGCCAGCCCTCAAATACAACAGCCTTGCCATCTTGCATTACCACATAATAATAATCTCCTGCCCCGGCATACCAGCCGCCACAGGCTGCAATGGCAGTGTCGGGAATTTGATAGGTCTTGTACTCTGTTCTCGCAATATCTCCACAGCCATTTATGGTTTTTATTTTTGTTTCCTTACCAGCTGCAGAAAGCAGCACATCGAAATGTGGTATGTTGAGGCTATCCTCTCCTAATTCTTTACAAATCAGTTTTACATTACTTGCAGCAGCAGTTGGTTTATTAACGGCTGCCTTAGTAGTGTCACTTGAAATTGTAGTCTCCTTAGCTTTGTCTGTTTTATTGCCACAGCCAGCAAGAAAAGCTGCCAAAAAAAGCACTGTCAAAAAATTTCTGGTTGTTTTTTGTTTCATACACAAATTATTAATGAATAATGATTAAGTAAAGAATGAGTTGCCCCTTCTTTACTTATTAATATCAGCCATCAAACAGGTGTCTCTTAGCATCTTCATATAAGTAAGCCCTTTTTCCCTTGTAAAATTAATATTACGATCAGGAATATTTTCAGGATTATTATAATTTTTTAATGCCTTGTCTATACTTTCTTCCCGCAACAGATGCAGCATTGGGTAAACAGACCTGTTGGTATAATTAGCCGCATCATCATCTGATGAGTTGGCAAATTTATACAAAGGATGAAAACTCGCTACCTGATAAATACCTTCATATCCATCCTTTTTTAATAGCTTCTCCGCAAGTGATACAAGATTAAGATAATCATCGAACTGCTGAAATGAATCCGGAAAAATCAGGAAGCTGGTTTCAATATTAATGTCATCATCAAGGCGGATTACTTCCTGCATAAAAGAAGCGAGGCAGGTGTTTAAAACAGGGCTTTTTTCTATCTGGTAATGTACTTTTTGCTGTTTTACTACATTGGCAGCAAAGGGGCAAAAGTTGCAGCCCACCACCACATCACTGATCCATTTTTTTGTTTGTTCAATTATTAGCCCGGAGTTTAGCATTTCAGTTGTGTAAATTAAATCATTAAAATATATTGCTGTGAAAAAATACAGTTGCTCTGTATTATCATTGTGGATTGACCATTCTTTTTATCCCCATATAATGTTCTTTTTGCTTCTTATCAAATTTCTCAATGGAATACCGTAATAAAGTGCGGGGCATCGTAGCTGCATATTTATCTAAAAACTCCAGTAATCTTTTATGGTTCTTATCACCGGCAAAACGAAGCATCCAGCCGGTGGCCTTATGAATTAGGTCTTCTTTATCGTTAACCAACAGTTCTGCAATTTTAAAAGTATCATCTACCTCACCTTGTCGGATAAAATAACAGGTGCTGAGAATAGCGGTGCGACGTTCCCAAATAATTTTTGATTTTGCCAGTTTATATAAAACAGCCCGGGGCTTATCAAAAAGATAGCTACCGGCCATATACAAACAACCGAGGTCAACCAAATCCCAATTATTTACCCGGTCGAGCCGCCGCATGTACAACTCATAAAACTCTTGGAGCCGCACAGGTGTAATTTTTTTTGTCCTGGATTCTTTATCCATAATGCTGATGCCCCCAGCCCTTACTTCATGAATGGGGCTTTCCAGCAACTTCTCAATTTCCTTAATAGGCATTCCGTTAAATGCTATTGCCAATGCAAATAGTTGACCCATCTTTACTCCAATAAATTTATCACCTTCACCGTACTGCCCCTCTACTGACTTGAAGTATCGCTGTATCTTCTTCAATTCAATATCAGACTGATACGATTTTAATTTTTCAATAAATTTTTTTGCAGTGACATTAGCAGTCATACCAGTTCCTTTTATTGGACTTGATTTTTTCGGTATGGGTGTTTTTTAAACTCGTAGTGCTTTTTGTCATTTACCTTCTTTAGTTGTTACAAAAAATTATACCGCAAACTATTAGTTTCTCAGTTTTAATTTTGACTAAGTTAAAATGAATTTGAACCACATAGTCACATAAGAAACATAGATTTTCACATAGGTTAACCTGAAGCTATGTGTGTATTTCTAATGTGTTCTATCTGTCTATGTGGTTCCAAGCTATTTCAAACTGAGACACTACCCAAAACTTACTGATACCAGTTTATTACCCAAAAATATAAGTGTGATAAGTGAAGATATTCTTTGCTCCAAAGTGTGCATAACAACCTATAAAGCCTGTATTTCTCTTTGATAGTCGTATTGCAGATCCTCATGAAGACCATTTAAAGCCTTGTTTATCTTTTTTAATTGGTTCAGATAAATGTTTGATAGAACAGGGTTGCTGGTAATGGGTACATTCAATTCCTTCATGTTGGTACAAAAATAAATCAGCAACTCTATCTCTACCTGTGGCAAACCACTATACCGGGTATATTTATTAGCCGTTCGAAGTATTTTACGCAAGGTCTTTTTTACAAAATAAACATTGCTTTTATTTATATCGGCAAACTGCAAATCCATTTCAGCTTTTACACTTTGAATATAGCCGGGAGTATCATGGGCTTCAAAAAGCAGATAGGTCAGCAATTCTTTATTTTCCTTCTTAAACCGGGCCAGCCGCAGGCAAAGCTCTGACAGTTTTGAAGAGGAAAGATTTACTAATTCCTGTTTTAATTCGTTAATAGTTGCTGCCTTCATAAAATACGACCTTATTACCAGTTGTCATGTCATTACTAAAATAAATTGATTCCTTACTTGTGTATTCAATTTCATCTCTCTTCTTTTACTCAAGATTTAGTCCACTGGCATCGGTTCTTCCTTTTCACCAAAAACATAGTGATTGAACCATTGCCAGTTGTGCCAAACCGCTGCAAGTCGTTCCTTTGGCTTATTAATTCCATGCCCGAATCCTTTGTACACAATTAACTTTGAAGCAATACCTCTGTCCTGCAATCCCCGGTAAAGTTCATACGCATTGGGAATGGGTACCCGTTTATCAAATTCGCCATGTTGTATCAATGTGGGGGTAGAAGCTTTATTAATATTGGTCATTGGCGAAGTCTTTAAATAAATATTCATATCAGCCCAGGGAGTTGCTTGCAGGTATTGCCGGGTAAAAGGGGTAATGTCTGTATTTACATAATAAGTTACCCAATTAGAAATGCCGGCACCTACCGAAATTGCTTTGAACATATTTGTATTGGTGGTAAGAAAGGCCGAGATATACCCGCCCTGGCTCCAGCCCATACACCCCATCCGTGATGTGTCAATCATGTTTTTACTGTTAAGATATTCTACACCGCTTACAATATCCCACATATCGCCAACACCAAGATTACTTACATTCAATGAACGGAATTTTTCTCCATAGCCTGCACTGCCACGGTAATTTACCCGCAACACCAATGCCCCTTTCTCTGTCCACTGCATGATGGGGTACACATATGTGGGTACAGGATCAGGAAGATCAATACCGGTAGGCCCGCCATGGATAACAACAAGTAGCGGATATTTTTTGTTTGGATCATAGTTTTTAGGTTTCAATAAAATACCTTCAATTGTTTCACCATCTTTACTTTTCCATTGTATCACATCATTAACCGGTGTGTTCCAGTCTTTGATTTGTGCATTGTTACTACTGACCTGCTTTAAGGGTTGATTCAATCGCCACTGGTAAATTTCATTCAGGCTTCCATGGTTAGCCCCCGACAAAGCAATTGCATCAGAATTTTTGCTAAAAGAAAAACCGCCCGGCAGGTCCAACGCAAGTGCAACAGTTTTGGTTGACCCGGTTTTCAGATCAACATTGTATAGTTTTCGTTTTGTTTTTTCAAAAGCAGTAAGAAATAAACCGGACTTGCTCCAGCCAACAACAGATTTATTTTCATCAATGTCTTTTGCTATTTCAATACTGGTTTTTGCTTTCAGGTCATAAATGAACAGCTGGTTATTCTTAAAGTAGTTCGTGACAGAATCGTTCACCTGGCTTCCATAAACAAATGCGGTTCCCTCAGGGCTCCAGTTATTAAAGAAGTCTCCTGTTGGATTACTGATCACTGTTGTCATTTTTTTTGTATCCACATCTATCAGTACAATATCGGAGCTGATGCCCGAAAGAATAAGAGGATTGATCTGCCGGTTAAAAGCTATTTTTTTCCCATCCGGGCACCAGGAAAAACCGGATACTGAAAAATTTCCTTCAGTCAGTTGTTTGGCTAACGGCAATGAAAAACATTCTGGTGCTTTTGACGTATTCTTTTTTACAGAATCTTTCTTTTCGGTATAGCAGGGTAATTGTCCTGCTAAAAAAACAGAATCATAATTAAAATTGAGTAACCACAAATGGTTTTGTTTGTATTCCTCTCCTTCCACAGCAAATGCGCCAAACCGTTCTTTTGTATTTTTTTCTGTTTTGCTGTCCGTCTGCGGTTTGCTGTAAATGATCCGGGCTCCGTCGGGGCTCCAGTCATAACTGCTGATGCCATCTGCGTCATTGGTTACTGCGATAGCTTCTCCACCCATTATTGAAATTATATACAATTGTACCTTTTCTTCCCTCCGGGCAAGGAAGCTTACATATTTTCCATCGGGAGTAAATGCTGCACTGGTACTGCCTGACTTGTTTGTTCTCGTTAACTGTAGCGGCGAATCACCATCTCTTACCATCCAAAGCTCAGTATCATAAGCATTATTAGCCCAATCAGTACTGGTCACGATATAAACGATCGTTTTGCCATCAGGGGAAATTACAGGACTGCCGACTCCTTTCAGACTTATCCATTTCTCAAAAGAAACAGATGCATTCTTTTGTGCGAATAGTGAAATACCACAAAGTAGCAGACCTGATACCAATATATTTCTCATACAGTATTTTTATATTCGAATTTACATAAACTTACTCTGTTTTGAAGAGTAAACAATAGTATTAATTTCCCGCAAGCAAATAAGATTTTATTTATTTGCTGATAATCGCAATCAACTATTTAAGTTGCTTTTTAATTTCATCTCACATTTTTTTATTCCTCCCTTCCTTACTATTTTCACCGCATGCACCCACAATTGCAAACATTACTACAATGCATCAACCTGGAAGAAAAAGAACAGACACAACGATATAGTCTTGACCAGGTACATACTTTAAAACAATTAAAGGCGGAAGGACTCGCATTACATCCAATCATTGTTACAAGAAGGGGTTTTGGCTACGCCGATTATCCGGAAATCAGTTTTAAACTCAGCTTTCCGCCGGAAGCAAATATGTTTAGAGACGGTGCCGCCATTGAGTGTTTTATTACAGGTGAAGAGCCGGTAAAAGGTGTGTTGATGAGTTTGGATGGAAAGAACGGCGAGTTTCGTTTGTTTGCCCCCGACTTTCCAGATTGGATAGAGGATAATGGTGTTGGTATTAAGTTAGCTCCTGATACTAGAACTACCAGCATAATGAAAAAAGTGCTGAATGAGCTGGAAACTAATAAACCTTTATTCAAGCTATTTGAACAATTGCATGATGAAGCAATAAAATCAACAGCCCCGTCATCCGGCAAGTACAGCAATACAATTTCTTCCATTAACTTTCGTAACCAGCGGTTAAATGAAAGTCAGCAGCAAGCAGTGGCTGCTATTGCAGAAAATGAAAACATTACTATTGTACATGGGCCGCCTGGAACAGGAAAAACAACAACATTAATCGAAGCCATACTTCAATTAGTTAAAGCTGGTGAAAAAGTATTGGTATCTGCACCCAGCAATACGGCGGTAGATAATATTGCCAAAGGCCTTATTCAGCAGGGAATAAAATTGCTCAGAGTTGGCAACACCAGCAAAGTAGATGAAACCATTTTTGCCCATACCCCCGAAGGAAAACTTGCTAACAGCAAACAACAAAAAGAAATCAAACAATTAAAAATAAGGGCAGAAGAGTTTCGCAAAATGGCCCTGAAATACAAACGCAGTTTTGGTAAGGCAGAAAGAGAGCAGCGAAATCTGTTGTTTAAAGAAGTAAAAAATATCCGGACTGAAATAAAAAAACTACAAGCCTACAACGAAGAAAAACTGTTTGAAGAAGCTGATGTGATTGCCGGCACCCCAATCGGATTATATGATGCGAATATTAATCGCCTTACCTTTCAAACATTGGTGATTGATGAGGCCGGTCAGTGTATTGAACCGCTGGCCTGGTGTATTTTTCCATTAGCCAATAAGATTGTATTGGCAGGCGACCATTGGCAACTACCTCCCACGGTGCTAAGCCACGAAGCAGCCCGGTTAGGCTTCAACCGTTCTATTTTAGAAGCTGCTATTGAAACATTGAATGCTGTTTTTCTTCTCAATACACAGTATAGGATGAGAGAAGTGATTGCCGGTTTCAGTAGTAATTATTTTTACAACAGTCTTTTGCTAACTGCTGCGCACCTGGGTAATAGCGGCACACATATCACTTTTATTGATACAGCAGGCTCGGGCTACAATGAAGAACGGGGCCCCGACGGTATCAGTTTGCAAAACGAAGGTGAATTACGAATCGTTCAAAAATTAATGGAAACAGAAATATCCGATCCTGTCACATCAGCACTCATTTCTCCATACGCCGGGCAGGTAGCTGCTGCCAGAGAAATGTTACCAAAGCAACTTCGTATCAGCACTATTGACAGTTTTCAGGGACAGGAAAAAGAAACCATCATTGTATCGCTGGTGCGTAGTAATGATGATGGTGATATAGGTTTCTTAAAAGATTATCGCCGGATGAATGTGGCCATTACCCGTGCCAAAGAACAGCTCTTTGTAATTGGCGACAGTGCCACTATTGGTGCAGATGCTTTTTACAATGCTTTTTTAACCTATATTGAAAAGCAAGGCACTTACAAAACAGTGTGGGAATTTGAAATGTAAAAAAATATTTTAACCAGTTTTATTATAAATAGCATTATGCAAAAAGCAAAACTTTTCCAGCAATTACGGCATCAAACATATATCAGTCTTAAAAGTTCTCCAGTGCATGGCATTGGCGTATTTGCCATACAACCAATTCCTAAAGGCTGCCGGAATATGTTTTCAAAAGGGCCCGAAGAATGGATAAAGATTCCCATTGCAGAAGTAGAAACATTGCCAGAACATTCCCGGTCATTAATAGAAACCTATTGTCTTTTTGATGAAGAGAATTATTTTGTACCCGAGTCTGGCTTTAAAATAATTGACCCTGTTATTTATCTTAATCACTCTTCCAAACCTAATATTATTTCAATTAATGATGGAGAAGAGTTTGAGGCGTTGGTTGATATTGCAGCCGGAGAAGAGCTGCTCGTAAATTACGGACACCTGGTTGACGGTATGGAATCGTATGATTAATCAACTGAAAGAGCCTTTATCCTTTTATCTCTTTCCGGAGTAGTAGCCATTGCTCTTTTGTAATAGCATACACATAATCCAGTTTGGCAGCTTCGCCATAATAAGCCATTTCTTTCTCCCCTATTTTTATGGCTCCCAATTTTTCAATGGAGACCTGTGACCGTTTGTTTACGGCTCCGATATAAAATATAACATTACTCACATGCTGAAACGCATGGTCAAGCATTAGTTTTTTCAACGCATAATTATGTCCTTTTCCCCAATGGCTGCGTACAAAAAAAGTATAGCCTATTGCAATGGTTCCTTTTTCTGCATTGTAATCACTGTACCGGGAGCTTCCGATTATTTCACTCGTTACTGCATCTTTAACCAGGAAAGCCCCTCCTGATTCCATAGCACCTTTAAAATAGTTGGCAAATGCGTCCTTTTGATACCTGTTCTTATTGGGGTGCTGTTCCCAAATCAATGAGTCTGAGGCAGCAGTATATAGTCCTTCAAAGTCTGATTCTTTCAGTGGTTGTGCTATCACCAGGCTGTTTTGCAGGAAGGGCTGAAAATTAATAGCTATGCCTGTCATATTAAGATTTATTTTAAAAAGAGGCTGTTTACAAATCTAATAACGATATATCTGTCGTAAAAGAAAATTATCACATTAATAAGGTGTGGACAACGCAAAAGAGAAATTACCCGATACAATGATGATGATTTATCTTTAGTATACAAATTCTACTGGTGAAGAGTTGCAGAGCTGCACATACAATTAAAAGCCCTTTATTAAGCTACAGTTTAAAATTATTGTTTGCATGCCTGTGTTCTTTCGCTGCCAATGCACAAACCTGTCCCCCTAATATTGATTTTGAAAGCGGAACATTTAATGGATGGACCTGTTATACCGGTTCGACTGCTGAAGTGGGTGGTCAAAATGTAATTTCATTGTTTCAAAGTGGGCCAGTTACTGGCAGGCATACCATGTATACTTCAGGTCAGGTAAATCAATTAGACCCTTATGGAGATTTTCCTGTAAGCTGTCCTAATGGTAGCGGCCATTCTGTCCGGTTGGGAAATGACCAGCCGGGTACAGAAGCCGAAGGCGTCTCTTACGAATTTACCATCCCGGCCAACCGGAGTGCTTATTCACTTATTTATCATTATGCAGTTGTTTTTCAGGATCCTAATCATCAGCCTTATCAACAACCGAGGATGGAGATTGAAATCCTAAATGTTACTGACAATGTTCGTATTGATTGCTCCTCTTTTACTTTTATCCCGAACGGTTCATCGCTTCCCGGTTTTTTTGAATCTCCCATCCGGTTGGATAATACATCTATCTGGTGCAAAGACTGGTCGGCGGTTTCTATTAACCTAGATGGTAATGCTGGAAAAACGATACGGTTATTTTTTAAAACTGCCGATTGTACTTTCAGAAGACATTTTGGCTACGCCTATATTGATGTAAATTCTGAATGTAGTAGTGAGTTTATTGGTGCTACTTATTGCCCCGATGATACAGCTATCACTGTAAGGGCTCCATACGGATACCAGAGTTATACCTGGCATAATAATACATTTACACAGGTACTCGGCTCACAACAAACAATCAGCTTCACGCCTCCTCCTCCGGTAGGTACAACTATTGCTGTAGAATTGGTGCCTTTTGATGGCTATGGCTGCCTTGATACTTTATATGCCCAACTAATAGATACTTTAAAAATAAAAGCCAATGCCGGGAATGATGTTGTATCCTGCAATAACAACCCGGTACAATTGGGAGTCAATTCCAAACCGGCATGGGTGTATAACTGGAGTCCCACCGTAGGATTAAGCAACCCAACAATTGCAAATCCATTTGCCAATCCCGGTGCAACGACTTCCTATATACTTACGGTCCGCAATTCTGGCGGCGGATGTTTAAATACTGATACTGTTATGGTGAAGCCATCAATTATTGATACCTCTATGCAACTGCTTGGTAAAATCATTTTTTGCGAAGGCTTTGGTGATAGTTGCATATTAAGAGTGCCCCCGGCATCCAGTATTCAATGGTATAGAAATAATGTTATTATCCCCGGTGCCATCCAGCCGTCCTATAAGGCTACAAAATCCGGTGCGTATCATGCCATGCTCATTAATGCAGATGGTTGCAGCCTGAAAACTTCAATACAAGAAGTTATAGTTGACAAGGCAAGAACAGGAATTACTTATCCTATACAATATGCTGTAACTGGATTACCGCTACCACTACAGGCCAGGCAATTTGGTTATAATGCGGTGTGGAGTCCGACTGTTAAATTAGATAACCCGGTAAGCTATACACCTGTATTTACCAGTACAACAGATCAATCATATTCTATTGAAATAAAAACTACCACCGGGTGTATAACCACAGACCGGCAGATAGTTAAAATAATTCCGTTTGTTGAAATCTATGTGCCTACTGCTTTTACACCAAACAATGACGGGCTGAATGATTTTTTACGTCCAGCACTGATGGGTATTAAGGAGCTTCGCTATTTCAGGGTGTTTAACAGGTGGGGGCAGTTAGTATTTGAAACAAAGAGTGAATTACCCGGGTGGGATGGAAATATAAAAGGCCTACTGCAAGGAACCCAGGTATTGGTGTGGATGGTAGAAGGAACAGGTGTAGATAATAAAGCGTACCGGAGAAAAGGAACAACCACTTTAGTAAGATAAAAATTTATTGCTGAACAAAATGCCAGCATACGCCGGCCAAATCAATAATATTGACTTCTCTGCCATAAGGCTGATCGGTTGGATCGCCTAAACGAATCCCATATTTTTGTACCAATTGTTTATCGGTTACTTCTTTCCAGAATTCATCTGCATTGCTTACGCCGACACTGATCATAAAATTTTCTGCAAATTCTTTATTATCGTATTTCTGCAAAATGAATTTACAATTGCCATTTTCAAAACCGGCATAATCACCGGTATCCCAGTGAATAGCAAACCCTAAATCCTGGAACAATTTTTTTGATCCTTCAAAATTGCTGCCTGATGGAACAAAAGGTTTCAAATAAATAAAGTCCATACTTGATTTTATTTATTAAATCAATTAATTCTTCCAGATAGCACCTATCCCGGCTTCCCACAATAATTTATTTAGAGCCGGTATATTTTTATCCAGTATTTCGGTGGCTCTTGTTTTTAACGTTGTCCATTCTGCATTCAATTCCTGCAAGCGGTCTAACGAAGGCTTGTTTACTCTTGGTATATCACTTTCCGTTTGATTGATGAGGAACAAATAATTAGCAGTAAACTTATTGGGGAAATTTTCTACATCGTCATAGGCTTTTGATTTTCGTTGTATCATTTCTTCATCCCATTTTTTCATTCTTTCCAGCAATGCCTGTCCTTCTTTTTTAATGGCAGTAAACTTCTCTTCAACAGGTAAGTTTGCCAATAAAGATTGCAGTTGTCCTTGTTTTGTATAAAGATTGTTAATGATCTGATGCATATTCGTCAGCTCTTTTTCCATACCACTCATTACAGCATCGTATTCTTTATATGTAGCTGCATCGGTACTGTATAAAGGATTAGCTAAAATAGCTGGTGAAGTGCTGATTGTTTTTGATCCCATTTTAATTGTAATGGAATATTTTCCCGGTGCTGATTTATGTCCGCTATAGCTGCTTTCTATATAGACTCCCGGTACACCTGGCATGGTGGCATGGCGCATATCCCAAACAAAACGATTAAGCCCTTTTTCTTTTGAAAGCAGCGGCTCTGCCGATGGGCCACCATCATATTTTTTATAGAGGCTGTCTTTTTTAGAATAAATGGTTCGCACCAGTTTGCCAGCTTCATCTTTTATTTCCAGGCTGATATGGTCTGTAGCTTTTAATGCAGGCAGATGATAATAAATAACCAATCCGGATGCAGGATTTACACCACGAAGTTTGTTGCTGCCATCAAAACTTTCATTTGTTTCATCTAACTGACTGGAGCCATTAACGAGATAGGCATCTTCTGGTTGATATAAGGCAAAAGAATCAACAACCTTTTTGTATTGACGAATCAATCCGATATCATCTAATATCCAGAATGACCTGCCCGATGTAGCAGCAATAAGGTCGCCTTTGTGAATACGTAAATCTGTTATCGGAGTCACCGGCAAATTCAACTGAAACGGCACCCATTCTTTGCCAGCATTCCAGGATAAATAAACACCGGTTTCAGTTCCGGCAAAAAGTAAATCTTTTCGTTGGTCGTCTTCTCTTACTACTCTTGTAAAAGCTCCTGTTGGAATACCTGTATCAATTTTAGTCCATGTTTTGCCATAGTCTGTTGTTTTATAAAGCCCCGGAGTATGATCATTAAACTTATACCGGGTGGTAGCAATGTAGGCCGTTGCTTTATCATGCGGCGATACTTCAATGGCATTGATTAAACATTCTGCCAAACCTTTTGGTGTTACGTTTTGCCAATTAGCTCCGCCATCTTTGGTAAGATATACATAGCCATCATCACTTCCTGTCCATATCACTCCCTTCTCATGCGGCGATTCGATAACATAACTCAACGTACCATAATTTTCTGCACCTACGGCTTCGTTGGTATATGGTCCGCCACCCTTACCCTGTTTATCTTTTTCATTACGGGTAAGATCGGGTGAAGCTTCTGTCCAGGTTTTTCCCATATCTGTTGTTCGTAATAAATATTGCGACCCGTGATAATAGGTACCAGGTTCATGTTTACTCCAGATGATGGGTGCATTCCAGTTGAAACGATATTTATTGTCTTTTGCATCCCGTCCCAAATATTGTATTGGTGCAGCCATAATATTGGTACTAGCTTTAGCTTTTGTATCCAATACTTCAATAGTGCCCTGGTAACTTCCGCCTAATACATAACGGGGATCGTCCGGATTAAAAGCAAGGAAAGCACTTTCGCCACCCGCTGAATATGTCCAACTGGCGGTAGTGATACCACCTCCTCCTAATTCACGGTGTGCTATTGAAACAGAAGTATTGTCCTGTTGTCCACCGTAAATCCTATAAGGAAATTGATTGTCTGTATTGATTCGATAAAACTGCGCCGTTGGCATATTACTTTGTGTACTCCATGTTTTTCCATAGTTGACTGATACCGCAGCACCACCATCATTTGCAATCACCATATTCTTTGAATTTGTTGGATTGATCCATAAATCATGGAAATCGCCATGTGTGCCAGAAAGCTTTTCCCATGTTTTACCACCGTCAGTGGAACGTAATGCCGGGGCACTTAATACATAGATAGTATTTTCATTTTGCGGGTCGGGAAATACTTCAATATAGTACCAGGCCCGTTGTACCAATTGATGTTCATTTGTTACCAATGACCAGCTTTTACCAGCATTATTTGATACAAACAAACCACCTTGTTCTTTATCAGAATCACTTTCAATCAACGCATATACTTTTTCTGAATTAGACCGGCACACCGCAATGGCCATTTTGCCCAATTCCTTTGGTAGTCCTTCCTGAATTTTTTCCCAATGCTCACCTGAATCAGTGGATTTATATAAGCCGCTACCAGTGCCACCACTAAGTACTTTCCAGGGAAGGCGGCCATGCTCCCACATAGCTGCATACAGGATTCGTGGATTGTTCATATCTAATGATAATTCTACACCACCTGTTTTATCATCTACATATAAAACATTTTTCCAGGTGATGCCGCCATCTGTTGATTTATAAATACCCCGTTGTGATGATTTACTATACAAAGCACCCTGCGCAGCAACATATACAACGTTAGGGTCTTTAGGGTGAATGACAATTCTCGAAATATGCTGAGTAAGATCAAGACCTATTTTTTTCCATGTTTTTCCTGCATCGGTAGATTTATATACACCATCACCATGATGCGTCATAACACCCCGTACTGCATGTTCACCCATACCTACATACACAACATTGGGGTCACTTTCTGCCACTGCCACCGCACCTACTGAACCTGTTTTAAAATAACCATCTGAAATATTGCTCCAGGTTGTACCCATATCTTCTGTTTTCCATAGGCCGCCACCGGTAGTACCCATGTAGTACGTATTGATATTGCCAACCACACCCGTTGCAGTATTGGAACGTCCGCCACGAAAAGGCCCGATGCTTCTCCACTTAACAGGTTTAAAAAAGCTTTCAAGAGTATTATCAACAGAATCCTTTTGAGGTTGTGCAGCAGTACTGAGGACTATTGAGAAAAGAATGTAGAAAAAAAATAATTGTTTTGACATATGTAAACCGGTTTTATGAGGGAAGATAAATCTTATTTGAATAGTATTTACGTTGCTGACCAATAACAACATAGAAGCTTGACTATGCGAATTAGATATCGCTAAGAAAAAAAACTGAACTGTTTTTCATTTGATACTGACCGTATTAATTGCTTGTTTGATTATTAGCCCCTCTATAATGATTTAATAAAAATGGAAATATTGTGGGGTGCAACTTCGTCACCACCGAAGTAAGGATATTGTTGAAGCCCTTTAGCAGTTGAAGCTGTAGTTCCTCTTGGCAGCGTAACACTTGCCCCATTGGCTGAAAGTACATAAGTGCTGCCAGCTATCCTTATGCTGCAATTGATTTCCTGTTCAGGCAAAACGGTGGTAATCTCCTGATAATACCGAACTCCTCTACTATAAACATAACCGTACAAACGAATGGCTCCGCTGCTATAACCCCAGCCAATCCTGGCACTGTTGTATTGATTATTATAGCCTTCAGAAAAACCCCATAGCTTATTAATGTCATACTGATTATCAGCATTGATGGTTTGATAGATAGCTGACTGATCAAACTTAGCCAGGAAATTCATTGTAGTGACATTAACAGTTTTAAGAGGCCGCAGATCACAGTAATGTTGCCCTCTCCGGATCAGGTATGTTACAAATCCAGTGGTGGCAGCCGCAGTTGCCTCTGCCCTATTGGAAAAAATTTCCGGTTGATTGATTTTGATTTGAGTGACTTCAGAACTTGCCGTTGTGTCAGTAACTGGTTTTTTGGTGTTTTCCTTTGTGCAGGAAAATGCTATGATGCTGATTATGGCGACACCCAATAATAATTGTCTGTTCATGATGGTAGTAGTTAGTTTGGAAAGGTTGTTGGCTTAGTAAGGATACGAATTTATTTCTATATTCACAACGGGTTACCAAAACTATTACCGGCATTATAGGCAGGAACTGATGATATCTCCTGAAATCATATTACATGATTGTATAGACTACTCCATTTACGTTTTGAAAAAGGGCACCGGACTTTAGACCACCCTGGTACATCCGGCTGTCAAAAGAAGAATACCATAAATAATTAAATGATCCAATACTCTTTATTTTTCCTTTGATAAGTTTATCATCAAAGGTGGAATAATAAGTAAGTGATGTATTGGCTACTGATTTCAGCTTACCAACAAAAGCCTCATTATCGTAATTGGAATAATAACTGAACATGGTATTACCAGCAAATTTTAATTTGCCCCTGAAGGCTGTGTTATCATAATTACTATAATAATCCAGCGAAGTTCTGCCGATTGACCTTATCTTACCGGCTTTTTCTACTGTTTCAAAGGCCCCATAATATGTAATGTTACAAGTGCCTATGCTTTTTACTTTACCTTTCGAAATGGAATCTGCCTCGGTACCGTAATAATCCACTCTTCCCATATAAGGTTGCAGTTTACCAGGAGTACCATAATAGCGACCAGCTTCTAATTGGTTTCCCCATTCCAGCACTTTGCCATCATCTGAAATTTTTATGATAATCTGCTGATCGGTAGTAAAAGAAAAAGAAGAAAAGGTGGTTCCTCCTGAAAAAGTGACATAGCTCAACTCCTGTGAATAGGAGTATATAGCAAGAACTAAAAACGACAACGACACAAAAAACCTTTTCATATTATTTCAATTAGGCCATAAAGTTATAAAATTCAGGGATAACAGCTAACCGAGCCTTTTTTACCAGCGTTAACCACATAGATTAAAAGAACGAAAAAAATATCTATTAGTGGCACATAATGTGTTAAGGTCAGTAACAAATTGCTTTGACCGGCACTTGGGAAATATCCAAAAACACCCTTTATCAAGAAAATAAAACTTTTGATAGAGCATTTCTTTAAAACGCCTCAATTAGCTGAACTTTAGATAAAATCAGGATGATGGAAATCAGGTTACTGTTCTTATTACATACTATTGCCATTAACACTTTTGCACAAATGCAACCTATCACCTCCGGTGTTTTTCATTGGAATGATTTACCAGTTAAAACAGATAACTAACGGAAAAACCGCAAGATTGCGGAAGGCATAACCAATGAATTTGAATATTTTGACCGCCCCACCGCCATGTGTGAAAACTATAAGATGCACATTACTTACTTGAAAGCCAAAAGACCCAGCCATGCGCCACACCAGCATGTGGACACAGAAATCATTTTATTGATTAACGGAGAAACGGAAATGATGATTGATGGGAAAACCTATAAAGCCGGTCCCGGCGATTTATATATAGCAGAAAGTGGAAAATTGCATGGCATAAGTAATGCTACTGATAAACCCAGTAGTTATTTTGCTTTTAAATGGAGATGATTTTTCAGCTGTTTTAGCCTGTTGCCATTCTTAGTATAAAATATTCCATAGCCGGCAGATAACCGCAACTAATCATATATTCGAAACCTATTACATAAACAATAAAACAAGATACGAGTGGGTGAGCAATTAATTTCTAAAGTGTGGCATATCCCCAGCCTGGTTGGTAATGCAGTACCCGGTGTGCTAGTATGGGACAAAGGGAAAATTGTATTCATCACTGAAGAAGGGATACAATTCAATGTGCCATTAGCAGAGATGAAAGACATCAAATGGCCTTTTTTGAGAATGGGTTTTGGATTTAATGCTGTGATTAATGGCAAGAAATATAAATTCTCGTTTTCCAAACCTAATCATAGTTCGCCTGAAATTAATTTTACTGAAGGAAATCCCTTTCCAAAAGTAGAATTTGATGGACAATACTTCTACGATCTCAGCAGCTTAGGTACTATAAAAGCCGATAAAAACACAACAAAGAAGTGGAAAGCTATTCTTGAGGGGAAATAAGAATTTTGACTTTTATCTTTGCAGCCGACAAAGGCTGGTATAGTAGTTGTTTTAAAGAATAAGATGGGAAATATTGGTATATTACTTTTACAATTCACAAAATAAAAAATTCATGCAAGCAAAAGACTTTATTTTTTTATCCGCTATCCTGACTTTAGTTTATGCATCCGGATGCACTAATAATAATGCCGCATCAAATACCGGCGGCATCAGGGTTGACACCAGCAAAATGCCCCCGGTTGAAAGCAAAAAGCCAAACTCAAAGTACAAGCCTGCCTTCAACGGCCAAACAAGAGTTGGCAGCGTAAAAACTGTTACGCCATATAAGGTTGATAAAATCGCAGAGAAATTAGGTAACCCCTGGGCGGTTATTCCCCTACCCGATGGTCGTTTACTTATCACCATTAAAAGCGGCTCCATGCAGATACATGATGCGAGTGGTGTATTGGTAAAAAAGATTACCGGCTTTCCTGCTGTGGATGCCGGCGGACAAGGTGGAATGCTGGATGTGGCATTAGACCCGGGCTTTACAAAAAACAAAACCATTTACTGGTCATATGCAGAAAAATATGGATCAGGAAACCTGATGGCAGTAGCCAAAGGCCAGTTAAATGAGACAGCAGCAAAAATTGATAACCCCACAGTTATCTTCCGTGCTACTCCTGCATTAAGCAGTGGATTGCATTTCGGATCGAGGTTAGTGTTTGATAAAAACGGAAACCTTTTTGTTAGCACCGGCGAAAGATCAATTCTTGAAGGAAGGGCACAGGCACAATTACTAAATTCAGGATTGGGAAAGATCTTTAAAATAACTAAAGAAGGAAAACCAGCTCCTGGCAATCCATTCCTTAACAAGGGAAATGCCATGCCGGAGATATATGCGTATGGCATCCGCAATGCACAAAGTTTGGACATACACCCTGCCACTGGTGAACTATGGGAAGCTGAGTTTGGCCCCCGTGGTGGAGATGAAGTCAACATTATAAAATCCGGTAAAAATTATGGCTGGCCTGTCATTACCTATGGCATTGAATATGGTGGTGATGAAATTGGCGATGCGATACAGCAAAAAAACGGAATGGAACAACCTGTATATTATTGGGATCCGGTACTATCGCCTGGTGGTATGGCTTTCTATTCAGGTTCTGCAATTCCAGAATGGAAAAACAACCTTTTCATTGGCGGACTCAGCAGTCAGCATATAGCCCGGTTGGTTATTGTAAACAATAAAGTGGCAGGAGAAGAGAGATTACTGGCAGATAAAAATGAACGGTTCCGTGATGTGGCATATTATAATGGCATGCTCTATGCAGTTACCGATAACGGCAAGTTGTACAGGGTAAGTAAGAAATAGGTGATGCCATTTGAAGCATACGGGGTACGATTTCAAACTAAAAATTGTACCTTTTAGGAACTAACAATACTACTATCTATAAATTTTTGTTTGTAGCTGCTTCAGTTTTATTCTGCGTCAATATATCAGCTCAGGGCAAAAAAAGATTTACCATCAACCCAGGAGCAAAAAAATTGACTTCTCAAATGAAGATGACCTAAACCGGTTATGCACTTACCTGAAGGATCTATAGACTAAGGTTGCCCAATCGTCTTAGACTAATATGCAGACTGCTCCAAATATGCCAGCCGCCTTTTAAAACAACATCAAAAAGCCAGGGAATGAGATTATGAATATGCTAACATCTTTGCGACTTAAATTGCAGGGTGAAGCAAGTACCCAAAATAGCAATTATCTAAAGAAGTTAATATGAAAAAAGTAATTTTGTTGTTGTTAGTAATAACAACCGTTACTGCCAATGCACAAACACTGAAAGATGCACTCTATGGCGGAAAGCTGAAAACAGATTCGGGTACGGTGATAAAGAAAGGTGATGACCTGAGTACAAAAATTGATACCAGCCGTAAGAAACCGGTGGAACCGGAAAAAGCAAAGCTGGCTGTATTAACTGCGGATTCTGCTACAAAGAAAACGACAACCATAAATAATGTTACCCCTGTGGATAATGCTGCGACAACAAAGGATAATAATAAAATATGGAAACAGTTTATAGATTCGTCCATCAGCACTTTGAATGCGGAAGTTATGACTTCAAAGAAGCTTAAGAAAGGAGAATATTTTATGATGGTTGATTATGCCATTGAGCTGGACGGAAAAATTACCATCAATAATGTGTATCCTACACCCGAGAATAAATTTTTGGAGGAACAGGTAAAAGAAAGGCTCAGTATTGACACACCGCAACTAAGCCCGGTGTTAGCAGGCAATGGCAAGCCCCGCCGGGTTATTAAACGACATAATTTTACTTTAGTCAAGAATTAATTTTCTTTTTGCAAAAAAGGAAGCCGGGAAATGAAATGTTTTACTCAATGCTTTCAATCGTATAAGCAGTAGTATTAATAGTAACAGAGTCCTTTATACTTGCCTGTAATAATTTCTGCCCCAATGGCGATTGCGGTGATAAAGCCATTACCGTATTTCCATCAACAATAGCCTTACCCCCTGCCATACTTAAAAACAAATAACCTTTATTGGTTTTAACAAGACTACCGGGTACAATAATGGCCGGAGACAACTCAGGGTTTATTTTTTCCAGTGCGGCTTGCTGTTGTTGCGCCTCTTTCAATTGCACCCTTACATTTGCCTGTTCTATCTGCAACATAGCTAATGCTGTTTCATGTTTATCACCTGCGGTGCTTTTGGTTTCGTTGGCACCACTTTCTTTTAAATCGGCCAGTACTTTTTGCAATCCTGCTATTTTATCATTGATGACTTGCAGGTAGTGATTGTATATTTTGTGTTTTAATGTCATGCTGCTATAAAAAGTATGAAAGATTCCTTGCTACTCCTTAGGATGATCGGCCCATACTGTTGTCGCTTCCCAGGTATCAATATCATTTTGCAGTTCCACAATTTTATTTCGTATCCCTTTTAATGCACCTGCACCCAGCATTAACCGAACAGGTGGTGTAGCTGACTCTACAACTTTTACAATAGCTTTTGCGGCTCTTACCGGATCACCGGGTTGATTACCACTATAGCCCCGTATGGTATTTTGATTGGCATGTGCTGTGGCAGCATAATCATCAATCACAATCTTTGTGTTATTAGCAGAACGGCCAGCCCAATCGGTACGGAAACCGCTTGGTGCTATTACTGTTACTTTAATCCCCAATGCTCCTACTTCTTTTGCTAATGCTTCTGAATAACCAGTAACCGCAAACTTAGTAGCATTATAAAAGCCTACACCTGGATAGGCAACCATTCCACCTACGGAAGAAATATTAACGATATGGCCACTGCGTTGTGCCCTCATAATGGGTAGTACTGCATTGGTAACACTGGCAAGGCCAAAGAAATTAATTTCAAACATCCGGCGTATTTCATCCTCTTCACTTTCTTCTATGGCTCCGAAATAACCAATACCGGCATTATTAACCAGTACATCAATACCATTAAAAGCTTTCATTGCCTGTTCTACGGCCGCTTTCACTTGTTCAGGTTTGGTTACATCTAACTGTATAGCCACTGCCGTATCAGGATACTTTGTTACCAGGTCTTGTACATCACCGGTATTGCGGGCCGTTACCGCCACTCTACCACCTTTTTGCAATGCTTCCTGTGCCAGGTGGCGGCCAAAGCCAGTAGAGCAACCTGTTATAAACCATACTTTACTCATTGTACTATTTTAAGAATGAAAAAATCAAAAATATTTGTTGTAGCTGTAAACGGGTTACGGTAAGGGGAATAAATATTCTTTTCTACTCCGGTTTTAAAAGTGACTGTAAAAAATCCAACACCTGCAGGCAGAAATCATGAAGGGAAAAAGGTCAATTGGAATAATACAAACCTGTTGGCGGAGTTAATTAAATTGGAGTTGTATTAAAGTCCGCCATTGGCGGACGAAATGTCAGTAGCGGGTAATTAAAAATAACGGTATTGAGCTCCATAGGAGCGACATGTTCTACATATCGCTCCTATGGAGCTCTGGGAAATGCCTTTCATGCATATTTTCTACTAATATTTCGCCCCTCCGGGGCTATAAAAAATAATTCCGCCAACGGGTTAATACAATTAAATTTAGGTACACAAAATTTTAAACAAATGATAAAACAGGCACTCCTCGGTGAATTTGCTCATGAAGCAGAAAACACCCGAAAATTGATTAACGCTATTCCTGATTCTGCACTGGACTACCGTCCACAACCCCATTTATGGTCGGTTGGGCAATTGGCATCACATATTGCTGAAGTATATAATTGGTTTGATGGTACTATCAACCAGGATATATTTGATATGGGTTCTTATAAATACGACAAAGGCGATATCAGTAAAGCGTCAAATATTGCAGCAAAGTTTGAAGAGAATCTTGCTAAAGCAAAAGAAGTGTTAGAGAATGCCGATGAATCAACATTTATGAATACCTGGCATATGCAAATGGGCGGACAAGATATTATGCCTCCCATGCCAAAAATACAAGTGATAAGAGGGTTTTTATTTAATCACCTGTATCATCACCGCGGTGAGTTGGTAGCTCATTTAAGGGCATCGGGTAATAAAGTCCCGGGTATGTATGGACCTACTTATGAAGAGTCGCAAGCAATGATGGCTGCTAAGTCTAATTAGTTTTATAATTTTTATAAAGCCCGGCGATATGGTATCGACGGGCTTTAATATATTTTAATTTGATCTTCGCACCATGTAGGTGGTTGCCACAAACCCTGCAGGGGCACCATTATGTGGTTTTGCCCTTACTGTACTTCCTACCAATGCGTCGGCCTGCTTTACTCCATTCGGCCATTTAGGTACTATCGTTCCTTTATAATCATATTGCCAGCCGGGAGTGCCGAGAGCAGCATTTCCTGTACCTATCAAACTGTAGCAGGTTACAGTATCCTGGTAGTAATATTTCCCTCTGATGTTAAGCCCTCGTTTAGGATTATCTGCCCAATATAAAATTCCGCTGATAGAATCTTTGCCAAAAGTTTTAAGGTCCATAATTGCACTGGCGAATTGAAGCCGGTCAAAAGACAGTTTCCAGTCTGGATCGTTTAATAAACTGCGGTAGGTCCAGGAGCCATTAAAAAATTTACCGTCAATACGGTGGGTTGTGTTGTCTTGCAACTGCTTCTTTTCTTTTACTCCGGCACTTTCTTTATTTTTCACATTGCTTATGCAAATCAGGAAAATTATAGTAAGGAAAACCGGCGCTAAGAAGTACTTTTTCATTTTTGAAGATTTGAATAAAGATAAAATTTACCTGACAGTACTACCAGTATTTTTAACCTTGGTACAGTTGTCAATATCCATGACAGATAAATTCCAAAACTTTGTTACATTCGTTTCCACCTCATTTGCTTAGTATATGAAAGATTTAATGCTTCTTCTATGCACTGCCTTTTCTATTGGAATTGCTGCTCAACCCAATCCAAAAGAACAATGGGAATCCCTTTTCAATGGTAAAGATTTGACCGGCTGGAAACAACTGAACGGTAAAGCCAGCTATGAAGTAAAAGACAGGATGATTATTGGCACTACAGTTTTTAATGAGCCTAATTCTTTTCTGGCTACTGAAAAAGATTACGGGGATTTTATACTGGAACTGGAATTTAAGGTGGATAGCCCGATGAATTCCGGCATACAATTCCGCAGTCTCTCCACTCAGGAATACATGAAGGGACGGGTGCATGGTTACCAGTTAGAAATAGACCCCTCACCCCGGCAATGGTCTGGCGGAGTGTATGACGAAGCAAGAAGAGGATGGCTCTATCCAATGGAATATAACCCGGCTGCCAAACCTGCTATTAAAAACGGGCAGTGGAATAAATACCGGTTGGAATGTATTGGCACCAATATCCGTACCTGGGTAAATGGAATAGCGGCTGCTAATGTGGTAGATGATGTTACATTGAAAGGATTTATTGCCTTGCAGGTTCATGCCATTGGTAAACCTGAAGAAGCCGGACGGCATATCCGCTGGCGCAATATCCGCATACAAACAAAAAATCTTAAAGCTTCTCCTCCCGATAAAATTTATGTTGTAAATAATCTCCTTAATAATTTATCTGAACAGGAAAAAGTAAACGGTCTTCGATTGTTATGGGATGGTAAAACAACCAATGGCTGGCGGGGTGCTTACAAAGAAAAATTTCCGGAGAAAGGATGGGAAATAAAAGACGGTGTGTTAAGTGTGTTGGCATCAACCGGTGCCGAATCTACCAATGGTGGTGATATAGTAACAGAAAAAGAATATAGGGCTTTTGAATTGCAGTTTGAATTTAAAATAACTGATTCAGCCAATAGCGGTATAAAATATTTTGTAACAGAAAAAGAAAACAACGGCGGCTCTGCTATCGGGCTGGAGTATCAGGTACTGGATGATGATAAACATCCTGATGCAAAACTGGGCTCTATAGGCAACCGTAAAATGGCTTCTTTATATGATTTAATTCCTTCGTTACAACCTAAAGATGTAAAAAAGAAAATTGGTGAATGGAACCGTGGCCGGTTGATTGTTTATCCTGACAACCGTATAGAGCATTGGCTGAATGGATATAAAGTATTGGAATACCAACGTGGCACTCCTTACTTCTATGCCCTGGTGGCGAGGAGTAAGTATGAAAAATGGGCCAACTTTGGTATGGCGGCTAAAGGGCATATTCTATTGCAAGACCACGGAAATTTTGTTTCGTACCGGAATATTAAAATAAAAGAACTTCAATAAAATTTTTCTACTTTAAAATGTCGAGTATGTCAAACTCCCGTCGTTTATTTATAAAACAGTCCGCCATGGTGGCCGCAGGTACTTACTTTGCCGGCATGGGATTAAGTGCAAAGAGCTATGGGAATATCATTGGCGCCAATGACCGGGTGCGGATTGGCGTAGTCGGCTATTCAGACCGCTTCCGGCAAGCTTTGTTTCCCAGCTTTTTGAATCATAATAAAGAATTAAATTTTGATATTGTCGCCGTATCCGACTTATGGAAAATAAGAAGAGAAGAAGGTGTGGCAGCATTGAAAAATAAAATGGGACATGATATAACAGCCTGCAGGAACAATGATGAATTATATAATCAAAAAGACCTTGATGCTGTTATCATCAGTACCGCCGACTTCCAACATGCCATCCATGCTATTGAAGCGGTAAAAGCAAAAAAAGATGCCTATGTAGAAAAACCTTTTGCAGAAACGATGGAAGACAACCGGGCGGCATTAAAAGCAATTAAAGCATCGAACAATATTGTGCAAGTAGGCTCTCAACGAAGAAGTGGTGTTAACTATCATGCAGCCAATGAATTTATAAAAAGTAGAAAATTTGGAAATATCACCATGGTTGAATTGAGCTGGAATGTAAACCAACCCGGCCGTTGGAGAAGACCTGCATTGGTAGCACAACTAAAACAGGAAGACACCGATTGGAAACGTTTTCTTATTAATCGCCCGGCTGAAAACTGGGATCCCAGAAAATATTTGGAGTATCGTTTGTTCTGGCCCTTCTCTTCCGGTATGCCTGGCCAATGGATGTGTCACCAGATAGATACAGTACATTGGTTCACCGATTTAAAACATCCAAGAAGTGTGGTAGCCAACGGCGGAATATATATGTGGAAAGATGGCCGTAAAAATTGGGACACTACTACCGCTGTGTTCGACTATGGCCCGGTTAATGATGCTAGTTCTGGTTTCCAGGTAATCTTTAGCTCCCGTATGCACAATGGTGATGAGAAGCCGGCTGAAATTTATTATTCCAACGGGGGTGAACTAAACCTTATCACTAATAAAATTTCTGCTGTAGGAGGTTTACGAAAAAATCATGCTGATGCCATGAATATGCAACCCAATCTTTTACCGAATGTTGACCTTGCCGATCTGTCTGTAAAGGCAATAGCATCTGCTAATACTGGTGCAGATACACTTACCTCTGCTCATATGCGCAACTGGATGGAATGTATAAGAAGCCGCAAGCAACCCAATGCCCCGGTGGAAGCAGGCTATGCACATTCCGTTGCCAGCATAATGACCAATGCATCCGTAAGGACTGGTTTCAAAGCTACTTTTGATGAAGCAAAACAGGAAGTAATGGCCGGGGGTAAGGTTTTTAAATACTGAATCGGATAAAATAAACTTTACCCATGCCTGTTACTATTGCTTCCTTAGAAGATACACCAGCATTAACAGCACTGATCAATAGTGCTTACCGTGGTGAAGCATCAAAAAAAGGATGGACAACCGAAGCAGATTTGCTGAAAGGTGAATTACGAACAGATATTCCAACACTTACAGGGATAATGAACAGGTCGCAGGCTATAATTCTTAAATACACAACTATCGAAGGGAATATCACCGGATCGGTTTTTCTTGAACAACAGGAACGGGGTTTATACCTCGGTATGTTGTCGGTGTCACCGCTTCAACAAGCAAGTGGTGTTGGCAAACAGTTAATGAAAGCTGCGGAGCACTATGCCAAAGAGTATAACTGCCCTTGCATTTTTATGAATGTAATTTCTGTTCGTCAGGAGTTAATTGCCTGGTATGAACGATTAGGTTATCAAAAAACCGGTGAAATAAAACCAATGCCTACAGATACAAAATTTGGTGTGCCAACACAACCATTGGAGTTTGCCATCATGGAAAAGAAAGTATAGACAATAGTTCCGGCATACTATATTTCAATGTATCAGCCAAAACCATCCTTAACCATCATCCAGAATTTATCTAAAGCAATGATGCGTGGCTTAAAAAAAGAAATAATAGCAGGCCAGTCTCCTTCATTTAAAATATTTACATCAGGTAACATTTTACCTACCCGGCTGAAGATCTTGCCATCTTGTTCCTGGCTGAACTGCCAATTCCATTTTTCACCCGTTGATTTTTCCAACATTTTTCTTATTTGTCTCAGTTTTTCATAATGCTGTTCCCTCATCAATGAGTCGGGATGTGTCAATTCAATAGCTATGGAGGCATAGTTCATATCAGCATCCATCCTGAAATAGATATGCCGGACACCTGTTTTATAGTTGAGCCAGTTTATGGCATCACCACCGGCTCCGGTAATGGGCCGCATATATTGTCCAAAGCTTGTCCAAAATTTTTTTTTAATGTGTGAGGCCTCTTGCAAAGTGTACATAGCTGCAAATTAAGAATTGGCACAGTTTTATTATTACTACCCCTTAAAAATTGGTATGAAAAATTGGATTAAAACTGCGGTAGCAGGCTATGCTGGCTGGAAATGGGGTGGCGGATGCCTGGGTTTTATTGCTGTCTTTGTAATTGTATATTTCCTATTGGGGAATGTTAGTTGCTGAAAATATTCCCCACCTTCCGGCAATTGTTCCTATTTATATGAACGGCATGGCTACAGGCAATAGTTAGAACAGGTGTTGTGGGAAGACCCATTTCAGAAATAGATAACCGCATTATCTTTCTGTAATTTACCTGTTGTAACATTGCAGCATGTTACAACAAATAGCACCTTATTTTGGATACCTTGCTTCTGTATTATTGGCAATTGGGTTGCTCGTCAACAACGATTTAAAATTCCGTTGGTTGAACACTGGCGGGAATGTAGCTTTTATCATCTACGGCGTGGTGCTTGGTGCCGTTCCAATTATTCTTACTAACAGCATCCTTCTGGCTATCAATCTTTTCTATCTTTATAAGATTTACGAACGCAAAGAACATTTTGAACTGCTTGAATTCAGCAATGGTGGTATTTTGATTGACCGGTTTCTATCCTTCTATCAAAAAAATATAACTGTTTACTTTCCCGATTTTAAAAGAGAACAATTAGAAGGCAAACTGAATTTTGTAATACTCAGGGATCTGGTGATAGCCAATATCTTCAGTGCAAGGCCGGATAACAATGGTACTGCTGAAGTTGTTATCAATTATACAGTACCCAAATACCGGGATTACAAAGTAGGCCGTTTTATTTTCGATAAAGAAAAACAATACCTTGTTTCAAAAGGTGTAAAAACTCTTTATTATAAAACGGTGGCCAATAAGCGGCATGAAAAATTTCTTTTCGTAATGGGATTTTCTATGCAGGAACTAAATGGTCATCAGTATCTGTGTAAAAATATTCAGTGAAATTTTGAAGTCGCTAAACCGATAGCTATTGAATCCGGATAATTCATATCCCGGTATCTATTACCCCTCCTATCTGTGAGCTGTATTTAATCGTATAGTCACCCGGCTGAAAAACTGGAGAATAGGATCCCTGCTTGTATTAATTATACTATTACCAATGTCCCAGACAGTAGCTGTTGATTGAGGATTAACGGTTCTAAAAAACAGCCCCTACAGGTGTGCCCCTACAAGCCACATGTAATTCGCCATAAATATTCATTAGCAGTTGGGAAGTTTTACTTAAGGCTCATTTCATAAAATAATATCCCGTAGTTTATGCACACAAAATAATAACTTATCCTTCCATCACAAAAGGCTAATTACATTCCGGCAGCCAAAGCAACTCTTTATTACTCTTCCGGGTTTTTACCTTTCCTTTCCCTGAGTTTTTGACGCTGCTCTTCCACTTTAATATTATGGCGAATCACATCCCAGTATTCCTTTCCATACTCCACCAATATCTCTGCCCCGGCAGGAATATCTTTACAGGATTCAATATATACTCTCAGCCCTACTTCTACATACTCTGCATTGTTCCTAATTCCCTTTATACGCTGTAGCCCCCTGGCATCGTTGGCATACCTGGCCAGCACTCTAGTATGCCTGCTTGCATCAATTACATGATGGCGTTTTACATAATAGATATATCCATTTGCTCCATCATTATCATCTACTTCTTTCCAGGTACTGATTTTCCCTTTATACTCCACTATCCTGCTTCCTTTCGGAATTAATTCTTTTGCAAATAAACCCTTGCCTGCCCCCGGAAGAACAGACTTCTTTATTTCCAATTTTTTTTCAAATAATGCCATACACCTAAAATTATTCTTTCGTAACAAGGCGCAAAGATAATGGCGGCGATGGTTTGTAAGTGCAGTTGCCTGGCTTTTCTGCTATCTGTAATTAGTAACCTGCAAGCGGCTACTTTTGTACTCATTTTCAGTTGGTAAAAAGAAATAGCGATGAATCGGATTATTCTGTTTTTATTATTGCTGCCTGCCGCAGGGTTCTCTCAAAACTTTATTGGCAAAAGCAAGGCACAGGTAAAGAAATATTTACAAAAACAGATTTCGAAGAATGATAGTCTCACTATTACACTAACCGATAACGATTCTGCTTTGCATTACTCAATAAAACCCGGCAAATCTTTACCGGCCGATTTTATTTATGGATTCAACAAATCCGGAAAGTGCCAGTCAGAAAAAATTATTGCCGGATGCGACTCCTGTTTTAATAAGTTTCTGAAAAATCTTCTTAGTGAAAAGAAATATGAATGGAAAAAGATCAACGAGAACCAGTATGTATCAAAATATGCTGCCCGAAGGATGATTGAACTACCCCCGGAAAACAACAATTTTTCTTATACCATTCTCAAAACGCATTGGAATAAGGATATGTACAAGCTCCTGACAGGTAACTAAATCATTTTTTCCAGCGGATAGTTGGTTTGCTGCCAGCTCATCCAAAGGCATTATAACTTTACAGTTCAATAAATATCTTCTTGCAACATGCAAACTATAGCCAACCAACTGAAAACATTTATTGATCAGCATGTGGAAGCATTGAAATTACTACCAGAAAGCGACATGGTATTTAAACCGGCACCTTATAAATGGAGCAAGATGGAAATCATTGGTCATCTTATAGATTCTGCACAGAGTAATATTTGCCGGTTTGTAGTAGCTCAATATGAGGATAGCCCCACTATTGTATATAATCAGGACAAATGGGTTACCATTGTCAACTATCAGCAATGGAATACCAATGACCTTGTCAATCTCTGGTATTTGCTGAATAAACAGGCTGCTGAAGTTCTGAAAAATACATCCCCGGAAATGGCAAAGCGAAAATGCCAAACAGAAGAATTACATTCCATAGAATGGCTTGCGGTTGATTATATCAAACATCTCCGCCACCATATTCACCAGGTGCTGAACCTGGAACCTGTTACCTATCCTTAGATATTATTTTTCCAGCAAACCATCATCTCTCCACTTCTTAAATACAGCAATAGTGCTGTCGCTGAGTTTGACTGTTTTCTTAAATGGCATAAAGCCTCTTTCCTCAGGATTCATTTCTATGCGGCGGATAATCTCGTCTATATCTGTTTTTACATTGGCAAAATTATCATACGGCTTTTTATTACCTCCTTTTGCGGGGATGTGACATGGCGAACAGCTGTTCATAATCACTACTGATACATTATTGGCATAGTTTGATTTAGGAACTGCTGCTATTTTTTTTGAACCACTGCAATTAGAAAGTACCAATGCAGTGACTACTATTCCTGTCAGAATAAAATATTTCTTCATGTTGGCTAAATTTGGAAATGAAAATAAGGAAAAAAACCAATTTGACCTTTACCGTATAACGTTTTGTTTCTGTCATTAATTCTCATCGCAATCTTCATTCCAATAACTTTACATGACTTTTATGCTTAATGCTACAGTCAAAACATATCGTAATGCCTATTCCGGTTTATCAAAGCAAACCTGGCTGCTATCGCTGATAATGCTTATCAACCGCAGCGGTACCATGGTAGTACCGTTTATGTCGCTGTATCTTACCAGTCCGGAAATGGGCTATTCCGTGGGAGATGCTGGTATTGTATTTGGCCTGTTTGGAGCTGGTGCTTTTTGCGGGGCCTGGCTTGGTGGCAGGCTAACGGACAAAATCGGATTTTATCCTGTACAGTTATTTACACTGACAGTCGGTGGCATTTTGTTTATGCTGCTGGGTCAGATGAAGACCTATCCGCTTATTTGCATTTTTACTTTTCTGCTGAGTTTTGTGAATGAAGCATTTCGTCCTGCTAATTCTACTGCTATTGCTTTTTTTAGCAAAGAAGAAAACCGGACCAGGTCTTACGCATTAAACAGGCTGGCAATAAATCTTGGTTGGGCCGTTGGTAGTGCCCTTGGTGGTTTCCTGGCACATATCAATTATGAATTATTGTTTTGGGTAGATGGATTTACCAATATAGGCGCCGCATTGTTAATGTGGTTGGTATTGAAACCTGTTAGCTACACAGCTCCTGCAAAGACAACTATTGATGACCCATTGATACAATCAGCGTATAAGGATAAAACTTACCTGTCCTTTGCCTTTATCACCATGTTATTCGCCTGTTGTTTTTTCCAGTTGTTCAACAATCTGCCTCTTTATTTTGAAAAAGACCTTCACTTCTCTACCCCTTTCATTGGCGTATTGATGGCAGCGAATGGAATCATCATCGCATTAGTAGAAATGGTATTGATTTATAAATTAGAAGGAAAACAAAAAAATATTCTGTACATCAGCATTGGTGTTTTTATGGTGGGGTTGTCATTTCTGCTATTGAATATTACCGGTGCGGCGGTAACTGTTGCTATCAGCATGATAGTGCTGGTAACTTTTGGAGAAATACTTTCGATGCCATTTATGAATAGTTACTGGATTGCCCGTACCCAACCATCCAACCGGGGGCAATATGCGGCAATATATACTATGGCCTGGTCGGCTGCACAAACACTTGGGCCAATGGGCGGAGCACAGTTAGCAGAACATGCCGGCTTCAATGTGCTTTGGTGGACAGTTGGCGGGTTGTCTATTATCGCTGCACTCTTCTTTTGGGGACTTCACCGGAATGGATAATTTTTCTGCAATTTATTCAACCAAAATTATTTTTGTCCATGTACCTTTGCGGCGCATGAAAAAAATCTATTTCATATCCATAGTTATTGTTTTTATTGGTCTGTCCTGCACCCAAAACGAGACGCTGACCCGTGAAGAAGTGGTGGCCGTCATTCAGCGTTTTGATGATGGATGGAAAAATAAAAAAGCTTCCTCTGTTGATTCTGTATTATCCCCTTCTTATGTTTATTACACACAGTCTGGTGCTGTGTTTGACAGGAAGAGTGTGGTGCAAACAGCCGGTTCGGCTGATTATAAATTAAACAGTATGCAACGGGAGCAATTTGATATTAAAATAGAAGGAAACACCGCCGTTGTAAATACAATATGGATTGCAAAAGGCTCCTACTTTAACAGCCCGTTTGATGACAGACAGCGGTGTAGTATTACCCTTATTAAAAAGAATGGAAAAGTGGAGATTCTGTCAGAGCATTGTACACCGATTAAGTAGAAGCACAACAACTAAACTCTCTAATTATCAAATATTAATTAAACCAGTTGCGATGTTAATTAAATCTGAGGTGTATTTAAGACCCATAGGGTCGTAATATCAGTAGTAAGTAATAAAAATTCAGGGTACTGAGCTCCATCGGAGCGATATGTAAAATTATGTCGCTCCGATAGAGCTTTGGAAAATGTCTTTAATGCACATTTCTACTAATATTTCGCCCCTCCAGGGCTGAGGCTACAATAAAAATCTCAACTATGCTTAATTACTGAATCACCCTAATGCAAAATCAACTGCGGCTGTTGCATGAATTAAGGTAGTATCAAAAAGAGGAACCGGTGTATCCTCCTGTTTTATCAGCATCGGTATTTCAGTGCAACCTAAGATTGCCCCTTCCGCACCTTCGTCTGCTAATTTATTAATCAGGTCAATAAACAACTGCTTTGTTGAGGGTAAAAATTTTCCTTTGCCCAATTCGTTATAAATAGCATCGTTAACAAACTCAATTTCTTTATCATCAGGGATTATTGTTTCAATACCATGTCCTTCCAGTTTCTTTTTATAAAAATCAAACAGCATGGTGTAACGGGTGCCTAACAAGGCTACTTTCTTCAACCCTTTTTTTTTAATGGCAATTGCCGTTGCATCGGCAATATGAAGTAACGGAATTTGTACAGCATCCTGCACCCTCTCTGCAATATTATGCATCGTATTAGCACCCAATAAAACACAATCAGCCCCTGCCTTTTCAATTTTTTGTGCCACATCACACATAATGGCAGCTATGGCATCCCAATCACCTTTTTTAGTAAGAGTGACGATTTCACCATAGTTAACAGAGTACAAAACAATTCTTGCTGCTTCGTTTCCACCAAGCCGCTGGTTTGTTATTTCATTAAAAAGTCTGTAATAATCCTGGGATGAAATCCATGATGTGCCGCCTGCTAATCCTATCGTTTTCATACAATAAAAATACCGGGATTTAGCCTGATATAATCACCTTAATCAGTAAAAGCATCCTTCCCGGACAAAAGACCGTCTGCACAGGTAACAAATCCGAAACATCAATCCCTTACATTTGTTGAAATAAATTTTCATGCAAAGAGTATTTACGGCTTTATTAGTTCTGATAATCAGCTTTTCTGCTCCGGCACAGCAAGGTATTCCACGGCCTAAGTTGGTTGTTGGTATTGTGATAGATCAGATGCGGTGGGACTACTTATATCGTTTCTACGACAGGTATGATGCTAACGGAGGTTTTAAAAGAATGCTGAACCAGGGCTTCTCCTGTGAAAATACATTGGTTCCCTATGCACCTACTGTTACAGCCTGTGGTCATAGTACTATCTATTCCGGCACCGTCCCTGCTATCAGTGGTATTACAGGTAATTTCTGGTGGGATAGGGAACAGCAGCGTTCCGTTTATTGCACGGAAGATAAATCGGTAAATACAGTAGGAAGTTCATCCGTACAAGGAAAGATGAGCCCCAAAAACATGCTGGTAACTACTATCTGCGATGAACTAAGATTGGCTACTAACTTCCAAAGCAAAGTGATCGGTGTGGCTATAAAAGACCGGGGTGGTATTTTAGCCGCCGGTCATAGTGCCAATGCTGCTTACTGGTATGACAACTCCGTTGGCAGCTGGATTACTTCTACTTATTACATGAACCAATTGCCAAAATGGGTGAATGATTTCAATAGTCTCAAAATCGTTGACAAATATTATCAGCAGGGCTGGAATTTGCTTTACCCGGCGGCTACCTATGTTAACAGCACAGCTGATGAAAAATCATACGAAGCAAAAACATTAGGCGGTAATAAATTTCCCTATGATAGTTTGAAAAAATACATTGGAAAAGACTACGGAAAAATTTCTACCACACCAATGGGCAATACACTGACGGCCGAATTTGCCAAAGCTGCTTTAGTGAGTGAACAACTTGGTGCGGATAATATTACCGATTTTCTGGCTATAAGTTTTTCTTCACCGGATTATATCGGACATTCTTACGGCCCCAACTCTATTGAATCGGAAGATGGATTTTTAAGATTAGATAAAGAACTGGGCAGTTTTTTAGACTTTCTTGACAGTAAGGTTGGTAAAGGTCAGTACACCGTTTTTCTTTCGGCAGATCATGGGGTAATACAAACACCAGAATTTTTATCAGAGAACAGGTTACCCGGCGGCAGGGTCTTTATGACTACAGTTACAAACAACCTTAATAAGGAATTAGCTGAGAAATATAAAATCAATAAAATTATCGTTTCAGATGAAAACTATCAGATGCACCTCAACCACCCTTCCCTTGATTCTGCTAAGGTGGATGAAGAAGAAATAATTAAATGGATTATAAAACGGTTATCAACAGAGCCGGGTGTTGACAGGGCTTTTGCATTGGAAGAACTGAATGAAACACCACTACCCGCCACCATCCGTAAAATGATTAATAACGGATACTATCCCCGCCGCAATGGTGAAGTGCAAATAATATTGAAACCAGGCTACATTGATGCCTTTAGCAATACCGGTACTACACATGGCCTTTGGAACCCGTATGATGCACATATTCCATTGCTATGGTATGGCTGGGGCATTAAACAGGGAAAAACGAACAGGGAAACCTATATGACTGATATTGCGCCAACTATCGCCGCTATGCTGCATATCGAGATGCCAAGCGGTTGTATTGGCAGCGCAATTCCAGAGGTGATGAAATAGTGAAGTGTGTTTATAATTGATGATTATTTTGTAATTTTCTATATTCATTAACCTTCTCAACCACCTTTATTATGAAAAAAATAAAATGGCTTTCCCTGGTATTTTTTATTACCAGTACCTTGCTTGTAAAAGCTCAACCTGTAGATAATGTGAAATTCTTTACTGATGAGGGCATCGTAGAGATAAACTTAGCTACTGACATTGCAAAAATGCAGAAAGAAAAAGGTGTAGATATGTTTCAACCGGCTACAGTAAGTTTGAAGCTTACTGACAATACAGTTATCGAAGAACCTATTACTGTTGCGCCAAGGGGGCATTTCCGAAGAGAATACTGTAACATTCCGCCTATTATGGTAGATTTCAGCTCACCTGCTTCACCCCGTCTTTCACCGTTGGGTAAATTAAAATTAGTAATCGGCTGCGGTACTAATGGCAACGATGAACAATTGCTGCTGAAGGAATACCTCGTCTATAAAATTTATAACCTGCTTGAAAATAAAAGTTTCAGGGTAAGGCTGGCGAAAGTGAACTATACGGACACACGAGGCAAAGTAAAATCATTTTCCCAATATGCATTTCTTATTGAGGACGATAAAAACCTGGCCAAAAGAAATGATTGTATTAAAAAAGCAAAAGTACAGTACCAGACTGAAAGCACTGACAGGGAACTGATGACAAAAGTGGCGGTGTTTGAGTATATGATAAGCAATGGCGACTGGTCGGTACCCAACAATCATAATATACGATTGATCTTTGATAAGTATAATGCAGCAGCCTTGCCTTATGCTGTACCTTACGATTTTGATCATTCCGGTTTTGTAAATGCCGGCTATGCTGTTCCGAATGAACTATTGGGAACTGAGAAAGTTACCGAAAGAGTGTACAGAGGGTTTCCACGGAAAATGGAAGAGTTGCAGGCCACTATGACTATTTACAAAGGGAAAAAAGAAGCTATTTATTCTCTTATAAATAATTTTGCATTATTGGCTGCAAGAACAAAAAAAGAGTTGATAAATTTCCTGGATGATTTCTACAGTACCATCAACGACAAAAGACAGTTACAAAATATTTTTATTGATAATGCAAGGACAAAATAAAGTTAAGCAACACTTTTAATAGTTAGTATCTGCATAATAAAACGCTAACATTACAGGCTATTATTCCTTCAACCAAAAAAAAAGAAACTACGAACCACATGGAACTAAATGAACAATTTGAACAAGCCGCAGCCGAAAGTAAAAGTTTATCTGAAAAACCAAGTAATGAAACGTTATTACAACTTTATTCACTGTATAAACAAGGAAGTATTGGTGATGTAAATACGGAGCCGCCTTCCAATCCCTTTGACTTTGTGGCTAAGGCCAAACATGAAGCATGGGCCGCATTAAAAGGAAAATCAACATCGGATGCGATGACAGAATATGTAGAGTTGATCCAAAAATTAAAAAATTAGTTCTTTTCAGAACTAACTCTCGTATAAATTATATCCAACTTTTTCCCGATTACCGGATAGCTG
>JBKJIX010000110.1:0-28362 GCA_046598205.1 Chitinophagaceae bacterium
TAAAACCATTTTCAAAATTTTTTCATTGCCCGTAAGTGCTTCGCTGAATTTTGTTTGAACTAACCCCGGGCAAATTACATTAGCCCTTATTTTATCTGCACCCCATTCTTTTGCCAATACTTTAGTCATAGCAATCAATGTAGCTTTACTAATGCTGTATAATCCTAATCCCAGCCCCGGTGTAATACCTTCAATACTACTGATATTGATAATGGAGCCTCCTCCTCTTTCCTTCATGTATGAATGAGAAAGCCTGCACAACTCCAACGGCCCTTTTACATTTACATCCATTATTTTATCGAGCACTGTATTATCGGTTTGTAATATCGGTCCGAAAACAGGATTGATGGCTGCATTATTTACCACGATATCAATGCCACCATAGGTTTGTATAGTTTGCTCAACTAAATTTTTTATCTGAGCCGGGTCACCCATATGTGCAGCAATACCTGTAGCATCAATTCCTTCTTTGCGAAATTCATCAGCCGTTTCATTTACAGCATCAGCTTTACGACTTACCACAATTACTTTAGCCCCCTGTTGACCAAAGGCACGGGCAATGGCTTTTCCAATGCCTTTGCTGGCCCCGGTTATTATAGCTACTTTATTTTTTAATTCAAAAGAGGAACTTATTTGCATACATTAAAATGTTGGTGAGATGCCCTTACGAATATAAGTAATTTGGAGTGATGGATGAATAACCGGCACCGGCTACCAGGTCAATAATAAAAACCTCCTTCAATAAAATGAAGGAGGTTTGGTAGTCCCGGCGAGAATCGAACTCACATCAAAAGTTTAGGAAACTTCTATTCAAAGTTTAAACGTAATAATATTTAATACTCAATCATTTAATCAATTTTTTGTGTAGGTAAGTGTGTAGGTAAATTGGGGTTTGCTGCACATAGTGCTGCACACCAAAGTATATTACATAGCCTAGTCCTCATTAAAAACGTTTTAAAACCACTGGTTGGTTTTTTTGAATGTCAATGTCTCTTTGTCTACCTCATCAAGATCGGGGTCTGGATAGTCTAAAAATGGGTCATACCAATCAGTCTTTTTTTGTGCCCAGTCTATCCAGTTTTTTAGTTCCTCCGTTAGCTCTCCGGAACCTTTCGCTTTTTCCTCAACAGCGGCTATATATTCCCGTATCATTACCACCTCTCTATACTTCCGGGAATTCTTTATTAGCGTTCTGAAATCCTCAAGTTGTTTTTCCTTTGCTTTTTGTATATCCTCAATTATTTTCCTTTGCCGGGCATCTTCTGCCCATCGTTTCTCCCGATCAATAGTTTCTTCCTGCTTTCTTTTCCCTTCCAATTCCAATTTAGCCAGTATCCGTGAAAGCTGTTCCTCCAACTTGAATTTTCCGTCCTTCCACTCCCTGGTATTAAACTCTTCAATATTAAAACTAAGTATACCTGTAGCTCTGAGTTCCGTATAACTGTAAGTTCGATCAGTCATAACAATCCTTTTTGCTTTCTCTCTACAACTGATTTTAATTTTCTCTGCGTAAATCAAAACATAGGTTTCACCATTTCGTATTTCTATATCATTACCTCTGGCCCTGACTGCCTTTATTAATGTATCCATAAATCTTAGTGCCCTTCCTACGTTCTCTTTCGTTACAAGCACATTCAGTTGATCCCTTACTTTAAGTCTGTTACCCTCACTGTGATATCCGTGAGCTTGTGATAGTTTTTCTTTAGCAGAAACAATTAATTTATCCGGATTTACCAGTCTGTCAGGGACTACTAATGACACTCTCTTATCATTTTCAATCTCGTATTTTAATGCCTCCGGCGAAGACAGTTCTACTGATACAGAGATTATATTTTCCGGAGTTGGGGTTTCTGAAAGCGATACATCATTTGGACCAGCATAATTCTCATCAAGCGGTTCAATATCCACAGGTTTTCCAAACTGGATCTTCATCCAATGTCCAGATTTCGGGAGAGGTATATTAAAATCTTTACAAACTTTTCTTAGAACGTAGTCGGATGTTTCAAACTTCTTAGCGATTATAGTTAGTGGCCCGGACCATACAAGATCATATAATTCCTTACGGGTAAATTTCATTTCATCCATAACAATTTTATAATAAATGCTACTGTTTCAAAGCAAAAGTAATCTCCAATTGTTCAATTATTTGGTCCAATGTTGTATTGGCTGCACCTTGCTCTTTCAGTAATTGTTTAATATCAGGATTTTCTGTTCTGATTGTGTTGATATATTCAGTTAAATCTTGTTTTACAATATCTGGAATCAGTATCACCACATTGGGTGTTAAAGTAGCCGTTAAACGAATGACATCATTTTTATGTTTAGAAATGTCCTCCGATCGTACTTCTTGTCCATCAGCCTTTCTTTTCGTATTATTTATAGACGCCCTTGCTTTCAGACAAATCAATGCAAACTCATTAGCAAGATGAAGACCATCCATAAGTTGTGTATTGGATAGGGCAAATTTGTAGTACTCTTCATCCAACAGAATTGCTGATAAACTGGATGCTTCCTCACTGGTAGGAATATCAGTCAGATGCATACCTTCAACCTCCTTAATTAAATCAGGTCTGCGGGAAAACAATTCAATCATTGCAGGAAATCCTGCTGCCTGAGGTTTAAAAAATCTGTAAAATTGCTTTTTCTCACCAACTTGCGCAATTGCATATTCACCATCTTTTATAAATTGCCAAAAATGGTTTACAAATTCATCTGAGAGAGCTTCAACTATCAGAATTATATCAATATCCTTTGTAGCTCTGAATGGCAAACCCTTTTGTTCCATTTGCCAATCACATGCACTACCGCCAATTAAAACATAATGATCCGTATACGATTCAAAATGTTGAATAAATAAATCTAAGCCGACTACCATTGTATTTCATTTATAAGATCCTCCAAAGCCCCCTTGACCCTTTCATCTTCTTCATCCTTCATGGATAAGTAAAGTGATAATTTATCCACGTTTTTGTTTTCTGAAAGTATTACAGGATTATATAACCATACTTCAATTCTGTTATCTCCGTATTTTTTGTCTAAACTCTTCAAAGCTCCTGCTGTTTTCATAGAACGAAATTTATCTTTCCCTATAACATTTGTTTTCCGATTACTCGCTGATAACATAGTAAAAGTTGACAAAGCAGTATCGCCACCAATTCTGAAATGATTATCGTTCAGAATTTGATCTGTGAACCAAACTTCACGAACAGGTGAACTGAGTATAGGTAGAATGTTTTTCCATAGAGCTTTACCTTGTGAATTAAATCTGATTGATTTTTCTTTGACTCCTTCAATTGTTACCAGTTCAAAGCGATGAAGTTCCTTAATAATACGAGAGACAGTCATTGTTGAGTACTGTACCTTTTTTGCAATTTCCTGAAATGGTATTTTCTCCAGGGAAGCTACCTCTAAATGATAGAGTATAACACATTGTGCCGGAGGTGTTAAATATTTAGAACGTAATTCATTTTTATTTTCAGAAGAACGTATAGAATCATTTAATTGCAGGAATAGTTCAGGTATATACATTTGTCTGAATGGTTGAACAAATGATATTCTTCTTTCTATTAACCTTTTTCGTTCCCAACTTTCAATCTCATCAAAAACAAAAACAATCGGAAGCCCTAAAAACTGTTTGAGCTGTTGTCCTTGTTTTTTAATTTGGTCCGGAGTATAGTTCCCATCAGATTTCACTTTTGCCCATATAATATTTTGGTCAACTATAGAACCATTATATAGGACATAATTTCCTCTGAGATACAAAGGAAGCTGAGCCAATTCATTTTTACTGAGTGGCGAAATTTTTGCTACTACACCAAAATGCTCCTTAATATATTTACTTATTGCTTCCATTCAAATACAATAATAACAAAAAAAATGCACACTAACAAACAAAGTGTTAGTGTGCATAAAAGTTGATATAATATTGTATATCAATTAATTATAAAACAAATTCATTTCTTCATGTTATATGGAGATTGATTAGTCGGTTGTAAACTAATTTTCAAAATTTAAACTCAATAATTTTAGATAATCAATCATTTATTCGATTTATTGTGTAGGTCAGTGAGTAAGTAAACATCACTCAGTTCCCCAGCAAATTTTCAGACAACGCCATCAAAAAGCTTGAATCTACGTTTGAGATTTGAACAAAAAACTTACCCATTTTTTGCATTCTGCTACACACTTTGCTACACATATCTGTATTTTTCTAATACCAAAAACAAATAGTATTTTCTTAAAAAAAAACACCTGACTTACAAGTGGTTGATTAAATTGGTAGTCCCGGCGAGAATCGAACTCACATCAAAAGTTTAGGAAACTTGTTTAAAATAAATTCAAGTAATTCATTAAGTATTTTTTTATGACAATTCAACTTTTAGTTGCTTTGCAAATGCTTCATTATAAATCTTTAATTTTTTTTCGGCTTCTATAAATAAATCTCTGTTATCTCTCCAAAGTTTAAAAATATCTTCAAATTTTTTCAAGTCCTTTTCTAAAGGCGGTAAAGGTAATTCAATCGAAATTTTGCCTATTTCTGAAATCGTAATATAGTTTGCGTTTTTTATCATTTCATTCATCATTGGAATTACCAGGTCAATAATATTTTCCAGATAATATGGTGATGGAAAATGTTCTTTTATGGAGGAATCCGGACGAAGTACAATAAAATGATTGGAGGCTATTATACCCTTATAACCTGATTTAGCAATTTCTATTAAGCTATTCTCCGAATTGAACATAGAAAGACCTTTCACCATGCCTTTACAAAAAAGTATATAATCTTCCTTTGTTAAGATCTTTTCTTCTTTGATTTCTTTATCGGTAAAATAATCTGCCAGCTGCTCTGTTTGCAGTTCTTTTAGAGGGTCATTTAAATCGGAAGGGTAAACAACCTTGTATTTATACTTCCCCTTCTGATTAGCTGCGTTCTTTTTTGTTTGTACGGCCATGCCCTGTTTCATAAGAAAAAGTTCAGAAAGTCTGATTCTTCGAGGTTTCCCCCACAGGTCCGATGAAATTAATAAAAGCATAGGGGGCATTTTGAAGCTAAATTAGTTAAAAAAGTTTTAATTTATTCAAAAAGTGTAATAATACTTTTAAAGTATTAAAATAAGTAGTATTTTTATGCCGGGAATTTAAAGATTGACAACCCTGGGCTTACTGTAACACAACTAAAAAAATCAGAAAAACTGAAATAATGTGTAGATGTCAGATTCTGCAACAAATTTTAAATGCTAGAAATACTACTCGGAGAATGATGGCAAGGAGAGCTGGAAATGGCGAGTGCGGCAACTTTATTGATATTTTTTATAACAACGGACAATGTCCCGGGCATGGTAGGGTTGAGGGGATTCTTTTTGGCTATTCCTGGTTGATAGAAGTGATGTTCAAGCTTGTGATTGATGAATTTGATATACTCCGGGTTTGCAAGTGAGCTATTTAAAGAGGTTGATCTTATTAAGATTGATAATTAAAAATATTTCATAACAATAAAACTGAAGCTATGTCAACAGCTCATACCGAGATTAAATGTCCCCAATGCCATTGGCAGCCAGACGGAAAGGGACACTGGTCCTGCTCTTGTGACCATGTTTGGAACACCTTCGAAACTGCCGGCGAATGCCCGTCATGTGATTTACAATGGGAAGATACACAATGCCCTAAATGCAATAGCTGGTCAAAACATGAAGACTGGTATATCATCACAATTGACTTCGGGGAGTTGTTTTCAGTAAAGACCGTGCATAATAAATATTTGTAATCGTAAGTAACCCTGTAATTAATCATAATATGGAATACCGTTTCTCTTCTTCATTTTTCAGGTTCGGGGATCCTACCGCTCCGGAAATAATTATTATCACAGATGAACTTGTTACCTGGAAAAAGAACAGGAGCCTGGATTGGCTTTACTTATACAGTGATTCTGTTTCTATGGCCCGTAAAAATATTGACACCGTGATCATACATAGTAAAATAATCGGCGCTTCCATTCAAATTAACGGCTATGGCATGCAAAGTATTTATGCGAACCATTTCACTGGTGGTGATGCAAAGGCTATCAGGAAAATCTTACTAAGTAATAGAGTTTAGGGCATCCAGTAACATTTTTTTAAACAGATGACAAGTACTGAAAAATTAAAATAATGAAAACATTGGTCATTCATCCCAAAGACAGCACCACAGACTTCCTTAAGACCTGTTATGCCGGCTTATTAAAGGATACCGAAGTAGTCACTAAGGATAAAACCAAACAGGAGATCAGTGATTTAATTGAATCTCATGAGCGGCTCATCATGATGGGGCATGGCAGTCCGAACGGGCTGTTTTCGGTCCGTCAGTTTCCGTTAGATGGTAATTACATAATTGACTATTCATTACTTGGTCTGTTGGAATTGAAAAAGGATAATGTATACATCTGGTGTAATGCCGACTGTTTTGTTAAACTGCACCAGTTAAAGGGGTTTTTCACAGGAATGTTTATATCGGAGGAACAGGAAGCCTGGTATTGCGGATTTTCCGGCATTGGACAGGAGGCTGTTGATGAATCCAATTCTGAATTTTGCCGTATCATGGCAAAATATATTTCGGAATCAGGTAAAGTAATTTATGAGAATGTGAAAAAAGAATACGCATTACTGGCAAAAACAAACCCCATCGCAAAATTTAATCTTGAGAGATTGTATTGTAACTGATGATTTAAGGGGCATAATTATTTTTTCAATTTTTGAATTCAATTATATGTCAAGACTTAATGAAATAAAAAAACAAAATCCCCGGCTGGATGTATCGTTGATAGAGGTGATAGCAAGTTTAGACCCAACGCCAACATATAAATACCTGTCTTTTTTTATAAAATTACTAAAAAGAGAGATTGGGGATAGAGATGTAAAGGAAACTATGTCAGAGATTTTATTTGATGATTATGTTGTTGATTTGATTAAAAAATTTGAGTCTCACAGCAAGGCTGGCAGAATAAAGAACCCGGATATATCAGACTACAATTCAATGGGTACAATAGAAAATGAAGTTAGGATTGCTGATTCGATTTACAACCAAAAGGAAGCAGAGAAGCTGGTTGTTAAATATTACGACTCAGTAGAGTTTATTGTTTTAACCCCGTTGTCATTTGAAGCATCAAAAATGTATGGTGCAGGCACTAAATGGTGTACCACCCAGCAGGAACATTGGAATAATTATTCCGATAGCTATAAGCTCATCTATATAATTGACAAATTGCATAATAAGAAATATGCCGTTTCAAAAAAGTATGATGAAGTTGAGATTAAAGCCTGGCTGGCAGATGACACCGAAACAAGCCCCTTGTTACTGGATTTACCAGGTCCTGTATTTGAGGTTCTGTGTAATGAATTAAGAAAATCAAATTGTAAAAATGATATTTCGTCAATTTGTCCTGTAGCTGAAAGTGAACTTAGCTTAGAACGTCTTGAAGGGATCAGAGATCTGGCAAGAAGATACAATTCCGTATGAACTAAAATAAAATCAAATAATATGTCCACACAAATTCTAAAAGACCGAAGCGGTAACATGATTGGCAAGATAGTAAAAGTAGGGAGCCGCTATTTCATTTATGATGTACGGGGTAATTCCCTGGGTCACTATGACCCTTCTATTAATGTCACTTTTATACAAGTGGTAACAGAATTGGGCAAGGGAATTTACTAACCATGCTACTGAGATGAAAATCACTAATTAATAAAAATTAGGTACTATGAAAATTGAGCAACTTCCAGTCAAAGTATATCTTTCTCCTCATCCGCTTGATGAAGACGGTGATTTTGAAGTGCACTAGATGGAAGACCTGCCGGGGTTTAAAAAGGATTGTGAGGATGAGCCATTGTTTGATGAGGCCAATTTGCTTTTTTATGACAATATAGAGCGGATGGTGGAAGAAGATTTCAAAAAAGCCGCTGCTTTCTTATGGCCTTTGCTCAAAGATGTATTCCTGCATTCCATCAAAATCGGCGTGGATATTCTCGGCATTATGATAAAGGGGAAAGGTGCAGCTTCCTATTTTTATGAAAGGGCTGATAAGAAAAATGGCAACGATCTTCTTTTCTTACATAGGGGTTTGCTGATAGATTATCTGAGAAACCAGTATGAAAAAGGTTATGAATTGTCAGCATATGACCGATGTCCCTGGGAGCATGAGCTGATCCACCTGTTGGATGACGATAATATCCAGGAAACATCTGTTTACCGGGAGTCCCTGGAACCGGAAGATATTCTCAAATTCTATTTACTTAAATACCGGGTGGAGGGAATAGCTGAGTTGTCGTAATTTCAAAGGGGTAACCTGGATATTAAAACAATGGAGGATGCAAGGAAAGCTTTTGAAACGGAATATTTACGCATAAAGAATATGCTGTCACAGGAAATTTCTGAAAATTATGTTACCTTAAAAGAAGAATTGTTTAAAGGGAGTTCATTTTACGAAATCGGGCCATGGATTATTATAGAAATACTATCTAATTCTGAAGATGAAAATAGCAGAACACTTGCCAGTTGTTGCCTGGATGCTGTTTCGGAAGGGAGAATGGTAAAGGATGAAGAAATTCTCAAAGTGTTAAAGCTAGCTCTGAATATTAGCGATAATTATTTTGAAGAATATTTAGTCAATGTTTTTTTAAAATAAAGTATAATAAATATAATCTAAAGTATTGTAATATGAATAAAATAGCGTTAAAGGACAAAGCGGAATTATTAGCTCAAGTTATTTTGCTAACAAAAGAACTTTATGATAATCCCCAAACAACTCCAGCGCAAAAAGGTCTTTTGGAAACAATTATAGGCGCTGGCATTTGGTATTTACCATCAAGTACTGAATTATACAGCGGATTCATCAGTAAAAAGGCATACGAGTCACTTAAAATTGATCCAGTAGGAACAAAACTCGTAGAAGAGCATTCATTTCCAAGGAAACTGGCTGGTGAAACCTTATATGCGGAATCAAACTACAATAAAATAAAAGAAAATATAGCACACCTGGAAGAAGTCTATCGGGAAAAGTTTGGGAAGTTTAATTTGGTGTTAAAATCTGAAAATGACAAATTAAAGGCCTTTCAGAAAAAAGGTATTTTTATTGATGAAGAGGTAGCATATAAAAACGCCGGTTTAGAATTATTACCTTTCGATATAGAAAAATACAAGCATTTTAAAAGCTGGAAAAATAGCCTTAGAAGCAAGAAAACTAAAGTTTTGCCTTTTGAATTATAAAATCAAAAAGTACTCTAAAAAATATTGGCCATTTACATTAAATACTTTGACCATGTTAATACCATTTCGAAAAGGAAAAAATGGGGCTTTTGTACCACCTATCCTGATGCAGGTATTGTAATCGCCTGTGATTACGACAATGTGTGTTTATTTTCAAAAGGAGTTGCTGCAGTATGTATAAATGAAAAATGGGGGCTTATAAATGAGGCTGGGAATAAGGTATTGGAATTACTATATGATAATGTAAAAGATTGTAAGGAAGGTATGTCTTCTGTAGTAATAAACGGCAAATGGGGTTTTGTTGACCATGAAGGAAGGTTAGTTATACCATTGATTTATGATGCTGTTCGGCATTTTTCAGAAGGACTTGCAAGTGTGAAATTAAATGGTAAGGCTGGATTTATTGATAAGTGGGGGGAATTGATTGTTGAATTAAAGTATGATGACGTTGATGTTTTTGAAAATAGCTTTGCTTCTGTTGAAAAAAATGAGAAGTATGGTATAATTGATAAGAGTGGTAAGGAAATTGTCTCCTGCATATCTGATGTTTCAATTATTTTTTCCGAAGGTCTTGCAGTTGTATCTATTGTAGATGAGCTTGATCCTTTAAATCCGTATGCAGAAAAGTTTGCTAATGTTGTTGCAATTAATCCACTCGAATCAGACTGGAACACAATTAGGCAATCTAGTAAAAATCACCGGTATGGATTAATAAACAAAGTAGGAGTATTAGAGATCCCATTAATCTATGACGTCGCTTTTCATTTTAAAGAAGGTCTGGCGGCAGTTTCAACAGCAGGTAAATGGGGGTTCATTGATAAAAAAAATAATTTTGTAATTCCTACTATTTATGAAGAAGCATATGATTTTAATAATGGGAATGCCAGGGTTAGGAAGAATGGAAAATGGGGTTATATTTCAAAAGATGGAAATGCTATTACACCATTTATTTATGAATTAGCTGAGGACTTTTCTGAGGGTTTCGCAATATGTAAAAATGATTCCGGAGTATACTACTTAATTGATACAAATGGCCACGAAACAGTTTGGTATGATGAGGATGGAGATGAAAAGATACCAGTTGAATATGAGCATAAGTGTTTTTCAGAAGGATTAATAGGAGCATGTTATTCCGGTGACATTGGTTTCATGAATAAAAAAGGGAAATGGATTACAGAAAGAAAATTTATTACAGCTGAACCGTTTAGAAATGGATTGGCTTTAGTTAAAATACGACTTAGTGATAGTGATTTTGCATATGGATATATTGATAAGAAGGGTAATGAATATTGGGAGGACTAAAAGGGCACCAGTTAAATGAGGTTTATTTAATCAAATTTTAGAAGTAAAATTTAAGTATTAAGATTTATTTTATGCGACCGCCATATTTAAGTAAATCAAGATTTAAATTAGGGCTAGAATGTATTACAAAGTTGTATTACACATCAAAAAAGGATCAATACAAAGATCAAAGTTTTGATGACCCGTTTTTAACGGCTCTGGCAGAAGGTGGATTTCAGGTGGGTGAACTTGCTAAATTTATGTTTTGTGATGACCCTGTTAATGAAAACATTACCATTAATACCCTAAAGTATGACGAAGCCCTGCAGGAAACGAAAATCAGACTTGATAAGGAGGAGGTAGTGATTGCAGAGGCAGCTTTCAAACATGAAAATTTGTTTGTGAGAACGGATATAGTTGTGAAAAGAGGAAATCAAATTAATATCTATGAGGTAAAATCAAAATCTTTTAATAGTGAAGATGATGAAGGTGAACCTCCTTTTCTCTCTTACGAAGGAAAAGCAAATGAACGAATAAATACGAAGTGGATACCTTATTTATATGACCTCGCTTTTCAGAAATATGTTGTTCATAAAGATTTACACGATAAGGGTTTTGAAATCAAAGCAAATCTGATTCTGGTTGACAAAGCTTCAAAAATCGATATAGAAGGACTTAACCAGAAGTTTAGAATCGTAAGGGATGGTGTCTTTAAAAAAGTCAAAATTGAAGCCGGACTTACCAGTGCATCAGTAGGAACTCCGGTACTGAAAGTTATTAATGCTGATGATATAGTTGAGAAGATCTTGAATAAATATCCCGTACCTACGGATTTTCAGGAAATTATCGGATTTGAAGAATTTGTTCAGAGTTGCTCAGAAATTTATACCAATAATGAACAACGCTTCACTCCCATTGGGAAAAAATGTAAAAACTGCCAGTTTAAATTAACACCCGGTGATACTAAAGACAACCTAAAAAGCGGATTTAATGAATGTTGGCTAAAACAAACAAATCTTACAAAGCAAGATTTAAATCAACCACTTGTTCTGGAATTATGGGGAGGAGGTTCCGGCAGCAAAAGCTATGCTGAGGAATGTATCAGACAAAATATTTTCTATTTAAAAAATATACCTGAAGAACTTCTTTTACCAAAGACTACTTCAAAAAAGAAAAATGAAGTACCTGGCTTGTCAAAACATGAGCGACGGATGCTTCAAGTTAATAAAGTCAAAGGGGAGGATATTACCAGTTTTTTCGATAATAATGGTTTTGCGAAGGAGGTAGAAAAATGGCAATGGCCATTGCACCTGATAGACTTTGAAACAAGTATGGTGGCTTTACCATTTCATAAGAATACAAGTCCTTACCAGGGCATTGCATTCCAGTTTTCACATCATACGATTCAAAAGGATGGAACTGTTGAACACAAGGATCAATTTATCCATTTTGAGCAGGGGGTGTACCCTAACCTTGAATTTATAAGGGCTTTACAAAAAGCTTTACAAACTGATAGCGGCACAATCTTTCGGTATCATAATCATGAAAATACCTATTTAAGATTCATACGAAATCAGCTTATAGAGGGGTATATGCAAATTCCGGAAGTGGAAAGAGATTCTTATATCGAATTTATTGATTCCATTACACGTTGGAAAGTTAAAGGAACTGATTATGAACATGGGAATAGGGCTATGATTGATCTTTATGAATTGGTTCTGAAGTATTATTATTCTCCCAAGGCAAAGGGAAGTAATTCAATAAAGCAAATATTACCAGCCGTGATAAATGATAGCCAATATTTAAGGAATAAATATTCCAGTAGTGGTATATATGGGAAGAATTTGTCAATCAAAAGCTTAAACTTTGAAGATCAGATTTGGATCACAGAACAAACGGGCTATGATCCATATAAAACATTGCCAAGGGTATTTGAAAATTTTGACCGGGAAGAACTGGATGAAATGTTAAGTGGCTTTGAAGAGGTGGCAGATGGTGGAGCGGCTATGATTGCTTATAATTATCTACAATTTACAGACATACCACAAGAACAAAGAAAGAATATTGCAGATTCTTTATTACGTTATTGCGAGCTTGACACTCTTGCAATGGTAATGATAATAGAGAGTTGGATTAATTGGGAGAATACTTAATTGCTTTAATTGAGTGGAAGTCCAAATATTCTAATATTTTAATTAATGTAAAAAGTAATGAAACGAATATCCATTGTATTATATTTTATTGTTTATGCTTATGGCCTTTCAGCACAAAATACCGACTCCCTCGAAATTATTAACGGTCCCGAAAAATACAGAAAAGAAATTATTCAAATAGTTCAATCGTATTCTAAACTTTTAGATTCACTCCGGGATGACAGGTTCGCCAAGATGTCAAAAGATAGTTTGTATGCTGAAAAGGAAATGAAAAACAGACCCAGGAAATATAGCGGTTATGATGGAGGTAATGAAGGTTTTTTGATGGCTGAAGAAGACAAGAAGATTAAATCCATTATTAATCGTTTTTTAAAGATTGATAGAATTTCATCTTCTTCAACCCAAAAAAGCGGTACTTCACCGGTGATTTACACTTTCTATTATTACAGAACCGAAAAGACTGCCGATGGTAGTTCAAAATCAATTCATGGAAAAGTGATATGGATAGACAAGGAGTAATTACTAATGTGCATCCGGTATACCGGTTTTTTAAAAAAATAAATAACTATTTATGAAAAAACTGTTTTTACCATTTTGCTGCACACTTTGTTAGATAAAATAATCTATTATTTTAATATCCCGAAAAGTTATAAAACAAAAAACCACCTGATTTACAAGTGGTTAATTGTTAAAGTAGTCCCGGCGAGAATCGAACTCACATCAAAAGTTTAGGAAACTTCTATTCTATCCATTGAACTACGGGACCAATGGATTCCACCTAAATCGATTCAAAAGGCGGGCTGCAAAAATAATCAATCTCAGCTTAAAACCACTAATCTTTCAAACCCTATCTTTGCAATCCTTTAATTTTTAGCAATGAAATTTTATAACCTCCTTATTAAATATCGCCTTTGGGTTGGAATAGCGCTGATAGCCCTAGGCATTTATGCAAATTATTCTGCAGGCTTCTGGCCAGGATTTCCTCTTTACTTAGTGGGTGTAATATTAATATTAGGGCATTTTTTCTTTGGCCCTCTTCGTTTAATACAATCTTATATGGAGGCAGGTGATATGGATGGTGCTGAAAAAGTATTAGCCTCTATCAAGTTTCCGAATTTGTTATACAAGCCCATTCGTTCTGTGTATTATACCTTGAAAGGCAACATCGCCATGATGAAACAGGATTTTGAAGGGGCAGAAAAAAGCATGAAGAAAGGCCTTGACCTCGGTATGCCCATGAAAGAAGCAGAAGGAGCCAGTATGCTGCAAATGGGAATGCTGATGATGCAGAAAAATGATTTGAAGCAGGCGGAGAGTTATATCCGTGGTGCCATTCGCAAGGGATTGCCGGATAAAGAAAATGAAGCGGCTGCTTATCTCCAGATGTGCAGCATTATGATGAACAAAAGAGAATTTCGTGCCGCTAAAGATTTTTTCAGAAAGTGTAAAGCATTGAAGCCAAAAACGCCACAGATTGTTGACCAGATAAAACAGATTGAGAAATATATTTCGAGAATGCCGGGATAGTGCAGGTTAATTGGTTTATTAGTTAATTGGGCTGACTGGGAAAACTTGTCAGCCTTTTTTATTTTCCTTCGATTAAACAAGTAAATTGTATCCGCTTAATATATTGTATGAAAAAAATATTTGTACTCATAACCTTTTTCGTCTTTGCAGTAACTACTGTTCATGCTCAAAAAGCTGGTAGCCGCCGTGCAGCACCATGGAAAAATACATTGATCCCACAGCCGGTTTCAATAGTAGTCGGGTTGGGTTCTCTTGAATTACCTTATTATCTGTTTATCATCACTCCGAAAAATCAAGATGTAAAAAGAATCGCAGATAATCTTGCTGTCACATTAAGCAATACGGCTAATGATGTGAAAGTAAAAGAAGGAACTGTAGCTACAGCCAAATCAATATTCCTTTCACTCACACCCGATAAAACAATTCCGAAAGAAGGATACCGCTTAAAAGTTACCGCCAGCGGAATAACTATCACAGCTAATGAACCAGCAGGCATTTTCTATGGAGTACAGACCTTGTTACAATTGTTACCGAAAGAGGTTGAAGAACATCGGATACGAAAATCCCCGATTGACTGGCTTGTTCCTATTATTACCATCGAAGATCATCCCCGCTTTGGTTGGAGGGGTTTGATGCTTGATGTATCGAGACATTTTTTTACTGTGGCACAAGTGAAAGATTATATTGACCAGATGGTGAAATATAAATTCAACCTGCTGCATTTACACTTAACAGATGATCAGGGTTGGCGATTGCAAATAAAAAGTTTGCCGAACCTAACTGAAGTAGGTGCCTGGCGGGTAGAAAGAACCGGCACCTTCGGAACCTTATCAAAACCTCAACCGGGCGAGAAAGCCACTTATGGTGGATTTTATACTCATGAGGATATTAAAGAATTAGTGAAATATGCAGCAGACCGATATGTCAATATACTGCCAGAAATTGATGTGCCGGGTCACAACCTTGCAGCTCTTGCCTCTTATCCTGAATTGTCCTGCACACCCGGAGAGTATTACGTTAGTCCCGGCGACAGGTTTATGATATGGCCCGGCGGCGGTCAGCACTTTTATGGTAGGTTAGATAATACCATTTGTCCCGCCAATGAATATGCTTATGAATTTTTAGATAAAGTATTTACCGAAGTGGCGCAGCTATTTCCCTTTGACTACATCCACATGGGTGGTGATGAAACAGCCCGTAACTTCTGGGAGAAAAGTGAACAGATAAAAGCATTGATGCAAAAAGAAAAGCTGAAAGATCTGGATGAAGTACAAAGCTATTTTGTTAAGAGAGTAGAAAAGATCATAAACAGCAAAGGGAAAAAGATGATTGGCTGGGATGAGATACTCGATGGAGGCTTAGCCCCCAATGCTGCCGTAATGAGCTGGCGGGGAATGAAAGGCGGCATTGAAGCCGCCAAACAAGGACATGAAGTAGTGATGAGCCCCACTGATTTTGCTTATATAGATTATATGCAGGGTGATGCTTCTATTGAACCACCAGTATATGCAACACTGCGTTTAAAAAAGGCTTACCAGTTTGATCCTGCCCCAGAAGGTATTGATGAGTCATTAGTAAAAGGTGGGCAGGCAAACCTTTGGACTGAACAGGTGTATAATACAAGGCATTTGCAATACATGACATGGCCAAGAGCTTTTGCTATTGCGGAAGCACTGTGGAGTCCGAAAACAAAAAGAAACCCGATAGCTATCGGGTGGAATGATTTTTCAACAAGAGTAGAAAAGCATTTTGAAAGACTGGATATGGCAAAAGTAAAATATGCCCGAAGTATATATGACCCTATCATAACCGCTACAAAAAAAGATACGGCTACAGTAGTAGTAAAATTAGAAACAGAAATAGAAGGTTTGGATATTCACTACAGTTTTGACAATTCATTCCCTGATGAATATTATCCAAAATACAAGGAACCGCTTATCGTTCCGAAAGATGCTTCCTTTATGAAACTGATTACATTCCGGGATAACGAACCTATCGGTAGAATGATGGTACTTTCAATAGCAGAGTTGAGAAAGAGAGCAGGAATAAAATAATAAAAGGGTTGTTATAATAATTTTTACCCCATAGGATGATAGAAAACATAAGGAAAAACATAGAAGGTCTATGTGTGTATTTCTATGTCGCTATGCTTCTATTGTGGTTCAGAAAAAAATGAGCTAACTGACATCCCATTTGCCAAACAACTCTTCTACTTTTTTGTACCGGTAATCGAAGATGTCTTTGAGTTTGTTTTTTATAAACAAGGCATTGGCAATATTACCCAGGAACCAAAGCGGATTTTTATAATATACTATATCCGTCATCTCCACACCACCGGCTATTTCTTTAAAATGATGCTGATGATGCCATAGTTTGTAAGGGCCAAATCGTTGTTCATCTATAAAATATTCCTTGTCTTTTACCTGTGTTATTTCTGTCATCCAGTAAATAGGAATACCTAAAACAGGCTTTACCCTGTACTCAATGATTTGACCCGCATACATAACATCACCATGATGTTTGGAAATTACTTTGAAACCCATGTTATCGGGAGTAATAGCCTGTAGATTGGCGGGGTTGGAAAAATAGTCCCAGGCTTTATCAAGAGAGACAGGGATTTTTTGAATGGTTTTAATGGAATGTGCGGCCATGAAGATTATTGTTTTAAATTCGTTTGAATAACCATTTTTAAAAAGAAAAGTTCGGCAACAGATGTCATTTAACAAAGAAAGATTAGAAGCTAAATTCAGAGAAGAGTATCAACGACTGAATCCTCAGCAACAACAAGCCGTTACCACCATCGAAGGGCCGGTAATGGTAAATGCAGGGCCTGGTACAGGAAAAACACAGATACTGGCATTGCGCATTGCAAGCATCTTGCAGCAAACCGATATTAACCCTAACAATATTCTCTGCTTAACCTATACAGATAACGGTGCTATCGAAATGAGGAACCGCCTTCTGAAAATAATCGGCAGCGCAGCTTACAATGTACGCATCCATACTTTTCATTCGTTTTGTAATGAGGTAATACAGGATAATCTTACTTATTTTGGAAAATTAAACCTGGCTCCTATTGGCGACCTGGAAGAGATTGATCTTTTCTATAAACTGATTGACAGCATTGAAAAAAACAATCCTCTAAAACGTTTCCGGGGAGAAGTGTACTATGAAAAAGACCGGCTGAAATCATTGTACAGTTTAATGAAGAAAGAAGCATGGACACCGGCTTACCTGAACGAACGTATTGATGCTTACCTTGCTGAATTGCCAACAAAAGAAGGTTTCTTTTACAAAAGAAAATATAAAGAATTTAATGCCGGCGATGCTAAACCTGCAGCCATTGCCGATGAAAAAGAAAAAATGGAAATGCTGCGGGCAGCAGCCAACCTGTATCCCCGCTACAATGAAATGATGGCAGCCGAAAGCCGTTACAATTTTGATGATATGATATTGTGGGTACTGGATGCTTTTGACAAGAATAAAAATTTATTACTCGATTACCAGGAACGTTACCAGTATTTTCTTGTGGATGAGTTTCAGGATACCAGCCGTTCACAAAACTTATTACTACAGCATCTTACCAGCTATTGGGATGTGCCCAACTTATTTGTAGTAGGTGATGCTGATCAGAGTATTTTTTCTTTCCAGGATGCCAACGTGGAAAATATTATTGAAATAGAAAAAAAATATGCAGATAATCTAACCAAGATAGACCTCATCAACAATTACCGTTCTACACAGAATATACTAACAGCAGCGCATCGTTTAATTATTAACAATAATCTGCGGACTGTTCTTCCGGAAAATGATACACCACTTATTTCCGCCAATACAAACCTGCAGGGCATTTCTATTGAACCCATCATTACCGAGTATGCTAATCCTGCACAGGAAGCCATTGATGTAGCTATGCAGATAGAAGCATTGGTGCAGCAAGGCATCAGCGGAAAAGAGATTGCTATTATTTACCGCAACCATGCACAGGTAGCCACTATCACCACTATGCTGGAAGGCAAGAAAATCCCTGTTAATACAAAAAGAAAAGTTGACATACTTCAATTGCCGTTTATTCAAACCTTGTTACTGATTCTTAATTGGATTAATAAGGAAAAATATATTTCTTACAGTGCTGACGACCTGTTATTCCTTTTACTGCACAGCGATTTTTTTAACTTATCGCCATTAGAAATTGCTAAGCTTAGTATGACGGTAAATGCAAAAAACAGGGTGAGCAAAGAAGATACATATTCACTTCGCCGGTTAATGGCCGAATCTTCATTACCTAAAACAGATTTATTCAGCCCCGCAAATGGTCATTCTATAAAAGAAGTAAGTGATATGCTGGAGGGCTTATTAAAAGCATCTGGCAACAGTACTTTGCAACAATTGTTGGAGTTAGTAATTCAAAAAGCCGGTGTACTTTCCTATGTACTACAAAGTCCGGAGAAATCATGGCTGATGCAAGTATTAAATGCTTTTTTCAACCATGTAAAAGATGAGAATAATCGTAATCCTGAATTAACGTTGTCTGATTGGCTGGCTGATATTGATACGATGAAAAAAAATCGGCTTCCCATTTCATTATATAAAATAACAGCCAATGATGAAGGAGTGAATATGGTAACTGCACATGGTGCGAAGGGTTCTGAATTTGCCCATGTTTTTGTAATTGGCTGCACTCAAAAAATATGGGACGATAGTAATAAAGGGGGCAACCGTAATTATAAACTCCCTGATATTTTAGTAAACAATAGTACCAAAGCTTCTGACCTCGAAGAAAGCAGGCGGCTTTTTTATGTAGCCGTTACCCGTGCAAAAACACATTTGCAAGTATCGTACCCGGTTAAAGATGATAAGGATAAAGAACAAATTAAAAGCACTTTTATAACTGAACTGTTGGAAGGAAGTAATTTGTCAATCACACCAAAACAAGTTCCTGATATATTACTGGCTGATTACCTGCTGCTGCAATTTGCAGAAAAAGCAAAACCAGAAATTGAATTGGTAGAAGCAGAATATATTGACCAGATACTAAAGCGATATACGTTAAGCGTCACCCATCTTAATAATTATTTGAACTGCCCGTTACGGTTCTATTATCAAAATTTAATTCGGGTGCCTGCTGCTAAAAATGAAAGCATGGCTTTTGGCAGTGCTATTCACTGGTCTATAGAAAGGTTGTTTGTAAAAATGCGGGCCAATGAAAATGTTTTTTTACCCAAAGAAGATCTGGTAAATGATTTTAACTGGTACATGAAAAATAACCGGGAAGCTTTTACACCCGAAGCATTCAAATTAAAAATGGAGTATGGTCAAAAAATATTACCTGCCTATTATGATTATCACATTGACCGCTGGAATAAAATAGTTATCGTTGAAAAAGCTGTACGAAATGTAGCCGTACAAAACGTTCCCATCAATGGCAAATTAGATAAGTTGGAGTTTACTGGAAAACAGGTAAACGTAGTTGATTATAAAACCGGTAAATACGAAAATGCTAAAAAGAAATTAGTGCCGCCCAATGAGAAAGAACCGAATGGTGGCGATTACTGGCGGCAGGCTGTTTTTTATAAAATTTTGTTGGATAACGACAAAACAAACGACTGGCAGGCCGTAAGCACAGAGTTTGATTTTATAGAACCGGTTAATGATGAATATAAAACTGAAATAGTACCCGTTAATGCTGCCGATATAACTACTGTAACGCACCAGATAACGGACACCTGGCAAAAAATTCAGAATAAAGAATTTAAAACCGGCTGCGGCAAACCCGATTGTGATTGGTGCAATTTTGTAAAGTCTAATCACCTCGCTGTTGAACTACATCCGCCGGAAGAAGAAGAAACAATGATATGATTAACAGGATTTTTAGGTATTAATTGCTACGCAGTAATAACCAATAAGCCGAAACAGGTTAAGTTTGCAGCCAACATGAATTACAGGGGCTTAATATCATCAGCAGTTCTCATACTAATCATTACCATCAGTGTAATCAGTGGTCCGGGCTGTGCCACTATAGTGCCGCCGCAAGGAGGGCCAAGAGATTCTATTCCTCCCGTTTTATTAAAAGCTTCTCCCGGCGATTCTACCCGGAATTTCACCGGCAACAAAATCACTCTCACTTTTGATGAGTTTGTGGATATACAAAATCTGCTGGAAAATCTGAATGTTTCCCCTTCTCCAACAATCAATCCTTCTGTTGAATCTAAATTAAATACCGTAACCGTAAAACTAAAAGACACACTAGAGTCTAACACAACTTATTCTATCAACTTTGGTGAAGCAATTAAGGATTTTAACGAAGGCAACCCGATAAAAGGATTTACGTATACTTTTTCAACAGGCAAGTATATTGATTCGTTAGAGCTAACAGGAAAAGTAATACTGGCAGAAACCGGAAAAACAGATACTACCTTAATTGTAATGCTGCATACCAGTGCCAACGACTCTGTCCTGGTATACGAAAAACCCCGGTACATTACCAAACTGGATGGTAACGGAAATTATACTTTCAAAAACCTGCCTCCTAAAACTTTTTATATCTATGCGTTGAAAGATGAAGGTGGCACCCGTAGGTATTCTGATGAAAAATTATTTGCCTTTGCTGATAAACCAGTAATGCCAGCCCTAAAACCAGAGCCTGACACTTTGTATGCCTGGGCAGCAAAGCAAACAACAGAGTCAGCCGCTCCACCAGTTAATCTTAATATTGGCGGAGGCAGGATAAAAAGTGGAGGCAATACCGCAGATACCCGGTTAAAATATCAAACCAACCTCAATACCGGTCAGCAGGATTTGTTAGGCAATTTCATTATGACATTTGAACAGCCGCTTCGCTTGTTTGACTCAACAAAAATAAAACTCTATACAGATTCCGTTTTTAATCCGGCCGGTGCTTATTCTTTTAAAAAAGACAGTACCAATAAAAAAATACAACTAACCCATACCTGGAAAGAAAATACAACATATCATATCATATTGGATAAAGAATTTGCACAAGACTCAGCAGGTAAAAAATTATTAAAGACCGATACTCTTTCATTTAAAACAAAAAAACTGGCTGATTACGGCTCACTGCAATTACGATTCAAGAACCTTAACCTGGCTAAACACCCGGTTCTGCTATTTATCTCCGGGCAAACACTTTTCAAATCAGTTCCCCTAACTACCGCTGAGTTTTTACAAACCGTTTTCCTTCCCGGTGAGTATGATCTCCGCATTTTATATGATGATAATAAAAACGGCATCTGGGACCCCGGCCAATTTTTTGGCAAAAAGAAACAACCCGAACTGGTAAAACCAGTTGAGAGAAGAATAACCGTTAAGCCAGCCTGGCAGAATGAGATTGAAATAATTTTGTAGCCAATGGGCAATAAGCAATTTGCAATATACAACAGAGTGTTCCGGCTATAGGGTTTATTGCCCATTGTTAATTGCATATTGCCTATTGATTATATTTGCGTATGCAGTTCTCCTCCTCTCTCTTAGAAAATGCTGTCAACGAGTTTGCCAAACTTCCCGGTATTGGTAAAAAAACGGCGTTGCGGTTGGTGTTGCATTTATTAAAACAGGACATCAAAGTAACAGGCCAGTTCAGTGAAGTGATTGGCCGGATGCGGACGGAGATAAAATTTTGCCACCGTTGTTTCAATGTGGCCGATGGTGATATTTGTTCTATCTGTGCCAATTCTATGAGAAAGCAGGAAGTGATTTGTGTGGTGGAAAATATCCGTGATGTTATTGCCATTGAAAGCACTCAGCAGTATAATGGCACTTATCATATATTAAATGGTGTCATTTCTCCATTAGATGGTATTGGCCCTGACCAATTGAATATCGAATCGTTGGTTTATCGCATCGAAAAAGAGAGAACAGAAGAGCTCATCTTTGCCCTTAATCCTAATATACAGGGCGATACGACCATCTATTATATTCAAAAGAAACTATCCTCAGGATCCAGTGGGCAGCCTTTAAATATCCGCATTACTACTATTGCCCGTGGTATTGCTTTTGGCGGCGAACTGGAATACGCCGACGAAATGACCCTGGCAAGAAGCCTTCAAAACCGCTTACCTGTGGAGAGCTATGTTTCCAGCCGTTAACCCTCTGCGTACCCTGCGATCTCTACTTGAAGACTCTCCCCCGTCAGGCTTGTTTATTATCCCTTTATAACTTAGCTTTGTAGTCATTCACAGGCAGATTTGTTTATTGTTCGGCCTTTCTTAAACAAGAACTAATAAACGGTACGAAACTCCTTTCATAGTTTCCCAACGTTTACAGTTCACAAACAATAATTGTATGAAGACAATTCAGGATTGTTTGAAGGAACGTATTTTAATCATTGATGGTGCTATGGGTACTATGATTCAGCGGCACAAACTAACCGAAGCTGATTATCGTGGCGAACGGTTTAAGGATTGGCCTTCTGATGTAAAAGGCAATAACGACCTGCTGAATATTACACAACCACATATCATTACAGGTATTCACAAAGAATATCTTGATGCCGGTGCTGATATTATTGAAACCAATACTTTCAGCAGTACTACTATTGCTATGGCTGATTATGATATGCAATCGCTGGCTTATGAGTTGAATGTGGCCGCTGCCAAATGTGCAAAAGAAGCCATCAAACAATCGGGCAAGCAAGCATGGGTGGCTGGTGCTATCGGTCCATTAAATAAAACATTATCTCTTTCACCCGATGTAAATAATCCTGGTTTCAGGGCTGTAACATTTGACGAAGTGGTGGCTGCTTATTACGAACAGGTAAAAGGTTTGGTGGAAGGAGGTGTTGATATTTTATTAATTGAAACCATTTTTGATACCCTTAATGCAAAGGGAGCAATCTTCGCCATTAAAAAATATTTCAGAGATACAAAAAAAGAATCCCTGCCAGTAATGATAAGCGGAACCATCACCGATGCTTCTGGCAGAACACTAAGTGGACAAACACTGGAAGCTTTCTATACATCAGTGATGCATGCCAAACCATTAAGTATTGGTTTGAACTGTGCGTTAGGTGCAAAAGAAATGCGGCCACATATTGAAGAGTTGTCACAAATTGCCAGTTGTTATGTATCAGCTTATCCCAATGCTGGCTTGCCCAATGCGATGGGTGAATACGATGAACATCCGGAAGAAACCGCACACTATTTAGAAGATTGGGCCAAAGAAGGCTGGGTGAATATTGTAGGTGGCTGCTGCGGTACCACACCAGACCATATTAAGCATATTGCAGATGAAGTAAAAAATATTACACCGCGACAACTACCCATAGTTGAAAAAGAATTAGCATGACAACTTCTTTATTTTTATTACTACTATCCATTCTTATATTGGTAGTGAATAACTTTTCCCTTGTAAGAAAGTTATTTTTAAAAAAGAATTCTTAGATGCAGGACGCTACTATCATCAGGCCTTATTTAAGGTTATCAGGATTAGAACCTTTAGTTGTAAGGCCAGAAACCAATTTCGTAAACGTTGGTGAAAGAACCAATGTCACTGGTTCTAAAATGTTTGCCCGCCTTATCAAAGAAAATAAATATGAAGAAGCATTAAGTGTGGCCCGGCAACAGGTAGAAAATGGCGCACAGGTGCTGGATGTAAACATGGATGATGCCTTGCTGGATGGTGTACTGGCCATGACAACCTTCCTGAACCTGGTACAAAGTGAACCGGACATTGCGAAGATTCCCATCATGATTGACTCTTCCAAGTTTGAAATCATTGAAGCAGGGTTGAAATGTGTGCAGGGCAAGTGTATTGTGAATTCAATTTCAATGAAAGAGGGTGAAGCTAAATTTATTGAACAGGCCATCATCTGCCAGAGTTATGGGGCATCCGTTATCGTAATGGCTTTTGATGAAACAGGACAGGCCGATACCAAGAAACGTAAAGTAGAAATCTGTCACCGTGCCTATAAGATACTAACCGAACAGGTTGGCTTCGATCCGCAGGATATAATTTTTGATCCGAACATTTTTGCCATTGCTACCGGCATGGAAGAGCATAACAATTATGGTGTTGATTTTATAGAAGCCACTTCGGAAATAAAAAAATTGATGCCGCTAACCAAAATAAGCGGTGGCGTTAGTAATCTTTCCTTTGCCTTTCGTGGCAACGACCATGTGCGGGAAGCTATGAACAGTGTATTTCTTTTCTATGCCATCAAGGCGGGCATGGACATGGGGATTGTAAATGCAGGACAGTTAGTCGTGTATGATGAAATAGAGCCGAAACTGAAAAAATTGTGCGAAGATGTAATTCTTAATCGCAATAATGATAATAACGAAGCCACCGAAAGCCTGATTGCCTTTGCAAATACGGTGAAAGCTAAAGGAAAAGAAAATATAAAAGATGAAAGCTGGAGAGAAAATTCGGTGGAAGAACGGTTGAAGCATTCATTAGTAAACGGCATCACCCACTATATTGATGCAGATACAGAAGAAGCAAGGCAGAAATATCCAAAACCTCTGGATGTTATTGAAGGCCCGTTGATGGATGGAATGAATGTGGTAGGGGATTTATTTGGTGCAGGAAAAATGTTCTTGCCACAGGTAGTAAAGAGTGCAAGGGTGATGAAAAAATCTGTTGCCGTTCTTACGCCATATATAGAACAAGAAAAGGAAGATAGAAAACAAGCACATCTTGCCGCCGGAACTATTAATGAAGAAGCTGCCGGTGCTCCAAAAGTATTATTGGCAACAGTAAAAGGCGATGTGCATGACATTGGCAAAAACATTGTTGGTGTTGTATTGGGTTGTAACGGATACGATATTGTTGACCTCGGTGTAATGGTGCCGGCCGATAAAATTTTGGATACCGCAGAGAAAGAAAAAGCAGATATTATTGGACTAAGTGGTTTGATTACTCCTTCCTTAGATGAAATGGTGCATGTGGCACATGAAATGAAACGCCGTGGGATGAAACAACCGCTGTTGATTGGCGGAGCCACTACATCAAGAATGCACACCGCTGTAAAAATTGCGCCGCAATATGATAATGGAGTGATGCATATTTTGGATGCATCGAGAAGTGTGACTGCTGTCAGCACATTATTGAATAAAGAACAAAAAGAAGTATTACTACAGCAAACACAAAAGGAATATGAAGCCCTGCGAACCCAATTTTTAAATAAAGGCAAAAAAACACTTATACCTTACGAAGAAGCAGTTGTTACCAAAGAATACTTTGACTGGAAGAACTATGAACCAACAAAACCAGCGGTAGATGGTGTGAAAGTGTTGAAAGATTATAACTTGGCTACCATTGCAAGATATATTGACTGGGGGCCTTTCTTTATAGCCTGGGAAATGCCAGGCCGTTTTCCGGAGGTGTTATCTGATAAAATTTTTGGTGTAGAGGCAACCCGACTTTATAATGATGCACAAAAGATGGTGCAACAGATTGTTGGTGAAAAATGGTTTACGGCTGATGGTGTAATTGGTTTTTGGCCGGCGAGCACCAACAATGCAGATACTGTTACATTACAAACCGATAAGGGGGAAATAAAATTAGAGTCATTGCGTCAGCAATTAAAAAAGGCTGTTGGACAACCAAGTTATTCTCTTTCTGATTTTATTAAACCGAGCCCAACCCCATCAAATAGTTGGATAACCGGAGATGGTACTAAAGCCCCTTCCCGCTGGGAAGTGGGGCAAGACCCTGTCTATTACAGGGCAAATCCATCCACCTATCCTCTATTGAAAGAGTTTGCAGAAAAACACCGGGCAAACCCAACCCGGGCAGAGGAATTATTGTGGGAACATTTAAGAAACAAGAAACTGGCTGGTTACAAGTTCAGGCGACAACATATTATCGGTAGTTATATTACAGACCTTGTTTGTCTTGACAGGATGATCGTAGTAGAAATTGATGGCCTTATACACCAGCTTCCTGAAAATAAAGAATCTGATGAAATAAGAACAAAGTGGTTAAACGAACAAGGATTTGATGTATTGAGGATTACAAACGAACAGGTATTAAATAATACTGAAAAAACACTTGCATTAATATCTTCGACTTTGAAGAATCGCCCCAGTCATAAAGAATCATCAAACCTAAGTTCCCCCAGCGGGGGACAGGGGGCTGATTACATGGGTGCATTCGCTGTTACCATTCACGGAGCAAAAAAATATATTGACCAGTTTGATGCTGACCATGATGATTACAACAAAATACTGGTGCAAATATTAGCAGATCGTTTTGTAGAAGCTTTTGCAGAAAGCCTGCATGAAAAAGTAAGAAAAGAATATTGGGGTTACGAAAAAAATGAAACGCTGACCAATGAACAAATGATACGGGAAGAATATAAGGGCATTCGTCCGGCACCGGGCTACCCTGCCTGTCCGGACCATACAGAAAAAATAAAATTATTTGAGCTGCTGAATGTTACTGAAAACATCGGTATTGAAATGACTGAAAGCCTGGCGATGAATCCACCTGCCTCCGTTTGCGGCTGGTATATTGCACATCCGCAGAGCCATTACTTTGGTTTGGGTAAAATCGGAAAAGACCAGCTGGAAGATTATGCCAAACGAAAAGGTATGAGTTTGGAGGAAGCCGAGAAATGGATGAGACCGGTGTTGGAATAGTTAGCTATTTCAGATATTTCAATATAAAAGGTTTCGCATTTTTGTCTACCTTAAGTCTCCCGTCATGCTTTTCAGCAACAATTTCTGGCTCATTTGAGTTATCAATAACATAGGCTTCATCAGACAAAATAAGGGCTTGCGGTAACAATCGGAATGTTCTTGGATAGCGGCTTTTTATAAGCTCAGCATCAACGTCATGCTGACCTTGTTTTACCCTCAATTTTACACGGGCAATATTCAGTTCAACATTATCGGTAAATACAAAATAAAGGTAGGTTTTATATCCTTTTTGTTTTGCTAGTGAAAAGAATTCAACTTTTGATACATGAGACATTACAGTTTCAAAACAAAAAGACTGCCCTGTTTCCATAAGTTTAGTAACAAGATAGGTGGCAATAAAAGATGCATGATAAGAGTTGATTTTATGTCTCGCCAGCTTAAAAGTTAATATGCCCCCTTTTATTGTAAAGCAATTAAGAAAGGCAGGGTCATTGATTTTACTACTAAAAAGCCCATCTGTTAGTATATGTTTCTTGAACTCGTCGTCTGCAACCTTTACACGATAAGCATTAAAATTAAACCTTGTTTTTTTCTTTAGCTCCGCTTCAATCCGGTCGGCACTAACATAAATCTCTGTGTGGATAATACCGTCATTTCGCAGATGATTAAAAAAGAAAGTCTTGCCCGAACCATTTGGGCCTGCAAACAACCTGAACCTTGGCTGGGGCATCCTTTATTTGGATTTTACTACTGAAGGTGAATGAATAATTACTTCCCTGTTATCCTTATAAACAAAAACAACCTTACCGTTCTTTGACACAGCGATGGGTAATCCTTTTCTAAAAGCTTTTCTCCTGGCAGCACGGGATGCGGTTCTCAGGGAAGCCCGTAGAGTAGGTTTATTTGCTGTTGCATCTTTCATATAACTAAATTAATCAAATTTTACCCCATAACAAAGCCATTATTTTGGTTTGGGCAAAATTTAAGAAGATCAGTTAAAGGATTATTCCAAACGAAAAGGAATGAGTTTGGAGGAAGCAGAGAGGTGGTTGAGACCGGTGTTGGAATAAAGCATTTCTTAAATATTATACGCAGTCAATTCCCTGGCAAATTGTTCCGGTGATTGAAAATGAATACAATTAATTCCTAACTCTTCCGCTGCTTTTATATTTCGCAAGCTATCATCAATAAACAAAGCATCTTCAGCCTTTACCTTATACCGGTTTAATAATAGCTGATAAAACTTCGGAGCCGGTTTCTTCATTTTTTCTTCGCCGCTTACCACTCTCCCATCAAACCAATGCAGAAAGTTGTAACGGACCAATGCAATATCAAATAATCCAGCCTGCCAGTTGGTGAGTGCATATAATTTATACTTTCCGCTTGCTTTCAACTGTTTGAAAATTTCAACAGATTCAGGAATAGGTCCACCCAGCATTTCTGTCCATCGGCCATAGTAGTCCCGGATGGGCTGCTCCCAATCGGGAAATTTGCCAATCAATTCTTGTGTGGCTTCTACAATGGAACGGCCTGCATCCTGCTGTTCGTTCCAATCCATGGTACAG
>JBKJIX010000088.1:0-11513 GCA_046598205.1 Chitinophagaceae bacterium
AGGATTGTTTCTTATTTCAACAGAAACAAAAAAGGAATCGAGGTCGAAATGGGCAATATGGTGTTTTGTATCGGCCATAACTTGTCCCGTTTGAAGACGGGAGATTAATGCTGATTAACATAGATGATTGTCAGGTAAGATAAATTTCCAACAATCCATCCGGTAACTCTACCAGCACTTCCTTTTTCTTATGATTTATTTTTTGCAGCGTTTGTTCGTGTAATGGTATCAGTACTTCCTTCCCTTTTATTTCCAACCGGCAAAGCAGTTGATGTGGTTGTTCTATCAATTCTACTATTTCACCAAGGGGTTCATTATTATTGATAATGGTATATCCGAGCAAACTTGCCGGAGCAGTTTTAGCAGCAAATTTTTTAAAATCAATTTCCGGCACCCATATTTCTTTTTGAGTGAGTTTGATGGCAGCTTCTCTTGTATTTATCCCTTCCAGTTTCAAATAGATTTCTTCTTCGCCTTTAATTTTTGCAGATTCAATAAACCAGGGCAGAAATGAGTTTTTCTTTTCTTCAATGAAGATTGCCTGTAATCCTTTCAATGATGTTTTCTTTCCCAACGCATGTTTAAGAAGCAGTTCGCCCTGAAGGCCGTGGACAGATACTAGTTTTCCTATCTTAAAATATTCTGCCATTGTAATACGAATTTACACAGCCGTCTTGCATTAATCGGTAATAAATGTTGGTATCTGCAATTTGTCAGACGGAGACCGTCAGACAAAAAAATCCCGTCTGCCAGCTGGCGGACGGGATTACGAACTTTCAGGATGCGGACTTATTTATCCTTCATTGCCACCTTCGCTTTCTGCCCTTCTCTCAGGTCTGCGACCCGGCATCGGACGTCTTGCTCTTTTGTTGTTGTAGGCATCTTCCTGGCGTTTTTTCAAATGTGCTTCATGCTCTGCACTCCACTTGGTAAATTTTTCCATCGCAGCAGCATCATCAAACAGGCCAAGCCCCACACCACGGAGCAAGTGCTTAAGATACAATACACCTTTGAAGCTAAGGATGCGACGAACGGTGTCTGTTGGTGTAGCACCTTTGCTCAACCACTCCAATGCTTTCTGACGGTCAAGCTGAATTGTAGCAGGAACAGTCAGTGGATTGTAAGTACCTAATTTCTGGATGAATTTGCCATCACGGGGTGCCCGGGAGTCGGCAATAACGATGAAGTAAAAGGGTCTTTTTTTGGACCCGTGTCTTTGAAGACGGATTTTGGCTGACATTAAATAGAAATTTAACGTTGTTAAACAATAATTGTTATCCCGATAGTTATCGGGGCCGGTTGAAACCGGACGGCAAATATACAATAGGAAAGGGAGACGACAAAGGCAATATTAAACAGAAGAATATCGAACAAGGAATTTAGAATGTCGAAATAAGATAGAAAACACAGAAAATTTTGAACCTACTTCATAATTCGATATTTCTTGTTCATCTGTTCAATATTTTGCTATCTCTTCATTCCCGGCATCATTCTGCCCATAGCTCCCATTTTGTTCATATTTTTCATCATGCCCTTCATTTGCTCAAACTGCTTGATAAAGGCATTTAATTCGTTGAGATCTTTACCAGCACCTTTGGCTATACGTTTCTTACGGTTGCCGTCAATCAGGTCAGGATCAGCTCTTTCTGCAGGAGTCATGGAGTTTATCATGGCTTCAATGCCTTTGAAAGAATCGTCATTGATGTCAACGTCTTTTAGCTTGCTGCCCATTCCCGGTATCATCCCCAGCATATCTTTCATATTGCCCATCTTTTTGATGGCTTCCAACTGGGTTTTGAAATCAGCAAAGTCAAACTTATTCTTGCGAATCTTAGCTTCTAATTTTTTCGCCTCTACTTCATCAAATTGCTCCTGTGCCCGTTCTACTAAACTGGTAATATCACCCATACCAAGAATACGTTGTGCCATCCTTTCGGGGTAAAACACATCCAGTGTATCCATCTTTTCACCACTGCTGGTAAATTTGATTGGTTTATTAACCGTGTATTTGATAGAAATAGCTGCACCGCCTCTGGTATCACCATCTAACTTTGTAAGAACAACACCGGTAAAATCAAGTTTTTCATTAAAAGCTTTAGCAGTATTTACTGCATCCTGGCCGGTCATGCTGTCCACCACAAATAATATCTCTTGTGGGTTAACAGCATTTTTTACATCAGCCACTTCTTTCATCATCACTTCATCCACTGCGAGGCGACCGGCTGTATCTATAATCACCACATTCTTGTTCTTACTTCTTGCTTCTTTTACTGCATTTCTAGCTATGTCAACAGCGTCTTTATTTTCCAGCTCAATATGAACATCCACACCTATCTGTTCACCTAATACCCTTAACTGTTCCATTGCAGCAGGGCGATAAATATCGGCGGCTACGAGCATTGGAGAGAGGCCCTTCTTAGTTTTCAGAAAATTTGCCAACTTACCACTAAAAGTGGTTTTACCGCTACCTTGTAAGCCAGCAATCAGGATAATGGCAGGATTGCCTTTCGCATTAAAAACAGCTTCCTGTCCACCCATCAATTCGGTCAGTTCATCTTGTACAATCTTGGTCATCAACTGGCCAGGAGAAATAGCATTAATTACTTTTTCACCCATTGCCTGTTCTTTCACTTTGTCAGTAAATTCTTTGGCAATTTTATAGTTCACATCCGCATCCACTAAGGCCCTGCGGATTTCTTTTAATGTAGTGGCAATGTTAAGCTCAGTGATACGACCCTGGCCTTTGAGGTTCTTAAAAGCACTTTCAAGTTTTTCCTGTAAACTATTGAACATATAACACGGATTGAATGATTAAAATGGATTTCTTGGATTAGTCATTTATGGTATGAATGAATCTTTTGAAAAAAAGACTTGGTGCGCCAAAATTCAGTAGCAAACCAACCTCAATCTTGAAAACACGGAGATAATTCAAAATTTGATTTGTTTCCGAATTATCTACTTCTTTGAGAGCTTTTTAGTTCTAATAGCACAACATCTTCTACTATCAAATCAAGCCTTCTTTTATGAATAGTTTTTCCGTCATAAGCAATATCTCTTTCAACTTCTTCTTTAAAATTGATACCAATCTTTTTTAATTCTATCATCAAAGCTCTTTTGTAAACTACTTCCGGAAATCCCGGCCCAAAATAACGATGTACTTTCATTGCACATCCAATGATTTTTTCCGTTAAATCCTGGTATTTTAAATCTTGTAATGCCATACTAAAAAAAATGTAACCTTAGTGGTTACATTTTTTCAAAGATAAAGTAAAGTATAGTGTAGAGTTTATTTCAGTGAAATCCTTTTTAATTAATTATTTAATCCGTGATTAAGTTCCTAAATATGTTCTCAGCATACTACAGCGATTGGAGGCTTTTAGCTTCGTAATCGCTTTGTCTTTAATCTGCCTAACCCTTTCCCTTGTCAGGCTGAATCGTTCACCAATATCTTCCAGGCTCATTGGATGGTCAACCCCGATACCAAAGAAGAAGCAAATAACCTCTTTTTGACGTTCCGTAAGTGTCTTAAGACTACGGTCAATCTCCAATTTCAGCGACTCATCATGCACCAATACACCATCTGTTTTTTCAGCATTGGTATTTTCCAATACGTCTATTAGTGTGTTTTCTTCACCATCAGAAAGAGGGGAGTCCATGCTAACATGACGCCCATTGATACCCAAGGTAGCTGTTACTTCCTCAATATCCATTTCCAGTACTTCCGCCAACTCTTCTGCTGAAGGTTCTCTTTCAAACTGCTGTTCCAGCAGCGAATAGGCCTTTTGAATACGATTGGTCAGTCCCACTTTATTTAGCGGTAATCGTACAATCCTTGATTGCTCGGCCAATGCTTGTAAAATGCTCTGGCGAATCCACCAAACAGCGTAGGAAATGAATTTGAATCCCCTGGTTTCATCAAAACGCTGTGCGGCTTTGATTAAGCCAACGTTTCCCTCGTTAATCAAATCAGGCAGTGATAAACCCTGGTTTTGGTACTGTTTTGCCACAGATACTACAAATCGCAGGTTGGCCTTGGTAAGGCGGTCCAGCGATTTTTGGCATCCTTGCCTGATAAGTACAGCTAATTTTACCTCCTCTGCCGGGGTAATAAGTTCGACTTTGCCGATCTCCTGAAGATACTTTTCTAAACTTTGGGATTCACGATTCGTAATAGACTTCGTGATTTTGAGTTGTCTCATGCTCATAGGAATGGTATTAAGTATGGTGTATTTAAAGGGTTAAGAATTATAAGATTGGTTCGCTTATGACTCTAAAAATACCCACCACGGGTTTTATTGGGTTTTTGGTTTTTCAGAACGTATTGGATTTCAAGGCAATTTAGGCAATGGACCCCAAAAAGCCAAATAAATTTTGACATCCTCTTAACGATTCCACATGAGATTTATTTTACAAATTTTGGTTTGGTATTAAAAAAAGGGAAAAATAAACCATAAATTATTTTGCGGCAATGATTTATTTTCTATTATTGCAACTATCGCAATGATTTTTAGCGAGAAAGAGAAGAATGAGTAAACAATTATACACTTTAGAGTTCCCCGTACGCTGCTCGCCATCTATATTGTACGAATTTCTTTGTACCCCGGCAGGTCTTGGAGAATGGTTCGCAGAAAAAGTTGATGAAAGAGATAATATCTTTTATTTTGGCTGGAACGGATCTTTTGAAAAAGCTGATCTGGTAGAAAAAGAACAGGATAAGTTTATCAGATTCCATTGGCAAGCCTCTCCTAAGGAAGAGTATTTTGAATTTCGGATTGACAAATCGGAGATTACCAATCAAACCATACTTATTATTAAAGATTTTGCAGAGAAGAAAGAAATTAAGGATCAAACTTCTTTATGGGATCACCAGGTGAAAGAACTTTTTCATCGTCTCGGTGGTTAATCAGCCAATACTTCAATTATTTGTTTGAAATAAGTAAGCAGCATTTCTTCTGCAGTATCCCATTGCTCCAGTGGAATTTTATTTGCCAGTTTTATAAATGGTTTTTCTGTCACTAAGTTTTCGAACTCAGTATTACTTATTTGCGTAAGTGAGATGTAGTTATTTCTTTCAAAATGATGTTCCCACTGATCGTCATTGATATAACAGTAATAATCTCTTTCTTTCAGCAACGGGTAAGCCGCAATTAGTTTATCTTCTGTTTCCTGTTTAGGAGTACCAGAGAGATGAAGTGTAACGCTAAAAAAATTTCCCCACCAGAACATTGTTCTGATAGCACAAATGTTCTTTTTCTCAAAAAATCTTGGATAATCAAGTATTAAATAAGGAAGGCCCTTATAACTTTCTCCTTTTGAAATTTTTGGGGATGAGCTGATAGCCTGACGGGGTAATTGGGCTTGAAACGATTCGAGATGATATTGTTGTTTTATCTGCAACATAGCCAATAGATGATTTACTTTTTGCAGAATACTGTTCTTTGTTAAAATCAGGTCGGCATTACTAACCATCTCCATCTCTTTTTGCGAAAGCCTTATTTTTGCTTCACTCATTAAATAAAGATAAGTGTTCAAAAAGTTAGATAAACTGATTGTAAAAGCCTTTATCGGTCCCTTTATTGCAACTTTTTTTATAACGTTGCTGGTACTCGTCATGCAGTTTTTCTGGCTATATATTGATGATTTTGTAGGAAAGGGGATTGATACGAAAATAATTTTTGAGTTTATCCTTTACCAGAGTGCAGTGCTCGTGCCGCTGGCATTACCGCTTGCTATTCTCCTTTCCTCGCTGATGACCTTTGGTAATCTTGGTGAAAGTTTTGAACTGGTGGCTATAAAATCTGCAGGTATTTCTTTGCTTAGGTTTATGCGACCGTTGTTTTTTGTTTGTATCCTGCTGGCAGGTGTTGCTTTTGCTTTTTCCAATTATGTGATACCGGTGGCGAATTTAAAATCAAGGACATTGCTTGCCGATATTGTATGGTCAAAACCAGCTTTTGACTTGAAGGAAGGAGTGTTCTACGACAAGATTCCCAATTTTGCTATTAAGATTGGAAAAAAGGAAGCTAACGATAGTGTGATACAGGATGTTATTATTTACGAACAGGGTAATCCTTTGCAGGACAATTTCATTATCGCTAAAAGTGGTGTGATGAGGGTAACTGAAAATAAACGATTCCTGGAATTTAATTTAAAAGATGGCTGGCGGTACCAGGAAAGGGGTAATTATTATTATGGAAGTAATACAGAATTTATAAGAGTTGGCTTTAAAGAATACAAAAAACAATTTGACCTGAGTTCGCTGGGATTTAATAACCGCACAGCAGACAGTGTAAATAAGAACAATGAAAGGATGTACAGTATGCGGCAGTTGGAAAAAACGATTGATTCTTTACAAAGAGAAAATAAACTGCTGAAAGAACAAACAGAGAAGGACATGCTACGGCAGTTTCAGTTTGCAGAGCTGATTGATACAGCATGGAAAAAAGATGCCTTGCCGGATGCAGGTAAGATAAAATCCGCAAAAAGTTTTGATGAGTTGTTGCCCGATTCTGCAAAAACGAATGTCAACCAGAATATACGGAACATTGCTGGTTCTATCCGTGCCAATAATGAATCATTGGCGACTACGTTGAAAGATAAGGATAGAAATTTGCGCAAGCATAAAATAGAATGGCATCGTAAGATTGTTCTTTCGCTGGCATGTATAGTTTTATTTCTTATTGGAGCACCGCTTGGCTCCATCATCCGCAAGGGTGGATTAGGAACCCCGTTGATATTCGCCATCATCTTCTTTATGATTTTTTATTTTTCCAGTACTGCAGGTGAAAAAATGGCCAAGGAAAATACACTAACCCCTTTTTGGGGTATGTGGTTGGCCACCTTTATTCTGTTACCGGTTGGTCTTTTTCTTATTTATAAGGCAATGAGGGATTCTCAGCTTTTTAATAGAGAAGTATATGCCCGCATAGCCAGAGTTATTGGTCGTTTCTTTCATTCAACAAGTATAAAATAGAGGTTGACAATTACATGAATACTGGCTGTATTGCCTGGTTTTAATGTTGGTAAAGGAGAATTTTATTTCAGTATATTCGATAACAAAAAAACAACTGCCATGAGAATACTTTTTACAATCTTACTTGCAACCTTCTTACTTGGCTGTAACTCGTCATCCAGAAAAGATCCTAATAAAGCGATGTATGATACAGCAAGGATGGATAATCCGCCAACAAGTATAGCACCTGTTTCTATTGCACCGGTTAAAATTGCCGTTGCCGACATTCCTGCATCTATAAAAGTAAAAGGCACCGTGCAGGAAGTGTGGAAATGGAATGATAACCTGGGAGAGAATATTCTTATCACATCTTCTGTTGCACCACACGATGAGAAGAGTAAGGACGGGGAAGAAGGACGGTCAGCAGAAATTCATGCTTTTCATTATGCCAAAAAAGATGGCGACTATACACAAGTATGGATGATGAATGATGCTGAAAAATTATGCCCGGTTGACATTACCTGTGATTTTATTCCCGGCTCTGCGACTATTACGGATCTGGATAAAGATGGCATTGCAGAAATCAAAGTACAATATTCAGTCGCCTGCCGGGGGGATGTGTCACCGGCAACGATGAAATTGATTATGTACGAGAACGGTGTAAAATATGCACTTCGTGGAAGTATGTGGATTCCTTACAGTCCTGATTTAAAATATGCAGTAACAGAAAAAGATGTAAACCTGGAAAGCTCACCCAGGCTAAAGGATGAAGGTGATGAAATGCTAAGAACATTTGGCCGTTACGAAAATGAAAAGGAATTTGCTGCCGCACCGCCCGAATTTCTGACCTATGTCCGCAGCGAATGGCTGAAGTATAATAAAGAAAAATTGGGCGAATAAGTCTTTTTGCAATTTGAAAACCGCACAGCAAAACATTAGTGTCCAAAAATGGGTAGCAGCAGTTTCTGTACTGTTGCTGGCTGTTAAATTTGTGGCTTATTATTCTACTAACTCGGTATCAATTCTTACCGATGCATTAGAAAGCATCGTTAATGTAGCTGCGGGTTTTATAGGTTTATATAGTTTGTATATAGCTGGTAAACCCCGTGATATGGATCATCCTTATGGTCACGGTAAGGCTGAATTTCTTTCAGCCGCCATTGAGGGAACTATGATTGGAGCAGCCGGAGCTATTATTATATATAAAGCAATCCGGCACCTTGTTAATCCTGTAGTATTGCATAAGATTGACTACGGAATACTTTTAGTGGCAGTAACAGCAGTAATTAATTTTTCTGTTGGGTGGTATTGTTTGAAGACAGGGAAAAAGAATAATTCTGCAGCCTTAATGGCAAGCGGTAAACATCTGCAAACCGATACATGGTCAACAATCGGAATTATTATTGGCCTGGTACTGCTGTACATAACAGGCCATCAATGGATAGATAGTGGAGTAGCATTGGTCTTGGGCCTTTATATTATTTATACGGGTTATAATATAGTTAGAAGTTCTATATCAAGTATAATGGATGAGGCGGATGAAAAACTATTGGGTAGAATGGTAGTTGTATTAAATAATAACCGGAAAGAAAATTGGGTAGACCTGCATAATCTGCGGGTAATAAAATATGGAAGTGTTTTACACCTGGATTGTCATATGACAGTGCCGTGGTATCTGAATATACATGAAGCACACCGGGAGATTGATCTGCTGGCAGCCCTGATCAGGCTGGAATTTGGTGAATCGCTGGAATTATTCGTTCATACTGATGGATGCCTTCCTTTTTCCTGCCAAATTTGTGACAAAGCCATTTGTCCGGAAAGAAAGAATAATTTTGTAAAAAAAATTGAATGGACGCTGGAAAATATTTCGCAGAACAAAAAACATGCTTTGAATTAAATGAGTAGTATGACTAAGACAACAACTAAATGGAAAAAGGCACATGAGTTTACCAGCCATCTCGATCATAACGTAATTAATATTGATGGAGGCAGACACAACGGGTTCGGACCTAAATCTTTACTATTATCAGGCCTGGCTGGTTGCTCAGGAATTGATGTGGTGGATATTTTGGAAAAAATGCGAGTCCAATTTTCGGATTTTGAAATTGACGTGGAAGCAGACCAGACGGATGAACACCCCAAAGTGTATAAGGACATTAATATTACTTATAAGATTAAAACGGCTAAGGAAAATGAAGAGAAGGTGAAGAAAGCTATTGATCTTTCATTGGAAAAATATTGCGGTGTATCTGCTATGCTCCGAAAGAATTCTCCTATTCATTATAAACTTGAAATACTTTAGCCATATATGCTTTCAAAGAAATCGCAATATGCATTTAAAGCCCTGGCTTACCTCAGTGAAAAGTTCAATGAAGGACCTGTACTCATATCAGAAATTGCAGCAAAGAAGAAGATCCCTATAAAATTTTTAGAAAGCATACTGCTTGAATTGAAAAAAGCAGATATTTTGGATAGCAAAAAAGGAAAGGGGGGAGGATATTTTCTAAAACAGAAACCGGAGAAAGTGAAAGTGGCTACCGTAATCCGCCTCATAAATGGCCCAATCGCTATGCTTCCCTGTGTAAGTCTCTATTTCTACGAACGATGTAAAAACTGCAACGAAAAGCATTGCGGCCTGCATGATATGATGATTCAGGTGCGGGATGCCACACTAAGCATCGTAGAAAACCGAACATTAAAAGATCTCGTCGTTTAATTTTCATTCTTTACCAACGATTGTTCGGTTAAAACTTTCAGAATTATAAGTCCATAGACTTGGTAGGGTATTTTTAATGCCTTATTTTTGTCTTTTATTAAAGTCTACTAAAACTATATACTATGTCATTACATTTAGGGGATAAAGTTCCCAACTTCAAAGCACAAACATCCATTGGTGAAATCGATCTTTATGAATATCTCGGCGATGGCTGGTGTGTATTATTTTCACATCCTGCGGATTATACGCCGGTTTGTACAACTGAGCTTGGAACAACAGCATTGTTAGCTGAAGAATTTGCAAAGCGAAATGTAAAAGTATTGGCCGTAAGTGTTGATGGATTAGAAAGACATGCAGGCTGGATTAAGGATATCAACGAAACACAAAACTGTACTGTTGATTTTCCGATTATTGCTGATGAAGACAGAACTGTGGCCACTTTGTATGATATGATTCATCCCAATGCTTCTGCTACTGCAACAGTTCGTTCATTGTTTATCATCGGTCCTGATAAAGCACTCAAATTATTTATCACTTACCCTGCTTCTACCGGAAGAAATTTCGTTGAAGTTTTAAGAGTAATAGATTCATTGCAATTGACAGCTAACTACAGCGTAGCTACACCGGCTAACTGGAAGGAAGGTGAAGATGTAATCGTTGTACCGGCCGTATCAACCGAAGATGCAATCAAGAAATTTCCTAAAGGAGTAAAAGTAGTAAAACCATACCTGCGATATACCCCGCAGCCGAATTTATAATTAATGTTGACCACAGAACAAATACAACAGATAGAACAAAATTCCTTGCCGGGTGCCATTCAGTTAGTTGCTGAACTGTTTCCTGGCCAAGTTGTTTTTTCATCATCCCTTGGACAGGAAGACCAGGTGATAACAGATGCTATCTGCAATAATAAAATTGCTGTTGAAATATTTACACTGGATACAGGCCGTTTGTTTTACGAAACGTATGAACTGATTGAAAAAACAAATGCCAGGTATAAAACAAATCTAAAAATTTATTTTCCTGATGCTACAGATGTTGAAACATTTACAAGAGCAAAAGGAATGAATAGCTTTTATGAATCGGTAGAGAACAGGAAAGAATGTTGCCATATACGGAAAGTAAAACCCTTGAACAGAGCATTAGCTGGCGCAAAGGTTTGGATAACGGGATTGAGAGCAGAGCAATCGGATAACCGGAAAGGTATGCCGATGATAGAATGGGATGAGCAACGACAGTTGTATAAATTCAGTCCACTTATTAACTGGGCCTATGATGAAATGATTGCATACATCAACGAACATAATGTGCCGTACAATACACTGCATAATAAAGGATTTATCAGTATCGGTTGTGCGCCATGTACAAGAGCTATTGAACCGGGTGAAGATGACCGTGCAGGAAGATGGTGGTGGGAAGCAAGTCAGAAAGAGTGTGGCTTGCATAGTACACTTGGTAAAAAAAAATTGGTTAACGTTCCATAGGAACGTTTGGTGGGTAGTAGAAATAAATAAATGTTGGTATCGTACCGTAGGAACGTTTGGTGCTTAAAAAATTATGATACCAGCGACATTACCAGAGATAATCGTCCCTGGAGTTTACCCTGAGGTAACGAAGGGTCGCTCCGTTCAGCTGAATATCATTGTTCATCACATTAACGACGACAAATAGAAATTGAAAAGAGGTTACTGAGTATAAAAAAATAGTATGAGCAATTATCACTTGGATTATTTACAGGAGCTGGAAGCGGAAAGCATTCATATTTTCCGTGAGGTGGCGGCACAGTTTGAAAAACCTGCTTTGCTTTTCAGTGGTGGAAAAGATTCGATTACTTTGGTACAC